>JBLHNB010000017.1:0-71054 GCA_047621305.1 Alteromonadaceae bacterium | reverse complement strand
CTACTGTTTTATATTGAAAAAGTTAAAAGTTAAAAGTTAAAAGTTAAAAGTTAAAAGTTAAAAGTTAAAAGTTAAGTTTAGGTAACTAGGTTTAGCTAGGTTTCTTCGCAGAGCAATATTTTTGTATAAACTGATCATGGCTAGGTTGTTTCATAACCGTATCAACAATCGCTTGTTTACCTTTGTCCATGCTGATCTTTAACTTTTGATAATCTAAAGCATCAATAGTTGAGTTGTAATTTTCAGGAATAACATTCATACCGGTTAATACGGCATACCAACTCGTGGGTTGGAACAGCTCCTCAATACCTGGTTTTAAACCTCCTGCTACTTTAAAAAAGTCTAATTTTTCTTGCAGTGTTTTGGGAATATCCATATTTTTACACCAACGCCAAAAATCAGTATCTTCTCGAGACGTTGTACAATAATGTAATACGAGAAAGTCCCTGATTTCTTCATAGTCAGCGTGAACTCTACGGTTAAACTCATTGGCTAAATTTTCATTACATGTTTTGTCAGGAAACATTTGAATAAATAAAGCGAGACTTTTTGATACCAAATGAATAGCCGTTGACTCTAACGGCTCTAAAAAACCTTGTGCTAAACCCAATGCTAGACAGTTTTTATGCCAGGTTTTTTTTCGCACGCCAGTAACAAAGGGGATAATACGAGGGCTACCAATAACCTCACCATCGACAGTTTCTAATAAGGCGGTTATGGCTTGTTCATCACTGCAATATTTATCACAAAAAACATAGCCATTTCCCGTTCGGTGCTGCAAAGGTATTCGCCAGGTCCAGCCTGCGTCTTGTGCTTTTGCTATGGTATAAGGCTTGGTTTCGGCGATGTTATGAGTTTGTACTGTGACAGCACGATTACAAGGTAAATACTGAGACCAATCGTCATAACCTGTTTGCAATGCGCCTTCAATTAACAGACCTTTAAAGCCAGTACAATCGATAAAAAACTCACCTTCAATCAAAGTGCCATCTTTTAGTCTTAAGCTTTCAATATAGCCGGTGTTATTTTTATTAACGCTTTCAACATGTCCTACCGTTCTTTTAACACCTATATTTTCTGAAAATTTTCGTAGGTACTTGCCAACCAATACGGCATCTAAATGTAAGGCGTAATTTGCACTGGCAAGGGGAGTATTAGCTGCCTCAAAAGGTAAAAAGAAACGATTGTTCTCAGAGAGAATGTTTTCAGGTGAATGACTCATTAAGGGGGAATTATCCCCTTCAGCTTTAGATTTCAACCAACATTGATAAAAATTATGACCGTCGATGTCGCGTCCTAACGTACCAAAGGGATGGAAATATGAAGCTCCGAGGGTATGCCAGTTTTCAAATTGTATGCCCCATTTAAATGTAGATTGTGTTGCTTTAATAAAATCGACTTGGTCGATACCTAAGGCTTCAATCGTTTTTAGTAAAGGCGGAATAGTGGCTTCACCAACACCTATAATGCCCACGTCGGCAGATTCTACAAGCTCTACTTCAACATCGGAATGCTTAAAAATATTACCTATCATAGCTGCCGCTAGCCAGCCTGATGTACCACCACCAAGGATAACAAATTTTTTAATTGGATCTTGAGTTGTCTTCATTAATAACTCCAAATTTAACGCTTCAGTAGAGGGTGGGTTATTTATTAAAACCACAGTTTTTTGTTAAAAAGGCATGGTGATTATCTGCTGCATCTACAGATGTCTTTATCTTGTTACGCATATAAGCTAGATTTTCGTTTAAATAATCTAGCGTCATATTATCAACTCTTTTATCGTAGCTTTCAGGTATATAATGAAAGCCATTAAAAATGGCTAGCCAACTATCGTTGCCAAATATTTCCCAAGGATATCGAATGACTTTCCCGGTTGTTTTAAATGCTGTCATTTTTTCAATTAATGATTTTGGTAAGATCATTTCTCGACAGTCTTGCCACATGGGGGAGTCATCTCTTTGGTTAGCTTGATAGTGTAAAATAATAAAATCACGAACTCGCTCATATTCCATTGCGGTGACCTCATTAAAACGCTCGATAGCTTGTTGATCATATTCGTTGCTTGAAAAGGACAATATTATCCTATTAATCGCGGTTTCAACTAAAGCAATACTGGTACTTTCAAGGGGTTCCAAGAAGCCGGATGAAAGGCCGACGGCAATACAATTTTTATTCCAAGATTTTTTACAACGGCCGGGAGTAAATGAGAACTGTCTCGGTGAATTAAGCGCTTTACCATCAATGTTTTGAATAAGTGTGGCTGTTGCTTCATCGTCACTCATATATTTACTACTATAAACGTGGCCATTGCCTGTACGGTTCTGTAGAGGAATATGCCATAACCAACCCGCTTTTTGTGCATGCGATATCGTGCGAGATAACGGTGATTTGGTTGCTTCACTTTGCAAAGCTACAGCGCGGTCACAAACCAGCCATTCACTCCAGTTGATGTACTCAGTCTTCATCGCTTGTTGAATTAATAAGCCTTTGAATCCAGAACAATCAATAAATAAATCAGCTTTTAACTGGCTGTGGTCTTCAAATGTTAGCGATTTAATACCGCCATCTATGGCTAATAGGTTAACTTGGCTGATGTTTTTATCAAGGTGGGTGATCCCATTCTTGAGGGAAAAATCACGCATCAATTTGGCAAATAAATCTGCATCAAAATGTAAAGCCCAGTCAAAAACATCTAGTTGACTGTTAGGTTTTTTGTCAGGTAAAGTAAATTTGTTTTCTTGGGCTAAATTGACACCTAATGAATAATCGGCGAAGTCATTTTTACCACTTAATTGATAAGCTTTTAACCAATAATGATGAAATGCAACCTCTTGTGTACCTTGCCCATAAATGCCAAAGGGATGAATAAATGAGTGGTCTTTTTTGTACCAATCTTTAAATTCTATGCCTAATTTACAGGTTGCATTAGTCGCGTTGATAACCTCTAAATCGCTAAAGCCTAATTGTTGATAAAATCTGCGTAAAGTAGGAATAGTTGCCTCACCAACGCCGATGGTACCAATCTTTGACGAATCGACTAAGGTGATCTTAACGGGTTTTTCTTTAAAATGTTTACTTAAGGCCGCAGCTGTCATCCAACCTGAGGTGCCACCACCAACGATAACGATGGACTGAATTTTTTTAGTTGTCATTATTATTAGCCGTTAATTGTACTGTTTGAATTTTGTACTGTCATAGTGGGTATAGATGAGTTGTTTTTTTATCCACCTAAAAATACTATTTTATTTTATACTCTAGCATTCTATTACGTTATAAGATTGATTTATATCAATAGTATCAAATGAAATTTATTATTTAATTTAAAATAAACAATGAGTTACTATTTTTTAAAATAAAAAACCGCTACAAATATGTAGCGGTTTATTTTAGTTTACACTAAGTCTTCAATCGTAATTTTCTAGTGTTTTAGAAAATTACGCGAACACCAGCAGTGTAACGAGCTTCATATAAATTTTGGAAGGCTTTTTGTGATTTGAATTCAACATAAGTTTGTTGGAATTCTTCAGTCACGTTTGCACCACTTAGATAAACACTGATATTTTCGTTAACATCATAGTTTGCACTGATATCAATTTGTGAATAAGTATCTTGATAAAGTGATTGACCACCAACGTTTGCACCACCTTGAGTGATTAAGCGTGGACTAACTTGATTCCAAGCAACACGGGCAGAAAGGCCATCTTGTTCAAACCATAAGACCAAGTTATAAGTATCTTCAGACATACCTTCAAACGGTAAGTCGTTACCCAATACACCTTTTGCTTCTTGTGAACTATCGTTGTAAGTATAGTTAGCGTCTAAACCAAATGAAGATAAAAAGCTAACGTCAGTAACATCACTAAAGGCAACACGGCCATTCAACTCAAAACCTTTAACATCGCCACCTTCACCTTGCACTTGGGTAGCAAAAGGCCATGGACCACGACGAATACCATCATCATCTGGCTCATCAATCATTACAGTACCGCCAGTTGTAAAGCTCTCAATTTCGATATTAAAGAATGAAATTGATGCCATTGACGCTTCACCAACATACCATTCAGCAGAGAATGACATATTTTCTGAAAGCCAAGGATTCAATTCTGGATTTCCGTTTTGGGTACCATTTACTACGCGTAAACAATCACATGTTGGATCATTTACTCGACCTACCACTTTACCATCGCCCCAAGCATCAAGATCCAATGCTTGCATATTCTGAGAATAAGCTGCACGTAAAATGATATCTTCAGTAACATTAGCGGCTAAGTTAAATGAGGGTAAATATTCGGTATAACTTCTTTCAGTAACGTTATCACCTGTATCAGGGCCTAAACCAGAATGAGGTAAGTTAGAACCAACTAGATTTTGTTTAACAAATAAATCTGTTTCAATAACTTTTACACCAAAGTTACCACTGAAAATATCATGTTCAAAATTAGCTTGGAAGAAATAACTGACTTCATTTAATTCAACATCATAAGTACCGCCACCGTTTTCTGTACGGGCAACATTACCAAAAGTATCTAAATGAAATTGACGTGGATTTTTAAAGTTACTTGGGTCAATTGCCCAAACACCGGGTAAGCCTTTAACACCACCTAAATTCTCAATGAAAGAAACTGAGGTATGTTCATCTAGGCGGGTTGGCGGTAAAATCGTATAAGGAACCCAATCGCCAGCCACTGTTGGTATGACTTCACCGTTATCGACAACGCCATCGCCGTTTGCATCACCTGATTTCATCACAGGAGATCCATTAGCAAAAACACCTGCTTCGGTTAAGTACTCACCTGCTTCAGCATTTCCTTCACAGCCTGCACTATCAGTATATTGATCGACAGCTTTCCATTGAGCTATATCACAACCGCCACCAAAATTGGAAGTATAGGTAAATTGATCATGGTCTACAGTACGCTCCATGGTACGAACACCAAAATCAACACTGGTGATAAAGCCTTCTTCAAAGGTATAGTTCCACTTAGTGCTGAACGTGTTCATTTCGCCGGTATCATCCGTATTGCCTTCTGATGAAAACGCGCCAACATGATATGAGTTTATATCGCTCATATAATCAGCAACACTTCGAGAACCACCGCCGCCATTTACCATTTGGTCGAAACCTGAAAATGCTGGGTGTTCACCTGAAACATCCACTCCAACTGTAAATTGGTCTTGAATGCCTCCCGGAGCAAACATAGCGTAACAACCACCGTTATCACCAACAATTGCTTCACCGTTAGTACAGTTCTCACCTTGAGAAAATTGGCCTTGGCCAGTCGCTAGTGTACTGTGATCAATACTTAGTACATCGCCTTCACCGTAACCATGACGCATTTTCGCAGTGGCTTTAGCACGAGTCATGCGAACTTGACCGGTTAAAGCACCACCGTTGTCATAATTTAATTCAAGATTTAAATTTTGAGACTCTTCTTCGTTATTGTTAACTTGGGTGAAAGACTGTAAACGATAAGACTCTAGGTTGTATTTATTAATACCTTCCCAGTTTTGTATTGGTGGAAGTGTATCCGGAGTATCAGGGTTATCATCTAAGTCTGCAGCGGGTGGTTGAACAGTGAACATATCACCAGTAAAGCCACCAGGGGCCCCAGAAGCATAACCATTAAAAGTAGCCCAACGGTTATTATGTGATAAACCTTGCTTACGGTTAAAACGGTCTTGCTGGGTATAAAAATAGTCAGCCGTTAACTCAAAACCTTCGCCTAAATCAGCTTGGAAAGATAATTGAAACGCGTCGCGTTGACGTTCTTCTTCTTTATTAAAAGCAGCAAATCCTTGTGGTACGATATGAGTAGCACTACTTGGAGAATCGCCACCCCAGCCTTGGTTGTTAGCGTTAGCCGCACCAATGCCACCATCTTCTGAAGTATCAAAGTAACCATTATAATCTGTTGATAAAACGGCTTTTGATGTTACTGCAGATAATAATAGACCCCATTTTTGAGCATTATAACTAACTAAGCCGTTAAGGTTATGGTCATTTTCTTGACTTATTGAACCACGTGTACCTTCAACACCACCAGCGAAAGTGAAACCTTCATCAAGGTCAAATGGACGACGTGTTTTTAAATCGATAGCACCGGCAATACCTTGAGCAGCATTGGTTGAGGTTGCCGTTTTATAGACATCAACACCGGTAAATAATTGTGCTGGTAAGTTACTGAAATCTGCACCTGCTTCATCAATAGTGGTCGCACTCAAAAATACTTCGCCGTTCATGGTTGTGTCAATCTGAGGAAGACCACGAATAGCAACAACACCACCTTCACCGGCAACACGTGTTATTTGAACACCAGAAATACGTTGTAATGAATCAGAAATTGTTACATCAGGTAATTTTCCGATATCTTCAGCAGCGATACCATCAACTTGTGATGTAGCAAAACGCTTAGCATTAATACTTGCTTTAGTACTACCGCGAATACCACGTACCTGAATAACTTCTATTTCTTTTTCAGCAGCAGCGTCAGCGTCAGCAGCCATAGCTGATGGAGCCACACTACCAGCTAAAACTACAGCAATGCTACTTGCTAATAAGCTTCTTCTAAATATCTTGTTTGACATAATTTACCCTTACATGTTTTTGTTGTTACTTTGTTGTGGCCATGTTTATGACCATCTTGTTTTATGTTGATGATTCTATTTTACCAGTGACAGCGCTGTCATATTTTACTTCAAAAAAAATAACAAGGTTATTTAGTGGGAGTAAATTGAATTCAATGGCACAAGATAAGGGGATTTTAATTCCCACATTCAGTGTGCAACTCAATTCAAAGCAAAAGATACACTTTTCAATCACATTACGATACTTTTCTATCAACTTTTGTTATCGCAATTGCAAAATCAATATTTTCTGTTAAGAAAAGTGACTTCGGCAACTTAATTAAAAATTGAGAGTAATCAAGTCAGTTTTGTCTTAAAAACTGGGACTAACCACTTTGCTTTTGTTATAAAGAATCATTTTATTTACATCGTTTATTTAGTTACAAAAGAACTATGACTTATTTAGTTTTTAAAATACATTTAAGTTACTAAATAACAATATTCATCTATTGAACTTGTTACTTTTTATCAGTAAAGTGACGCTAAATGCAACAAGTATTTTGTAAATCATCGTAAAAAATATGAATAACTTATAATTAAAAGTGAATAAATATTTTTAATTTTTGAGTGATGGAGTGATTAATGTCAAACACCCGTAGTACAGAAAACACCTTTGAAATAACACAAAAAGGCTCCGGTGGGCTAAGCCAATTACCAACTCTGGGCTGGGATCTTTTAGCTGAAGAGGTCAGTTTCCCCGTTGCTGTTCTTAATGAACAAGTACTCAAAAATAATGCTCGTTGGATGCAAACCTTTAGCGAAAAATCTACAGTTAAATTAGCGCCGCATGGTAAAACGACTATGGCGCCAGAATTATTTAAATTACAACAAGAAGCGGGGTGCTGGGGGATAAGTCTGGCGACTGTTCCACAAGTGCTTACCGCCTATCAACATGGTGTTAAGCGTATTATTTTAGCGAATCAGTTGATTGGTCGTCGACATTTTGAATTGATTGCCACATTGCTTAAAAAAGGTGACTGCGAGTTTTATTGTTTTGTTGATTCCATTGAAAATGCAAAAGCCCTGGGGGAATACTTTTCAAATGAAAATGTATCGTTAAACATTTTGTTAGAAATAGGTGTTATAGGTGGCCGTTGTGGTTGGCGTGATATTAATTTAATCAAGCCGTTATGTGATGTCATTAAAGAATATGAGTCTTTAAATATTTGCGGCCTAAGTTTTTACGAGGGCGTCATACAGGGGGGAAATGCAAAAAACGAAATCGTCGATTTCATCCGCAGCATTCAATTACTGGCTACACAATTAAAGGATCAAAATATTATCGACACTCGCGAGGAATTTATCATTACCGGGGCAGGTTCTGCTTGGTACGATGTTGTCGCGGACACCTTAATAAATAATGAACTTTCATTCGACTATACCGTGGTTATCAGGCCGGGATGTTATTTAATTCATGATACGGGTATATACCAAGACGCGCAAAATATAGTGATGCAGCGCAGTGCCTTGGCAGCAAAATTTGCGTGCGAAGAGACCGGAGAATTAAGCAGTAGTCTAGAAGTTTGGGCATATGTGCATTCTATCCCAGAGCCGGGCTTGGCAATTATAGGTTTGGGCAAGCGTGATGTTGCTTTTGATGCCGGTTTCCCTACGCCGAGTTTATATTTTAGCCCTACCAAGAAACATTTTGATAATTATCGGCCAATGCCCGCTGATGCAAGATGGCAGATTGTTAAAGTAATGGATCAACATAGCATGATGAATATCCCGGATGACGCACAGTTATTGCCTGGCGATCTGATCAGTTTTTCAACTTCTCATCCATGTCTAACCATGGATAAGTGGCGTTTTATAGGTCTTGTTGATGATAACTTTGTTATTAAAAAACAGATCGCCACTTACTTCTAATTTATAGAGTACACATAATGGATATAGTTTCTCAAATAAATGAGCGATTACCGCACTTACGACCGTCAGAGCAAAAAATTGCCAAGTTTATATTAAGTGACATGAGTTACGCCGCGCATGCGCCAATTAGTGAATTAGCCGATAAAGTACAAGTCAGTCATGCCAGTATTACCCGTTTAGCAAAAGCGCTTGACTGTAAAAATGTACGAGACTTGAAACTAAAGTTGGCACAATCAGTAGCAGTAGGGGAGCGATATACCAATGATAAAAAAGTGGCCCCAAAAAATATATCAGCGATATATAAATCAATACATGACGTTTTAAATCTCAATGCTGGGCTGATAACTGATGCCGTTATAAAACAGGCTAGCCAATTAATAACTTCAGCCAAACATACCCTTATTTTTGGTGTTGGTGGTGGCAGTACGGTTATGGCACAAGAGTGTCATCATCGCTTTTTTAGACTCGATATTAATAGCCATGCTTATTGTGACCCTATGTTAATGCGCATGACGGCAGCAACTGTTGATGAATGTGATGTCGTGCTGTGTTTATCCTTAGGAGGCGTGAGCCCTGATGTTTATCAGTCAGCAAGTATTGCTAAAACATATGGCGCCTATGTTATTGCTATCTGTCCGCAAAGCGAGTTAGCTGAACTCGCTGATATTCACTTACCGATAACAACCCAAGAAGCTGACTATATTTTTAAACCCAGTGCTTCACGTTACGTGATGATGGCTGCTATCGACATTTTGGCCAGCGAATTAGCGGTAAAAAATCAACGTAAATCACGTGAAAAATTGCGACGTATTAAAATGCATTTGGACGAACACCGACAAGATAACGGTCGTTTGCCGTTGGGGGATTAGAAGTGACAGATGTGAAGCAAGTTCAATATGACTTATTAATCCTTAATGCGGAAGTTTTTGATGGCAGTATGGCAAAAAGTGTTCATCAGGATGTTGCTATTAAAGGGGATAAAATTGTCGCGATTGGACAATTATGTAATACCGAGGCTGAAACAAGGGTTGATGGCACAGGTTTGGTATTAGCTCCAGGTTTTATTGACGTGCACACCCATGATGATCTTGAGTTGATTAGAAATCCGCAAATGTTCTCAAAAATGAGTCAAGGAGTCACCAGTGTTATTATTGGTAATTGTGGGATCAGTGCAAGTCCATGTACCTTACTAGACGTACCACCAGATCCAATTAACTTGCTAGGTATCAAAGAAGAATTTAAATACTCAAGTTTAGCTGATTATATAAAAGCTATCAGCGAGGTTAAACCCAGTGTTAATGTTGCTGCGCTTGTTGGACATACCACTTTGCGTGCTCAAGTTATGGATAGTTTGGATAGAGCAGCAAGTCTTGAAGAAATATCAAAAATGAAGAAAATGTTGCGCTTGGCCTTACAGCAAGGTGCAAAAGGACTCAGCTCAGGGCTTGCTTATCATAATGCTAATTATGCACCTGCTGGTGAAATTGAAGCACTTGCCGCTGAACTTAATGAATTTAACGCTATATATACCACACACTTACGAACTGAATTTAATGACATTATTGACGCCCTTGATGAAGCTTTTACCTTAGGTAGAAAGGCAAATGTCCCTGTGGTTATTTCTCACCTGAAGTGCGCAGGTAAAGAAAACTGGGGACGTTCTCGTGAAATAATTGCACATATTGAAAAGGCGCAACAGCATCAACATATTGCTTGTGATTGTTATCCGTATAATGCCAGTTCAAGTACTTTAGATTTAGCACAAGTAACTGCAGATTTTAAAATCTTCATCACCTGGTCAACTAACCATCCAGAAATGGCAGGCCAAACGTTAGCAAGTATTGCTCAGCAATGGGATATGCCATTAATGGCAGCGGCCAAGCGTTTACAACCCGCAGGCGCTGTATATCACGGTATTTATGAAGCAGATGTGCGTAATATTATTAAATTTCCCACCAGTATGATTGGTTCTGATGGCCTACCTTGTGATCCACACCCTCATCCCAGGTTATGGGGAACTTTTCCTCGTGTACTTGGGCATTACAGTAGAGATAATAACCTCCTGCCATTAACACAGGCTATTCATAAAATGACGGGACTGTCAGCGACAGAATTTAGTTTAGAACAACGTGGTTTTATCAAAGAAGGCTATTTTGCTGATCTGGTTTTATTTGATCCTAACACCATTAAAGATTGTGCAAATTTTGTTAGCCCATTTAAAACGTCTACAGGTATCAAACAAGTTTGGGTTAACGGTCAGTTAAGTTATCAAGAAAGTATGGGCACAAATGAAAATGCTGAGCAGCGAGCTGGGCGGTTTTTATCTCATCGTGCGTTAGGTCATTGACGAACTCAGCTAAAGCTTACCAAAAAAGCTTATCAAAAAAACCTATTAAAAATTATGACTCATTATTTAACATTTAACATTTAATTTAAGGGAAGGGGAAAGAACAATGACAATTATACGACATGGTGCCAGCGGCGGTACAGGTACGGGTGGACAACATTTACCTTTTTCAAGAGCAATTGAAGCAGGTGGCTGGTTAATGGTTTCTGGGCAAACGCCAATGCGTGATGGTGAAGTCGTCGAAGGCGGTATTATCGAACAAACTCGCATTGCTATTGAAAACTGTATTGAGATCATGACAGAAGCAGGCTACGGCTTAGAGCACGTTGCTCAT
The DNA here is from genome assembly GCA_047621305.1 of Alteromonadaceae bacterium. Classification (GTDB taxonomy): domain Bacteria; phylum Pseudomonadota; class Gammaproteobacteria; order Enterobacterales; family Alteromonadaceae; genus Colwellia_A. The sequence goes on along the minus strand of JBLHNB010000017.1, from coordinate 59,877 downwards.
GTTAAAGTCGTTTTAACTGATTCTCGTTATTTTCAATCATTTAACAAAGTCTTTAAAGACTTTTTTGGTGAACATCCCCCTGCGCGAATTTGTATGGTTGCTGACTTAGTTGTTGATTGTAAAGTTGAAGTGGATGTGACGTGTTATAAAGCACCTTAACCCGGAGTCACTGTTTTATAACGTTTATAATACACCTGAAATATAGCAAAAACAGGCCAGAATAGTCCCAAAAACACCAAAATATGAAATAACCTAAGAGTTAACTTATGGAATATACATTTTTAGCGGCTTTTATTGCTTACATGTTAGCAATGATTGCTATCGGCTGGTTTGTTTCTCGTCGGCAGACGTCCGGTGAAGACTTTCTACTGGGAGGACGAAGTTTACCGCTACTATTAACCTTGGGAACTACAGTTGCGACTATGGTTGGCACGGGTTCCTCAATGGGGGCGGTCGGTTTTGCTTATTTAAATGGCTGGGCGGGTACTTTGTACGGTATTGGCGGCGCGATTGGTATTTTATTACTTGCTTGGTTATTTGCTCCAGTTCGCAAACTTAAATTTATGACCATGAGTGAAGAGCTTTCCTATTATGTTGGCGCTCATCCTTATATTAGAAATGTCATTGCTTGTATTATTTATGTTGCCAGTATCGGTTGGTTAGGCGCTCATATTTTAGGTGGCGGCATGTATTTAGCGTGGTTAACCGGTTTAGATGCAACAACGGCCAAATTATTAATAGCCTTGAGTTTTACCATTTATGTGGTTATTGGTGGTTATACTGCGGTCGTGTGGACTGACTCAATTCAAGCCTTGATATTATTTACTGGTTTCATCTTAATGGCATTATTTTCAGTAGATTATGTTGGTGGCTGGCAAGCTATGCTTGATGCACAACCAATTGATAATACGTCTTTTTTTGCAGTAGATAAAATAGGGCTTCTACCGGCTATTTCATTAGCATTAGCGATATTGGTAGGCATTTTGGCAACACCATCATTTAGGCAGCGCATATATTCAGGTCGTGATGTTAGCTCTATTCGAAAGTCATTTATTTATTCAGGGATTATTTATTTAGCCTTTTCAATTATTCCAGCGATTATTGGGATGAGTGCTTATGCAATGAATGCCGAACTAGACAACGCCGCGTATGCATTTCCCCATATCGCATTAAACGTGATGCCAACGGCATTAGGGGTATTAATCATTATTGCGGGTATCTCTGCAACGCTATCTAGTGCCAGTTCTGATGCGATTGCTGCGGTGAGTGTGGTATTGCGCGATCTTTATCATTTGTTTACAGGGGCCATGCCAGCAGCAGATCGTGTGGTGTGGTTATCACGCTTAAGTTTAATTTTTACGATCGGTATTGCTTTATTATTTGCTCTAGCATCTAACAATATTATTAGTTATATCACCAAAATGATCGCTATTTTGATGTCAGGGTTATGTGTATGTGGCTTATTAGGTCGTTTTTGGCCGAGATATAACTGGCAAGGCGCGATTGCGTCGTTAATTACTGGTATGGTCACAGCTACCATAATTAGCTTAGATGTGAACTTGAACGCTTATTGGGGAAACCCTGTCATACCAGCGGTTTTTTGTGCAAGTCTATTTGGTATAGTGACCAGTTTATTGACAAAAAAATCAAGGGTCACTAACGAGCAAGCCTTAGCTATTTTAGCGAAAGAGCGTGCTGAAATGGAAGATGCTAGTGCGCAGGCTCAGGTAAATACCATATTAGTTGAAGAGCAGGCATCGTGATGACCCACATTCTTTTTTTTGGTGAGTGCATGTTAGAAGAAAGCGACGACGATGACCTACATTTTGGTGGCGACTCTCTTAATAGCGCGCTTTATTTAGCAAGAACAGCTCAGCGTGAATTGTTGCAAGTATCCTATGCAACAGCCCTTGGTATTGATGATAACAGTGAGCGTTTACTTAAAGCATGGCAAATTGAGGGCATAAATACAAAACTTGTTACGCAGATTAAAAGCAAATGCCCAGGGCGTTATCGTATTAATACCAACGCACTAGGAGAGCGAAGCTTTGTTTACGAGCGTGACCATAGTGCGGCAAAGTATTATCTGCAAAACCCACATCAACTTTTTTGTGAAACGTTAACTGAAAAAAAATGTGATTACTTTTATTTTAGTGGCATTAGCCTAGCTATTTTAAGTATTGATGATCGTGATTACCTTTTTAAGTGCTTAACTGCTTATAAACGTGCGGGAGGCAAAGTGATTTTTGATAATAATTATCGTGAAATATTATGGCAAGGCGAGCTTGCATTGCCTTATTACCAACAAGCCATGCAGTTGGCTGATATCGCTTTTTTAACGGATGAAGATGAATATGCTTTATACGGTGAAACGTGTGTTGATGATATTTTAAAACGTATACAAGCTTGGAAAGTACCAGAAGTTGTGATCAAACAAGGGGAAAAACCGTGTTTGGTTTTTCAAAATAAACTGCAAAAAAGTGGCGAACCTTACTACGTTGACAGTATCGCTAGTATCGCTTTGTCGGCAAACAATATTATCGATACGTGTGCTGCCGGGGATGCTTTTGCCGCAGGGTATTTAGCTAAACGTTTAACGGCTCATAACATTAGAGAAGCAGCGCAGTTTGCTCATCAATTGGCGGGTCGTGTTATTCAATTTTCAGGGGCAATCATTCCTCAGTCTTCAATGGCGGATTTGATCGCAGATTGAGCTAATTATCTGCCAGTATTTGGCGTGTTTTTTAGTTTCAGTTTTTAATTTTCAGTTTTTAATTTCAACATCACATAATTTTAACTATAGGTACTTAACGTGAATAAGATTTTTATCTGCACTTTTTCTTTTCTGCTACTTTATTTTTGCTTACCTAACTTAACATTCGCAAAAACAACATTGAACTTAATGCCTTACCCTCAGTCGGTGCAATTACACGAGGGCCAATTTGTCATGAAAGAAAAGCTTCTCATTTCTTTTAAAGGCATGAGTATTAAAAGACAACAGAGCGTAATAACTCGTTTTAATTCGCACTTAACTAACAATTATTTAGTGAATAATGAAAATTCGTTGCTAAAGTCAGTAGAGCTCAGTATCGCTGAAAACGCTGAAGTACAAGTAATAGTCACCGATAATAATACAGATTATATTTTACCCGCGCTGGGTGATGATGAAAGTTATCAGTTAAATATTGATGATAAAAAAATTAAGATCATGGCAAGCAGCGACTTTGGTGCCTTACATGGTTTAGAAACGTTGAGTCAACTTATTGCCAATGACGCTAAGTTAAATACATTACCCACATTAACTATTATCGATAAACCGCGTTTTCAATGGCGTGGGTTGTTAATTGATAGTGTGCGCCATTTTATTTCTATTGCTGCAATTAAGCGTCAATTAGACGGTATGGCTGCGGCAAAGTTAAATGTTTTCCACTGGCATCTAACCGATGATCAAGGCTGGCGTTTTGCCTCAATAGCCTACCCAAAGCTACAACTACTTGCCTCAGATGGTTGGTATTATAGTCGTGTAGAAATGACGTCAGTGGTTGAATACGCCAGTTTATTGGGCATTCGTGTTGTGCCTGAATTTGATGTGCCAGGCCATGCGTCAGCTATTGCCGTTGCTTATCCTGAATTGACCAGTAAGCCAGACGAACTTTATCAGATGGAACGCCATTGGGGCGTATTTGAACCACTGTTAGATCCTAGTAATGCAAAGGTTTATGACTTTATTGATACACTGGTACAGGAACTAACTGAAATATTCCCAGATGCTTATTTACACATTGGTGGGGATGAAATACATCCTTTGCAGTGGAACGAAAGTACAGATATTCAAGCCTTTATGAAAGAACATCAACTCAATAACAGTGAAGAGTTACATGTTGCTTTTAATGAAAAAGTATTAAAAATACTGTCGAAACATCAACGAAAAATGATGGGGTGGGATGAGGTTTTTCAAGCTGATTTACCTAACAGTATTATGGTGCAATCATGGCGAGGGTTGGAGTCTTTATCTCAGATTGCTAGTCAAGGTTACCAAGGGTTACTCTCTACCGGTTTTTACATCGACCAAGCACAAGCAACGTCATACCACTATCGTAATGAATTAATTAATACGGATGAAACACAACCACCAGAGTTTAACGAAAAGACACAGTGGCAATCGTGGCAGTTTATTATGCCCAGACGTAAAGGTAGCGCGGTAAAAGGCTCTTTAACGCTGATAAAAGAGCCTGACCAAACAACGAGTGGCTATTTAAAACTGAATAACAATCATCATAAAAAAATCCGTATGATGAGTACCATTGCAGATGATGATAATCATCAATTCATGTTTGAAGTAGATACATGGATGGGACCAATGTCAGCATCGTTTGATTTATCGAATGCGGATTCTTTAACAGGGCAAATATTAATAGGCAATGCGCCATATCCCGTTGAAGGGAAAAAACGCTTGTCAATTTTACCGCCAAAAATAACTTTACTGCCTAAACTTGATCGTTTGAGTGCTAAGAATATTTTAGGTGGTGAAGCAGCACTGTGGAGTGAGATGGTTGATGAGAGTAATATAGACCTACGAACATGGCCGAGATTATTCGCCATTGCTGAACGTTTCTGGTCAGCCAAAGCGTTAACCGATGTTGATGATATGTATCGACGACTTAACATCATGGATAACTACGCAGCTGATATCATCGGATTAGCTCATCAACAGCAACAGCAAAGTGGTTTTCTTTCTTTACTAAAAACAGAAAACCAAATAAAGAAAATAGAACAAGAGGATAAAGCAGGACAAGAGAACAAAGTAAAAGTAGCAACAAAAAATAAGGATATAGCGGCGTTACTTCTCTTTGCTGAAGCACTGGAACCTGCGCATTATTATACTCGGCATCATATTAAGTTTCAGCAGGGTCTCTATCACCAGCAAGCACCATTAAATTTGTTTGTTGATTATTTACCGGTAGAGAGTTTTACACTAATAACGATGGCGCAGTGGCTTCAACATTATCAAGCCGGTGATGAGCATGCTTTGATCAAAATTAAAAATAAACTACAAATATGGCAAGGGAATATGGGTAAACTTCGTTTGTTGATCAGCAAAAACTCAAAACTGCATTCACTCACGGAACTTGTTACAAGCCTTGAGGTCTTTAATACGGTCGCTCTTGATATAACAATGCGTTGCTTATCAAAAAACAGCTTCAGTCAAGCAGATAGCAATAAGTTAGAGGCTAAATTAAAAAACAAGTTAAAAGCTAGGCTAGAAGATAAGTTAAATACAATTAATAGCTATAGCAGCGAAGTGATTGTCGCGGGTGTTCCCTTATTCAAGCGTTTATTAAATCATTGTAGCCAATAATAATGGCTACTGTATTCAAAGCCTATGCGGCTATATTGTTTAGTCCTGATGAGATAATATAGCCTAATCGTTTTATTAGCGGCTATTCTTTCTTACCCGTTGTTCACTCTTAATTATTTAATTTATATGAAACAAGAAATCACTGGTTATCATCAAGATGAAGAACATGATTGGGTTGCACAACTGCACTGTGGTCATTTTCAGCATGTCAGGCATAATCCCCCTTGGATGCTCCGATCTTGGGTTATTAGCGTAGCAGGCCGTGATGAGATGTTAGGTCATCAATTAAATTGTAAAAAATGTGACTTAGATGAACCTAAAGACTTGTTATCACCTTAATGTTAAACGTTTAATTGAAAATAGAGCAATTCACCTCATATAGCTTATACGACCGTCATTTAATTTAATCATAAGCCTAGTTAACACACCATGAATAAACCTCAAGTTATCGCTATCAGTGGCGCATCAGGCTGTGGAAAAACCACGCTGATTAAGCAGCTCGCAACAGAACTTAACTGTTCATCACTATTTTTTGATGATTATGTTGACGAAGATACTTACCCTCAAGATATGAAAAAGTGGTTAGCAGATGGCGCTAATGCCTCATTGATTAAAACACCAAGATTTACAGATGCTTTAAAACAGTTAAAAAGGACAGTAAAAAGCCCATATATTTTTATTGAAGAACCTTTTGGTAAAGAACGTGAAGTGATGTCGACATTAATTGATAAAGTTATTTTACTTGATCTGCCGTTAGAGATTTGTCTGGCGCGGCTGGTTAAGAGAAATATCAGTTTAAATGCAGAAAAATCTCTTAAACTAATCCCTACTTATTTAGCCAAATACGAAGATTATTTTCGAGATATTTACCTTGAATCTGTTGCACAAGTTCGTCGAAACAGTGACTTGGTTATCGAAGATGTTGATTCAATTGGTGTAATTTCAAATTATATCCGCGAGTGGTTACATCGTCATTGATCAAGCTGAGGTTCAGCTCAGAAGAAATTTTAAGGAATTATATGAACGTATCTTTATGTCAGATAAATAAGGAAAACTATTCACAGGTATGCGATCTTGATGTATTAAAAGAACAGGAAGATTATGTTGCTTGTAATATGTGGTCCTTGGTTGAAGCTCAGTTTAACGACGGGTATAGGTGCCGTGCTATTACTTTGAATGAAGATATTGTTGGCTTCTTGATGTGGGTTGAGGAAACATCAATAAAAAGTTCAATTTGGCGCTTTATGGTCGATCAAAAATTTCAGCAGCAGGGTGTCGGACGGCAAGCTTTGCAGTTGGCTATCGATGAAATTAAGCAAAAAAACGAATTATGTGAAATAGAGATTTGTTATCATCCTAAAAATCCAGTAGCTAAAACATTTTATGCGAGCTTTGGTTTTATTGAAGTGGGTATGGATGAAGATGATGACGATATGTTGGCAATAATCCAATTATAGTTTTTACACTAAACTATCTGATTGCTTATCTTAGACATGTCAGCTGTGTGTTTATTTTCAAGTGTATGATAATTAATGTAAAAATAAGAATTACCCAAAGGATTAAATTTAAATGAAGTGGTTTGTATTAACCTTCTTAGCAAGTTTGCTTACAGCTTGTATGACACCTAATGAAGTCCAACACATTGAAGATGATCGTTCGATTATAAAATATAAAAAAGACTCGACTGATCGACAGCGTTTTTCTAATCTCTATCCGGGTAAAAAAAACTATCCTGAAAGCTGTAGTGAAAACTGTTATCCAAGTTCAGACGTTATAGCGTGCGTTGACAATAGTGAAACCTGCCAGTTCACTGGTAAACAGACACCGCCGATATTAAATACCCATTTTTCTATTCGCTGGTTAGGGCATGCCAGCTTTTATATTCAAGGTCCTGATGGGAGTAAGCTTTTACTCGATCCTGTGAGTAGACAATTTGATTGGCCAGTAAATTGGGCTTTTCGTCTAAGTGCTGGTTTTTATCGCCAAGAACCAGCATGGCTAACATCGGCTGAACAAAACGACATTGATGCTGTTTTGTACTCACATATTCACTATGATCATTTTAATAAAGATGATATTGCCAACATCGGCAGCAATGTTAACTATTTTACGCCCTTAGGTTTTGCTGAGCACTTTGCAAAAGGTGGCTATAAAATTAACGAAATGGCTTGGTTTTCAACTAAGTCATTGGGCGAGCTCGATATTCACTTTGTACCCGCACATCACTTTAGTGGCAGAATTTGGGTACCTTATGTTTACGAGGATAATGATACGACACTTTGGGGCGGCTGGGTTGTTGAACACCAAGGACGTCGATTATTTTTTGCCGGTGATACGGGCTATTCCAAACACTTTAAAGACATTAATGAACGCTACGGGGATATGGATATATGCTTGATGCCAATAGCCTCCTATTATCACAAAGAAGACGGTGAATGGTATCGTTATGTACATACAACACCCGAGGATGCTTTAACTGCTGCAAAAGAGCTTAACTGTAAAGTGATGATCCCATGGGGCTATGGCAATTCAAGTTGGCGAATGGGCGACCATAGTTCTCATTCAGCATTGCAGCGGTTATTGCACATGCATAAAGAACTAAAATCTGATATTCAACTCTATATTCTTAATGAGGGTGAAGAAGTTAAGTTGTAAAAGAGTAAATACAATTCTTATAACGCGTTTGAAAATGCCTTGGTAGGGGAAAGTAAACCAAGGCAATATTTATCTAATGTCTAGTTAATAGCTAATATTTAAGCGCTTATTAGTTTTTCAATGTTACCAATCGGCGACTCTAAAGACTCTGGTGGGATGGTAAACCAACGTGGCCCTTTATCCGTCATGTATAAACAATCTTCAAGACGAACACCAAACTTTCCGGGAATATATATGCCGGGTTCATTGGAGAAACACATATTGGTTTTTAGTTTCTGTTTTTCTCCATGAACAAAGTTGACACCCTCATGACCCTTCATGCCAATACCATGGCCAGTGCGATGAGATAAACCGGGTAACTTATAATCAGGGCCTAAACCAAGGCTTTCATAATGAGCACGTACGGCGTCATCAACGTGCCCAGCTTCAACGCCAAGTTGAGCCTTTTCAAAAGCAATTTGTTGGCCTGCACGTACCGTATTCCATATTTTTTCTTGGTATTTACTTGCTTCACCAAAAACAAAAGTACGACTAATATCTGATTGATAACCATGAACACTGCAACCACAATCCATAAGTACCGTTGAGCCAGCCGTTAATGTTTGTTTTTGTTTGGTGCCGTGAGGAAACGCACTGGCTTGATTAAATAGTGCCATGTTCCAAATGCCACTGCCGCCTAGTTGTGCTTGTGCATTCTGCATGAGATTTTTTACATCGTCTTGACTCATACCTAATTCAAGTTTTGACCATACATATGCATACGCATTAAGGGTTATTTCATTGGCCTTATGCATGAGTGTTAATTCATGATGGCTTTTGTACAGTCGACAGCCACGAATAATATCAACAGCGCTAACATCTTTCATGGTAGGTAATAAGGCCATTACGCTTTGTAAAACAAAGTAGCGCACTGAATGTTCAAAGGCAATATTACCTTTGTTTAAACCTCTATCTGTTAGTAGTTGTTTAATTTTAAGAAAAGGGCTTTCGTGTTCTTGCCATACACGAACATCTTCGCCTACTGCTAAGGTTTCGCGAATACTGGGCTCTTCAAAAAAGGGACAAACAACACCAACCTCACCTTCATTTGGAATGACTAATGCGGTAACACGTTCACTACGCCACCACTGAATACCAGAAAAATAATCCATTGACGCGCCCGGCTCAATCACTAATGCAGCGATGTTGAATTTTTTCATCAGCTGTTGTGCTTTTTCAATTCTTAAAAGGCGTTCTTGTGGTGAAATAGCGGCGACATTAGCCGTAATATCGGTTAATTTAGCTATATTTGGGCTTTTAGCTTGTGGTGAAGCGCTAGCAAGTGCACTTGTTGTTAAAGATAAAGACGCTAAAGTAGCACCACTGGCTTTAAGAAAATTTCTTTTAGTGAGATTCATTGATAACTCTGGTTTAATGAAAGCATGTTTTAGATAATAAACTATATCCTTTTTAAACGATGAGCAAGTTTCAGGCGTAAATATTGATTAAATCTATTAAACCAATATCTTAAAAGTTAGTGCGGTTTATACGAGTACTGACATAGGAGGAAATGATAAAAAGACTATACCTTTTTTGAACGTTAATGCTGATTAGTTATTACTACGCATAAAAAATCAGAAAATTAATGTAACGGGTATTATTTTTATGACATTTCAGCATCGTATGAAGATGGTGAGGCACTTATTATTTGAATCCAAGTTACTAAAAAGGAATAACGTATTAAATAATAAAAGCGAATAGTATGCTATTCGCTTATTCACTAACAGTAAGTGAACTAAAATATATTTAGTACTCTTTATTTACTACGGTGATTACGTCCTGAAAACTCACTGGTAAAGGTCTCAATAGCGCCGCGTTGCTGTAAGGTGACAAAGATTGTTTTATTATCTTTTCCACCAAAGGCGACATTGGTAGGGAATTGTCCTTTGAGTTTTATCTCGCGTATTAATTTCCCTTGAGCAGATACCATAGCAACAACTCCTGCGCCATACCTGGCAATATATAAATTACCTTCTAGATCGGTTCTCATGCCATCCATGCCGTGATCTTCAAACGAAATAAACAATTTTTTATTGCTGATGTTCCCTTGTACATCAAGGTCGTAAACCCAAACATTGCGCTGCACACTTTCATTCACATAGAGTTTTTTATTATCAGGGCTAACAGCTATGCCATTAGTGGTGCCCATGTCTTTTTCTAATAATGTCACCGAACCATCATTGGATATTTTCCATAATTGGCCACTACTTTTTGACCAATTGGGATCACTAGCAAACAGTATGCCTGAGTCCATAATGGCAATGTCATTAGGTTGGGACATTTTTCTTTCATGAGCATAAACATCAACCATATGAGTACCTGATGCAATACGTAAAATATTGTGATTAACATAGTCAGCGATATACATGTTGTTTTGCTGATCAAAACGAATACCATTACCTACCGATCCATTAGGTAATTTGGCAAATAATTCAACATTATTTTTACCAATAACTTTACCTATTGTTCCCTCTGTTTGGTGATTTACTGCATACAATACACCATCGTTTGAACTGGCGGGACCTTCAACTCCTTTGGTAAACGTGCCGTCAGCAACCCAATCACTTACTTGATAATTATCGGCTAATACTGGTAATGATACTAATAAAATGAATGTTCTAATGATAAAATGACGCATAATTTCTTATTTTTGATGGATTTAAACAACATTATTACATATAAATTCACTGGGAATTAACAAAATATAGTGTATTCGTTAATAATTGACCGTGTAATTATTGAATGTCGGCAGTAGATTCGTTGAATATAGCTAGAGTCAGGGGATTATAGCTAGAATAAGGAGGGTTATAGCGAGCGTATTAGTCGAGGATTGTAATGGGGCTTTATTTTTGTTGTTGCTTAAGGGCTTTTTTTTCAGCCCTTCGTCTTTTGAAAAAAGCCGATAAAAGCGCGCTACACTCATCTTGCATAATACCGGTAGTGACATCAATGCTATGATTATGTTTTTCATGAGTGACGAGATCAAAAGCGCTACCTGCTGCTCCAGTTTTTAAGTCAGTTGCCGCAAAGACCAGTCGTTTTATACGACTGTGGATCAATAAACCTGCACACATAGAGCAAGGTTCTAAGGTTACATAGAGAGTACAATCAAGTAATCGGTAATTTGAAATATTTTGCCCTGCGTTCCTAACGGCTAACATTTCAGCATGTGCAGAAGGGTCATTGAGTAATATCGATTGATTAAAACCTTCACCAATAATCTCTCCATTAGCAACCACAACAGCACCAACCGGTATTTCATCAATAGCTTCGGCTTTTTGTGCTAGCTGATAAGCCTTGGCCATAAAGTAATGATCAAGTATGTCTTGTTCGTTAACAGGTTGGTGTTTGTTGGTCATTTATAAAAACATCTCGAGTAAGTCATTTAAATAACGATGCCCTAATTTGGTAACTTGCCATTGCTCAACTTGGTGCTTGTTAATGTTATTACTAATGGAATTTTGAGTAAAACTTTTCATTAAACCTTTGTTTTTAGCGAGTTCTAATTTAGGTAATATGGTGTGCGCAGCAAGTCCCGTGGCCGCTTGATATTCATCAAGGGTAAAAGCGGATACTAATCTTAAACGGTTCATCATATATTCAAAAGGTAGTTCGTCTTTAGATACTTCATTTAAATGGTCAAGATGCTCTCTTTTGCTATCTAGATAACCTTTAGGGTGTTTGACTTTTATCGTACGATAGATCACTTGTTTATCAATATCAGTAATTTTTCCATGGGCGCCACAACCTATCCCTAAGTAGTCACCAAACTGCCAATAATTGAGATTATGTTGGCATTGAAATTCAGGTTTACTATAGGCTGATATTTCATATTGTTGATAACCTGCTTGTTCAAGTAATTCAACACCTTGATCTTGAATATCCCACAAAATATCATCAATCGGTAATTTGGGTGGTTTTGAATGAAAAGGTGTATTAGGCTCAATGGTTAATTGGTACCAAGATAGATGAGTTGGAGCCAGCTTAATCGCTGTTTTTATGTCATCGAGTGCATTTTCTAAGGTTTGCTGCGGTAAACCGTGCATTAAATCTAAATTGAAACTATCAACCCCACACGATGTCGCGAGTTCTGCCGCTTTTTTTGCTTGGTTGCTGTCATGAATACGACCAAGCTTAATAAGCTTTTCAGACTCAAAACTTTGCACGCCTATGGATAATCGTGATACACCAGCATCAAAGAAACCTTTAAATTTGTCAGCTTCAACCGTACCAGGGTTTGCTTCAAGGGTGATTTCTATGTCTTTGTCATAGGAAAACCTAGCTAATACTTGTGTTAACAATGACTTTATTGCTGCGGGAGAAAATAAGCTCGGTGTACCGCCACCAATAAAAATACTGAATAAAGAACGATTTTGTAAATTAAATTGGGCAATATCATGGTCTAAATCAGCAATAAGCTCAGTGACGTATTCTTTTTCAGGCAAGCCTGGCGTTAAGGCGTTAGACTTGTTATCACTTTTGCTGTCATGACTAAAGGCATGTGAATTAAAGTCACAATAAGGGCATTTTTGTACACACCAAGGAATATGAATATATAAAGAAAGTGGTGGGTTTTTTAACACGCTATTTACCTAGATAATTTGTTGTTGATGTATTTAATGCTTTAGTCGCTAGCTCTTTAGCTGCTTCTTTAACCGCTAATTCTTTAACGAGTAAAGCCAATGCCTGACCACGGTGGCTTAATTGGTTTTTTAAATCGCGTGGTAGTTGTGCTGACGTCATTTTATGGTCTGCCTGCCAAAAAATAGGATCGTAACCAAAACCTTGGTCACCATGTTTCTCGCTACAAATACTACCTTGCCAAACACCATGACAAATAATGGGCGTTGGGTCGTTCTCATGAGACATATAAACTAAAACACAATGAAAGCGCGCGCTGCGTTGTATTTCAGGAAATTCAACCATAGCCGCTAAAAGCTTATGGGTATTGTCATCATCGCTGGCGTTTTCACCTGCATAACGCGCCGAATAAACCCCTGGTTCACCATTTAACGCATCAACTTCTAAACCTGAGTCATCAGCAATGGCGGGTAGGCCGGTTATTTTTGCTGCATGGCGTGCCTTAATTATCGCGTTTTCAACAAACGTTGTGCCTGTTTCAGCAACCTCAGGAACATCAAAATTACTTTGTGGCACGATGTTGATATTGTGTATGGCAAGTAAAGCAGATAACTCGTTAACCTTACCTTGATTACCTGTGGCTAAAACAACTGTAGACATGCATTTTCTCAGAGAATAGATTTTCGAGGATCATACCTTAATGGTGTAGGGCTGTGAAAGAAGTTATTTAAAAAGTAGTAGGAGAGTGAAGTTGAGATAAGCGGACAGTGATGCCCGCTAATTCATTTCTTTAGCTTTGGATTAATCGACGTAAAATTTTTGAGAGAATTTTAAATTATGCTTTTTACTGCCATCAGTAATTTGCACATCAAAATGAATAGTCTCTTCATTAGCGTAATTAACTTCAGCTAAATAATAGATAGCATCACCTTCTTTAACTTCTCTAAATACCAGTGATTTAAGCTGTCCGACATTGTTTCTTGCTTTACCAATAAGAGATACTGATTTTGCGGGGCTATTATTTTGCGTATTATCAAGTACTGAAATATTCACTAAACCATTGTAACGGCTACGTTCAATACCGTAAGCTTTCGCTATTTCTGGCGTTAAAAAGGTGGCGCCAATTGCCATGTAATGTACGTTGATGTCACCCATTTTTTTCATGTTTTGTGCATGAACTGAAAACATGAAAGAACAGCAGAACATTAACAATAACGTTAAACGCTGTATGTAGTTCTTCATAAATTACTCCTAATTAAAAATGTATTCAATGTATAAGTATAAACCAAATAGAAAACTATTTTTTACAACATAGTCCAATACGGGATCCAGCCTGATAATAAAATATTAATCACATTGAGCAATAAAAACGCGGCGAGAATAGATAAGTCTAAACCACCTATACTCGGTATTATACGACGTATAGGACGTAATACCGGGTCAGTTAATTGATGGAATATCTGTTGTGTAGGATTAAATCCTTGCACTACCCAGCTCATTAATGCCATCACCAACATGATGATAAACAATAAAACACCGGTTTGTTTAACTAAGTATAACAAGCCTAAAAATAGCGCTGAAATAATGTCAATACCACCACCATTTAATAATGGAATAAGTATAAATTTAAGTGACGCGATTACATAGGCAAGTACTAATGTTGCGACATCAATACCACCAAATCCTGGAATAACTCGGCGAAGAGGTAGTACTAAAGGATTACTGACCTTAACGATAAACTGACTGAGCGGATTATAAAAATCAGCCCTGACAAGTTGTAACCAAACACGCACAACCAAAACCATCAGTAATGCGTCAAATACAAAACCAAGCAAATAATTAATTGCTGCCATTCTTTTCTCCGGAAAATTTATCTAATTGTCGAGTTTAATTGTCTAATCTATTTTTTAAAATAATGTTCTAATTTAATGATCTAGTTTAATATTCAAAAATAACGGACGAATAAATTGCTATTAACTATTTTGCGCCATTTCTTTAGCGCGATGCAATGCACTATTCATCGCATTTGTTACAACTTGTGGCAAACCGTCTGCAATAAACGACTCAATGGCTGCATTGGTCGTGCCGCCCTTTGAGGTTACTTTAGCACGTAATTCACTGATCGGAATTTGATTTTGCACAACCATTTGTGCCGCGCCTAAAGCCGTTTGTTGTACTAGCTCTCGGCTTTCTTGCGCTGAAAACCCCAAAGCTAATGCTTGTTGCTCCATTGCTTCCATAAAGAGAAAAAAATAGGCAGGACCAGAGCCAGAAACCGCAATAATATTATCTATTTCATCTTCACTAGCAAGCCATTTGATAATACCTACTGAAGACATTAACGTTTGCGCAACTTTTTTCTGGCTTTCATTAACACCGTCAGCTGAAAATAAACCAGTAACACCAAGGCCAAGTTGTGATGGTGTATTTGGCATGGTACGAATAATGGCACAAGGTTTTTTTAATGCGCTTTGCATTTGAGCAACGGTACAACCTGCAGCAATAGAAATAAAACACTTATTCGAAATATCAAGATGTTGGCTAATTTCACTGCAAACATCCAAAATAAAATGAGGTTTTACGCCTAATACAATGGTGTCAGCAAATTTTGCCGCTTCAAGATTGTTGTTAGTATGTAAAATACCTAATTTTTGATGTAAAGCGAGACGTTTTTCAGCAGAAGGATTAGATACCATGACTTGTTTGGGGTCATAGCCTTGTTTGATCAAGCCTGAAATAATTGCGCCGTTCATGTTACCTGCGCCGATAAAAGCTATTGGGGTCATGTCGTAACTGCTCTCTAAATTCGGTAAGTTTTATTTATGCGTTATTGTAACTAAATATCTGCTGGGTGAGTGAAATAGATCAAACTATTTCTATAGTATTAAGTCTCTCGTTTTCCAAAAATGGCAGAACCCACTCTTACTATCGTTGAGCCAGCTAATATTGCTGGCGCTAAATCAGCAGACATGCCCATAGACAATGTATCTACATCAGCATTTTTTTCGCATAAGTTGATAAAGAGGGTGTGCATTGTTTTAAACGCGTGCTCAGCTGCATTTTTTTCAGGAATAGCCATTAAGCCACGCAGTTTTAGATTTTTACAATTTTCAACAAAATGTATCAGCTCAGGTAACTGCTCAATTGTTGCACCTGACTTACTTGCCTCTCCACTAATATTCACTTGTAAACAAATGTTTAGCGGAGTATCTTGACCATATCGATGCTCATCAAGGCGCTTAGCTATTTTTATTCTGTCGACGCTGTGCACCCAAGAAAAGTTTTCTGCAATAAGTCGCGTTTTATTAGATTGCATAGGACCAATAAAATGCCAGCAGATATCAGATAAATGAACCAGTTTGGCTATTTTCTCTACAGATTCCTGTACATAACTTTCGCCAAATTCTCGTTGACCGGCAAGATATGCTTGCTCAATTAACTCGACGGGTTTTGTTTTACTAACGGCAAGCAGTGTTACTTCATGAGTTAAACGATTTGCATTTTTACATGCCTGTGAAATTTGCACTTTAATTGAAGCGAGATTATCTTTAATGTGTGTCATATAACTTATTTACTATTTTATAGTTGTTACCTAAGAGGTCAGTATGGATATTACCGAATTACTTGCGTTTAGTGTTGAAAATAATGCTTCAGATTTACATTTATCAACAGGTAGTCCGCCGTTAATACGTGTTGATGGCGATGTTAGGAAATTAAATATCCCCGCTTTTGATGAAAAAGACGTTAATGCGCTAGTTTACGATATTATGAACGATCGTCAACGTAAAGATTACGAAGAAAATTTGGAAGTCGATTTTTCTTTTGAAGTACCGAACTTAGCACGCTTTAGGGTCAATGCTTTTAATCAAAACCGAGGACCTGCCGCCGTATTTCGTACCATTCCCAGTAAAATATTGTCACTTGATGATTTAGGTTGTCCAGAAATATTTCGTGATATCTCGAATACCCCACGTGGCTTAGTGCTAGTTACAGGTCCTACCGGCTCGGGTAAATCAACCACGTTGGCCGCGATGGTTGATTATATTAATAAAACGAAGAATGATCATATTATTACTATTGAAGACCCGATAGAATTTGTTCATGAAAACCATCAATGCTTAATTAATCAACGTGAAGTACATCGTGATACCTTGAGTTTTGAAGCGGCCTTACGCTCAGCGTTACGTGAAGATCCCGATGTTATTTTAGTGGGTGAAATGCGAGATCTTGAAACGATCCGTTTAGCGATGACCGCCGCAGAAACAGGGCATTTAGTTTTTGGTACCTTACATACTACCTCCGCACCTAAAACTATTGACCGTATTATTGATGTCTTTCCTGGTGAGGAAAAATCTATGGTACGTTCGATGTTGTCTGAATCCCTTCGTGCTGTTATTTCACAAACCTTAATTAAGAAAGTTGGCGGGGGACGAGTAGCAGCTCATGAAATTATGATCGGTGTTCCGGCGATTCGTAACCTTATTCGAGAAGATAAAATTGCGCAGATGTATTCATCGATTCAAACGGGTATGTCTCATGGCATGCAAACAATGGATCAATGCTTAATGAACTTAGTAAATCGTGGTGTGATCACCAAACAAGCTGCTCAAGAAAAAGCGACTGATAAAAACCAATTTTCTTCAGGGTATTAAGGCAAGACAATGAGATTTCATGATTTATTAGAAAAAATGGTCAAACAAGATGCATCAGATATGTTTGTTACTGCAAAATTACCGGTCAGTGCCAAAATTAACGGTGAGTTACTAGCGATTGATGAACATGTACTGACTGCGGAAGAATCACTGCAGCTTGTACATGATGCCATGACCGACAAAAACAAAGGCATATTTGAAGAAACCAAAGAATGTAACTTTGCTATTTCTATTGATGATATTGGTCGTTTTCGTGTATCAGCATTTTGGCAACGAGATATGGCGGGTATGGTGGTTCGTCGTATTGTGACTGAAATTCCAGATGCTGATGATTTAGGTTTACCTTCGGTATTAAAAGATGTGGTGATGTCAAAGCGTGGCCTTGTACTCTTTGTTGGCGGAACCGGTACCGGTAAGTCAACATCGATGGCAGCACTGATAGGTTATCGTAATAAAAACTCACGTGGGCATATTTTAACCATTGAAGACCCTGTTGAATTTGTTCATGAACATGCAAAATGTATGGTGACACAACGTGAAGTTGGTTTAGATACGGAAAGCTTTGATGCCGCGTTAAAAAGCTCGTTACGACAAGCTCCTGATGTTATTTTAATTGGTGAAATTCGTAACCAAGAAACCATGGAACACGCGCTAAGTTTTGCCGAAACAGGGCATTTATGTATTGCGACCTTACATGCCAATAACGCCAACCAAGCCATTGATCGTATTATGCATTTAGTACCGGCTAATCAACATGGAAAATTATTATTTGATTTGGCTCTGAATTTAAGAGGTATTATTGCTCAGCAACTTATTCCAACTAAAGATGGTCATGGACGAGTTGCCGCCATTGAAATTTTACTTAACTCTCCTTATATCGCCGAACTTATAAAGAAAGGAGAAATAGGTAGTATTAAAGAAGTGATGCAGAAATCAAAAGAGCAGGGCATGCAAACCTTTGACGGTGCATTATTTGATTTATACCAAAAGGGCTTCATTAACTACACTGATGCGATACATCATGCCGATTCGCCAAATGATTTACGCTTAATGATCAAATTACGCAGTAATGACCAAGGCGGCATGGGCGCTTTAAGTGGTGTAACAATTGAAGGGCTAGAGCCTACTGAATAAGCCAGCGTTACTTTAGCTGAGTTAAACTTAAGGCGTTAGCTTTAATGTTAAGGTAACGTGTTAATCGTTAATATTGGGGAAGTACATTAGCTTCCCTTTCGTATTACTGGTTTAACGCGAGCTCTTTTTTACTGATAATGTTATGGGTTTCAACGAGAGTGAACGAAGCATTGTCTTCACCATAGATATATACCGAACAGCCTTGCCAATTTTGTGGAATGGTCCAGGTTGATTTATCATTAATTGTATAAAGGTGTCGTTTATTACTGCAGCGTAAATCTATTTTAGTTAGCTTACCTTTGATATCAATAAAGCTAAATTGATCACGAAGTAAACTGTGTTGCCAAAATGTTTTTTCTCCTATATTCCCTACTGTAGCAATAGGCTTAGGACTTTGAATAAGCTGCTCAATTAATTGTTTTTGTTTTTGATAACTCGGATGTTGTTTTTTGTTAACCGTTAATAATAATAGGTGGTCAATAGAGTTTAGTGCGGCTGAAACTTTATTTAAATCAAGTTCTAATAATAGTTTGCTATGATAATTTAAGTAGAAATTTTGTTCGTTAATCTTATCTGTTTTACTCAGTGATTCAACTTGTATTGCTTCGTGTTTTTGGCCGTTTTTCATTTTTATAGCAGCAGCGATGACGTCCTCGTCATTACGTAGTTTGTTGAAGTAACTATAGCTTTCTGAAAACCGTAAGGCTTTATTAAGATAATTAAGTTGAGCGGTTTTGTTCTTTTTATTTTTTTCATATTCAGCAAGAATAGAAAATTTATAATAGCTTTCAAGATGAGTATTAAGTTTGAACGTTTTGATTTTCGGGTAGTAGTTAGCAATATCCTCTTGGTTATTTTGCTTAAGTGCTTCGTTAAAATGGTTATATAAACGATAAAACTTTTTAGTAACCCCACTTTGTTTTCGCTTCATTTTGAAATCTAATTGCACGGTGTTTTTACATTGTTGAATGTTTTCGCCATTTTCGCTAGCGGGTTGATATGACCACTTTTTCAATGCTTTAAGTGCTTCTCTTTCAAAGCCTCGACTACCTGAAGAGTCTTCAATTAAAATATTACTGGTAGAGCCATTAGGTTCAATGACATAGCTCATTACTACCCAGCCATCTCGACCCGATTTTGCTTCATTGATTGGATACTTAGGAGGGATTCGAACTATCGCTTTTGCATCATTAATCGTGGTTAGTTTAGTGACTAATTCCGGATGTAGCATGGTGTCGGCTAAAACAAATGGTGATAAAAAAACGTGAGTTAACATTAAAAATATAAAAAACTTGCGCATCAGTTATCCTTTACTGGTTATAGGTATTACTTCCTAAGGCAAGGTTAACAAAAAAGGTTGGAAATAAGAATAAATCTTAATAAATAAATATTACTGGATTCAAATAATAAGTGGTAAATTAAAATTTTTATTAAAAGGACATCAAATAAAATGAAAACTATAACATTAATTATAACGCTATTATTTAGCTCTCATTGTTTGGCTAACGCCGCTAGCTTTAAAGATGGATCTATTTTAAAAGGTTATGGCAAGCACGCGAGTGTTAAACAAGATTTAGTTTTAAATAACAATGCTGTCTTTAAAGTTGTATTTGATACTAGCGAACAGGGCAGTGAAGATGAAGTCAATGGTAGAGTTAATAGCGTAGCGCGCTTTTTTAATATGCATGCGGCCAATGGTATTTTACCTGAAAATATTCAACTTGCCTTGGTTGTTCATGGCAAAGCGAGCTTTGATTTACTTAATAATGATAATTACCAAGCTAAATATAGTAAAAACAATCCCAATGATGAACTGTTATCGTTATTATTAAAAAATAAAGTACGCATCTATTTATGTGGTCAGTCAGCGGCTTATTATAAAATAGATAATACAAATCTGCATCAGGGCGTGCATATGGCGTTATCTGCAATGACCGCCAACGCGGTATTACAACGAGAAGGTTATACTCTAAATCCTTTTTAGTTTTTGATTGCGTTATTTCTGATCGCGTTAATAAATCACGGTTAATTTAACTTAAAAACCATAACCAAAAGGGGATAGTAAGCATTGAGGCAATAGTGCTTGCGACAACGGTGCCGGCAACTGTTTGTTGATGTTGTATTTGTTGTTTAGCAATTAAGTAAGCATTAACCCCTGTTGGACAGGCACTTAATATGACTAAGGTTGTTACTGTCATTTTTTCAAAATCAAAAACATAATGAGCGCTTAAGTAAACCATTAACGGCAGTAGTATTAATTTAAGCATACTGGCGAAACAGATAAACTTTATTTCATCTTTAATGCGATAGAAAGTGAGTGACGCACCGAGAATAAATAACGCTAAGCTAATGGCGGGACGCCCAATTAAAGAAAGACTTTCATCGACAATATAAGGGAGTTTTATCGCGAGTAAATTAAAAATAAAACCCGATAGAATGGCGATGATTAAGGGATTGCAAAAGGTTTGTTTGATAAAGCTTTGCCAATTAAAGCGCGCGGCTTTTGACGTTAACACACTACAAATCCCAAATAACATCGCACTATGTAAGCTGACAATGAGAAAAACAATCGCTAAAGCGTGCTCTCCTAAAACCATGATCACGACGGGAATGCCAACAATAACATTATTAGAGTAACTTGCTGCTAAAGCATAAATAGCTGACGCAGCAGTATCTTTTTGATGGTTTTGATGAAAAAAATAATTGCTCAATCCGGCGATACAATAAATGAGCAATACAGGTATATAAAATGCGGCGTATATTTTTATATCTACGTGGGCTAGATCCGTATTAACTAATTTTTGAAACAAAAAGGCAGGAATACATAAATTAAACGCAAATTTTGTAAGTGTATCTATTTGTGTTTTATCTAACCATCGCGTTTTAGTACTAATAAAACCGACCAGCCCAACAAAAATAAGCGGACTAATAACATCAATAATATTCATAGGTTTTTCTAAAGATACTTAAATGTTTTTTGTTTAGTTACCTGTTTTTAAAAAGTAACTTAAGGGACTAACCTTACAGGTACTGAGCTTCAAAATAGCTTTCAATAATCAGTTTAGCTGATTCAGCGTCGATATTATCTTTTTTTAGATTACGGTACCCGCCGCGAGCAAAAAGTTGTTCTTTAGCATCTGCTGTGGTTAAACGCTCATCTTGAAATTCGACTTTAAGTCCAAAGCGACCTTCGATACGTTGACCAAATTTTTTCGCATCTAAGGTTAATTGTTGTTCACTGCCATCCATATTTAAAGGTAAGCCAACGACAATAAAATCAGGTTGCCATTCTTTTAAATAAGCGGCTAAGTTATCCCAATGAGGAATGCCGTCATTTGCTTTCACTGAGCCAAGGGGCGAGGCTGAACCGGTGAGTTCTTGTCCAACGGCGACACCGATATATTTTTTGCCAAAGTCAAAACCAATAATGGTACGTTGGCCTGCTTCGTTTTTAGATGAGTAAGCCATTAAGCGTGACCTATATCACTAGAAAGATGAGATATGTCGATACCGAGTTGCTCTGTTGCTTTTTTCCAACGCTGATCAATAGGCGTATTAAAGAGAATATTACTGTCAGCGGTCGTTGTTAACCAAGAATTGGCATGAATTTCTTGCTCAAGTTGACCAGGCCCCCAGCCAGCATAACCTAAGGTCACAATAAAGTTTTTAGGGGCCTCGGTAGTGCCTAGTGCCATTAAAATGTCTTTTGAGGTCGTGATCATAATATCGTCGCTCAATGCCAGTGAGCTATCCCAACAATCTTGCGGGCTATGTAAAACAAAGCCCCGTTGGTTAGCCACAGGACCACCAGTTAATACTTGCTGTTCTAAAATGGGGTTAGACTCAACATCAGCTTCAATTTCAGCAAGTAACTCATTTAATGTAATACTCACGGGCAAATTAATGATAAGTCCCATAGCACCGTCATCATTATGCTCACAAATATAAGTGACGGTTTTGTTAAAGTACGAATCATTTAAAGCCGGCATTGCAATGAGTAGCTGATTTACTAAACTTTCCATACGGTTACCTAGGTGGTCTATTTATTATAAGTGTACAATTTATTATAAGTGTACTACCTCTGACGAATATTTTCTTCAATTGCATCCATTAATTTACCGCTAATATTAATCGGGTAGGCGACTTCAATCTCTCTAATGCAGGTTGGACTGGTTACATTGATTTCAGTGACTTTATCGCCAATAACATCTAAACCTACAAAAAATAAGCCACGTTTCTTTAATTCAGGGCCGATAGTATCGGCAATCAATTTATCTGTGGGGCTTAATGGTCTTGCTTCGCCTCGGCCACCTGCGGCTAAGTTACCTCGTGTTTCACCTTGAGCTGGAATACGTGCTAAACAATAAGGCATAGGTTCACCGTTAACAATTAAGATGCGTTTATCACCTTCGGTTATTTGCGGTAAATACTCTTGTACCATCGCATATTGGTTACCATTGTCAGTAAGTGTTTCTATAATCACACCGACATTGACATCGTCTTCTTTTATACGAAATATTGATGAACCACCCATACCATCAAGTGGCTTGATAATAACGTCTTTTTCTTGTTGATGAAATTCACGAATACGGGTGCTGCTGCGCGTCACTAACGTTTTAGCTGTTAAATCAGAAAACCAAGCAGTAAAGAGTTTTTCATTACAATCTCGTAGACTTTGAGGCTTATTCACGATCAAGGTACCAGCAACTTCAGCACGCTCTAACATATAGGTTGCGTAAATAAATTCGGTATCAAACGGAGGATCCTTACGCATTAATACCGCGTCGAGTTCGGATACATCAATATCTTTAACTGCGGATAATTCATACCAATGCTGTGGGTCATCAAATACGTTAATTCTTTGGGCAGAAGCACGACATTGACCTTCTATAAGGTATAGGTCTTTCATTTCCATGTAATAAATTTCATAACCACGCTTTTGTGCTTCAAACATCATGGCCATTGAAGAGTCTTTTTTCACGTTGACTTGTGAAATGGGATCCATGACGATACCGAGTTTAATTGTCATTATTTATCCTGTTTACTATTAAAGTATTATTTAAAGGTATTATTTAAGTATTAATTAACTTTTTATAATGCCGCTTATAGATGGTTTAAGTATTACTGCCGCGCAGTTAAGCCAAATCGCCATACCGACATTGCAAAGCGGTAATGGCCGTTAATGCTGCTGTTTCTGTTCTTAAGACTCTTGGTCCAAGTAAAACATCATAAAACCCTGCGTCATTTGCACGTTTAATTTCATCATTATTTAAGCCACCTTCTGGGCCGATAAGTAATCGCACTCGGGTATTTTCTTCAGGTAAATTCATAATTGAATGGGTTGCTTTAGGGTGTAAATTTAACTTTAATGCCGAGCTTTGTTGTTTTAACCAATCATCAACAGAAATAGCAGGGTTAACTATAGGAACGGAGCAACGTCCACTTTGTTCGCAAGCACTCACTATTATTTTTTGCCATTGCTCTGTTCTTTTTTGTAATCTATCACCAGAGAGCTTTACTCCACAACGTTCGGTAAAAAGTGGGGTAATAGAATTAACCCCTAATTCTACTGATTTTTGTAGAGTAAAATCCATCCTGTCACCACGAGAAATGGCTTGTCCTAAATGAATATTCAGTGGTGATTCATTCACTTTTTCATTAAATTCATTGATGAGGATATCCGCACGTTTTTTAGTGACATTGCAAAGTGTTGCCTGATATTCACCTAATTTCCCATTATTTATTAGGCCATTAAAGAGGGTTATGGTATCACCATCTTTTAAACGTAAAACTCTTACGGTATGGCCAAAGGCATCTTCATTCAAGGCCATTGTTTCGCCTACGACTATGGGCTGATTTTGATATATTCGAGGGTTTCGCATCTGCAACTTATATAATTAGTTTATCTAAAGGTATTATTTAGAGACATTAATATAACATATGGATATTTACAGGGTTTTTCAATGCTTGTTGTAGTATCTGCTTGAATATATTTTTGAAGAGATAAAAAAAGGCAACTAAGAATAGTTGCCTTGTTCGATGCATTTATATTATGCACCAGTATGATGCATTGGGTATTGTGAATTTATATGGTAAAAATTAAAAACCTGCTGATTTACGTAATGCATCGGCTTTATCCGTTTTTTCCCAACTAAAGGCGGTAAAGGTATCATCACCCACCGTCATTTCAAAAGGTTCACGACCAAAATGTCCATATGCCGCTGTTTGTCTGTACATAGGGTGAAGTAAATCAAGCATTTTTGTGATGCCGTATGGGCGTAAATCAAAATGCTCACGTACTAATTCAACCAGTTTCTCTTCGGATATTTTTCCAGTACCAAAAGTATCGATAGAAATAGACGTAGGCTCTGCAACACCAATCGCATAAGAAATTTGAATTTCACAACGATCAGCAAGACCTGCAGCCACAATGTTTTTAGCAACATAACGACCAGCATACGCAGCACTACGGTCAACCTTTGATGGATCTTTACCCGAGAATGCGCCACCACCATGACGTGCCATGCCGCCATAAGTATCCACAATAATTTTACGACCCGTTAAACCACAATCACCTACAGGTCCGCCAACAACAAAACTTCCTGTTGGGTTAATATGATATTTAGTATCTTTTGTTAGTAATTCAGCAGGTAAAGTATGCTTGATGATATTTTCCATCACCGCATTGTATAAATCTTCCTGTTTTATTTCTGGATTGTGCTGAGTTGATAATACTACCGTGTCAATTGCTACTGGCTTATTATCTTCATAAACAAAAGTTACCTGGGATTTAGCATCAGGTCGCAACCAAGGTAATATGCCTGATTTACGTGCTTCAGCTTGGCGTTCAACTAAACGATGTGAATAATAAAGTGGAGCAGGCATTAAGGTTTCGGTTTCATTGGTTGCATAACCAAACATTAAACCTTGATCGCCAGCGCCTTGATCTTCAGGTTTTCCGCGGTCAACACCTTGGGCTATTTCAGGAGACTGCTGACCAATAAGGTTCATAATGCCACAAGTTGCACCATCAAAACCTACATCTGAAGAGGTATAACCAATATCACAGATAACATTACGTGTTAAGGCTTCTAAATCAACCCATGCAGTGGTAGAAACTTCACCAGAGATAATGGCAACGCCTGTTTTTATCATAGTTTCACAAGCGACACGCGCATGTTTATCTTTGGCAATAATTGCATCAAGTACCGCATCAGAAATTTGATCGGCGATTTTATCAGGATGACCTTCAGATACAGACTCTGAAGTAAAAAGATGTCTAGACATAAAACCTCTAACTATTTAATTGCTTTAAAAGGGAGTATCTACTTAATGCAAATGGATTATCTACTTAATGCAAATGGATTACCTACTCGATATATGCACCAAGTTTAACCGCTTAGTGAATTTTTGCATAGATTTTTTTACGCCTAGACGGCTAAACGGCTTAAATAAATGCAAAATAAAATATTTATAGGGGCTGTAGCTCTATTTTTCCTTGCCATAGTTGCGACATCAGTAAATTTTGTTGAAGTGAATAATTGGAGCTATAGCTAGATATGCCACCTAACTGCTTACTTGTTGTCGCTAAATCATATTTTGTTATTTGTCTTTTTAATTGCTGTGTTACCGGCAGTGCGGTTTCCATTACATGAACCTGTTCACCCACAATTTTTTTTATTTGATCAATTAAAAAAGGATAATGAGTGCAACCTAAAACTAAGGTATCAATATTTTCCGTCAATAAGGGGGTTAAATATTTAATTAAGAGGGTTTCGCATTGTTTACTGACTAATAAACCTTGTTCAATAAGTTCAACTAAACCTGGGCAAGGTTGAATAAATATTTGCGCATCTTGTTTGTGTTGTTTTATTAAGGAGATAAATCGCGTGTTTTTCGCTGTTGACGCTGTGGTTAAAATAGCGACTTTTTTTGTTTTACTTAATTGGACAGCAGGCTTTATTGCGGGTTCAACACCAATAATTGGAATAGATACTTGTTTTCGTAGTGGCTCAATTGCTGCTAGCGTTGCAGTATTACAAGCAATAATGATTGTTTTACAATTTAAGCTAATGAGCCGTTCAGTGAGGAAATTCACTCGTTGTTGAATGAAGGCTGTTGACTTGTCACCATAGGGAGAAAATTTTGTATCTGCGATATAAATTAGCTGTTCGTTGGGTAAATGCATTGATATACACTTTGCAATGGATAGCCCACCTACGCCGGAGTCGAAGATACCTATCGGTACTTGATTAGTTTTACTTACTTGGCTAATTGTCATACATCATAGTTTTTATTAAGTATTCTAGTGACTTCTTTGAGCTTTATATTGATTTTTCAAACAAAAGTAAAGGTGTTAATTTAGGCCGAATTAATATACAAAGTATTTCCTTTATATAATGTATCAGTTTAATGGTGTTTTTTTTACTCATCATTAAACGGTTAGTCGTCACTTTCCCCGAGGTTTTCATGCAAAGCGATGTGAGTTTACAGCGAATAAAAACGTTTCCTCTCTTGATGTGGATTATCTTATTTGGCGCTTTTATTACCCGTGGTAGCTTTTATATGGTCTGGCCATTTTTAGCGGTTATTTTGTATGAAAGGTTTGGTATTTCAGCCACTGAAGTTGGCTTGATATTATCATCTGCAGCAATAATATCGGTATTAATAGGATTTATTGGCGGCACACTTTCTGACCGTTTTGGTCGTCATCAATTAATGTATGCCAGTGGTTGTTTATACGTTATTTCTTTCACTCTACTCGCTCAAACCGAGACAATGACAGGTTATGTTATTGTTATTACTTTATGTTCTATTGCAAAAGCACTGTGGGAGCCGCCAACATCGGCACTTATTGGTGACATTGTATCTGATATGAAAACGCGAGAGTTAGCAATGCAATCACGGTATTTTGTTGTTAATGCAGGAGCGGCTATCGGGCCAATGGCGGGTATTTGGCTGGGCTTAACGGGGCAACAATCAAGCTTTTACCTTACTGCTGGAGCATTTGCCCTATTTTTAGTCGTATTGACTTGGGGTTTTAAGAAGCACGGCGTTATTAAGCGCGAATATAAACCAACAAAGAGCCAATTTAAAACAACATTAAGTATTTTAAAACAAGATAAATTATTACAGTGTTTAATTTTTTCTAATGTGCTTTGTATGTTCATTTATGGGCAAATGGATTCATCATTAATTCAATATTTAACCCGAGCCGAAGTGCCAGATTTATTGCTATTGATATCTTCGATGATAGTGGCTAATTCATTACTTATAGTGAGCTGTCAGTTTTTATTATTAAAAATGATGTCAGCTATGGCTTTAGAAAAACGTATTCAAATTGGTTTGATTTTATTGGCGTGTTCACAGTTTTGGTTTGCGGTTAACCCGCTTGAATTCTTTTGGGGGTGGATTGGTGCTGTTATGGTGATGAGCTTAGCGGAAGCCATTTTGTTTCCAACGATGAATGTACATATTGACCGTTTAGCACCAAGCCATTTACGTGGCGCTTATTTTGGCGCGGCTTCATTTTATTCATTAGGCTTTGCGTTTGCTCCTTTAGGTGGCGGTATTATTTTAGATACACTAGGAGCAAGTTGGTTATTTGCGGGCGCCGCGGCTCTATGTTTTGTGGTTATTTATTTTTACTCTATCTTACATCGATTACCGAGACCTGATTTTGATGCATTTAAAGTTGAAGAGGTGGTGAGCTAACAGCAAATAAAATAATGATGTGATCAACTTGGTTTATTGATGTTACTGGAGGTATGGAGAAAAGAAAATGCTTCCAAGGTGCCGTAGTAAAGCTAAGTCCTTGAACACCGGGTGTTCAAGGCGGAAATCGCGCAAAATCCGTAGGCTTCCCGATACGAGCCGGGCTTGCACAATAGCTAATGCTGGACTTCCTAAAATAAAACTTATCGGCTCACGGACAGAGTTTACTAACAAACACCCCAGAAGACTTAACTATTATAGCTAATATTAACGGATCAATTAAGACTTTTATCACTATTTAGGTTTAACCGTTGTTTATTTAAGCTTTTATTAGAGGAAACGGTGTAGTTCAGGGGGGATTTAACAGAAATATTACCAAAACGCTAACTAACTATGCTTGTTTGTTGTGGCGAGGTAGCATGGCTTGTTCGATAGTTGATTGCAGCAATTCAATTTTACTTTGATTTTCCTGACGTTCACGTTCTACTTGTTTACGTAGATCGAGTAATTCATTTGCTAAATTTAAAGCCGCCATTAACATGCTTTGTTCTGGTGTATTAGTTGCTTTATTTTTAAATCCCGATTGTTCAATACGATCACTGACTTCACTTGCTGCCGATATAAGCGCACTTTCTTTACCTACAGGGCAGGCAATTTTTAATTTGCGATTAGCAATATTAACGGTAACGTGATGTTGGCTCATTGAGTAAAAATATTTCAATTATAGTAACGGGTATATATCATGGCACTATAACGGTGCAACCTTATCTATGCAACCTAATTGATTGAACATTTAGGCTTTTTTAGCTTCATCATCAAATACTTGATATGGTGTAAAGAAGTATTTTTAAGTCGCTTGGGTATATGTCGGCTCAATGTTAAGATATAAGTATAATTTGACTTTACTATTTAATATTTTATGACTGAACAAACTGCTCTTGATTTTTCCTCTGTACAAGCCATTCTTACCACTGAAAGTGTCGAAGCACATGCTGCTGAAATTCACGGTGTATTAACTGGTTTGGTCTGTGCTGGTTACGCTTTTGAAGGTACTGACTATCTTGGTATGGTTAATGACATGCTAAATAATAGTGAAGGCTTACCAAAGGCAGTAAAAGTTGTTATTAAAACGCTATTTGCACAATTATGGCAAGATATTCTTGATGACTCATATAGCTTTCAATTAATGTTGCCAGACGATGATGATTCAATTATTGAACGTGGTAATGCGCTGGGTGTTTGGGTACAAGGTTTCAACTTAGGTTTTGGTCTACAACAAAATAAAGCAACGGTATTGTCTGACGACGTTAAAGAAGTTTTAAATGATTTTGTTGAAATTGCTAATTTATCAGATGAAATGGAAGAAGATGAAAGTACAGAACAAGCCTATTATGAAATTTCAGAGTATGTTCGAATTTCTGCATTATTATGTTTTACTGAACTAGGTATACTCCCTGAAGAGCATAACAAGTCAGAAACATTACATTAAGTTTTGACTGTTAATCGTGAAAAGCATCAGTAAAAAATATCAGCGCCAAGGGAAAGTCCGTGAAGCATACTTTATTAAATA
The DNA here is from genome assembly GCA_047621305.1 of Alteromonadaceae bacterium. Lineage (GTDB taxonomy): Bacteria > Pseudomonadota > Gammaproteobacteria > Enterobacterales > Alteromonadaceae > Colwellia_A. The sequence continues at coordinate 30,173 of JBLHNB010000017.1, read as the reverse complement.
TTGAAGAATTTCAAACTCGTCGATTAAACGTGTTGGCAAGTATGCCTACAGGCAGTATTGCGTTTTTTCCTGCAGCAAAGGAAGTAACACGCAGTAATGATACTGAATATCCATTTTGTCAAAACAAAAACTTTTATTACCTCTCCGGCTTTAATGAACCTGATGCATTACTGGTGCTCATTAAAGACAATGATAATGAACAGCAGAGTGTTTTGTTTTGTCGAGCAAAAGACCCTTTACAGGAAGTTTGGCATGGTCGGCGTATTGGCCAAGAAAATGCGATAAAAGATTATGGCTTTGATCAAAGTTATACGTTAGATGAGTGCGATGAAATATTACTAGCACGTTTAAACGGTGCCAAACAATTACATTACTGTTTTAGTGAGACGCAAGGTTTTGGTGAGTATCAAACTTTTGGTCAACAAATATCTCAGTGGTTGGTGTCAGTAAAAGCAAAAGTTAGGCTGGGGGTTATTGCGCCTCATGCGTTAATCGACTGTGCCTCAGTTATTGATGAAATGCGTTTAATTAAAAGTGAAGCAGAGCTCGATATTATGCGACAAGTTAATAATATCAGTTGTGGTGCTCATCTACGAGCCATGGAAAGAACCTCTATTGGAAAATTTGAATACCAGATAGAAGCTGAAATATTACATGAGTTTGCTCAACATGGTGCTCGTTTTCCTGCTTATGCCAGCATTGTTGCCGGCGGTGATAACGCTAATATTTTACATTACACTAATAATGACGATGTCTTGCGTGATGGCGAATTATTACTGATTGATGCCGGTGGTGAATTAGCAGGTTATGCTGCAGACATCACACGTACCTTTCCTGTTAATGGCAAGTTCTCTTCTGAACAAAAAGTACTTTATCAATTGGTTTTAGATGTACAAAATAAAGTCATCGAACAGATTAAGCCTAACGTAAATTTTTCCCAATTAAATACTTTTACCTGTGAGTTCTTGACCAAAGGTTTATTAGAACTAGGTATTTTATCGGGCGATTTAAAAATGTTAATAAAAGATAAAGCGTGTAAACAATACTTTATCCATGGGTTAGGGCACTGGCTTGGTCTTGATGTTCATGATGTTGGTGATTATCAAAGTAATGATGCGAGGCAACAGCTACGAGCTTTTGAAACAGGTATGGTGATGACTATTGAACCGGGTTTATATATTCCGTTAAATGATACCCGTGTTGATGAGAAGTGGCGTGGTATCGGTATTCGTATAGAAGATAATATATTGGTTACTGAACAAGGCTATGAAAATTTAACGATTAATGCGCCCAAATCGATAAGCGCTATTGAGCGTTTAATGGCCGATGCTAAGTTGAGCAAATAGCGCTAAGCTGACTGAAGAGAAATTGACGTGAAAACTGACACATTTGATGTTGTTATATCTGGGGGAGGATTGTCCGGATGTTTGATGGCATTAAGCCTTGCTGATTTACACCATGCTGACGGAACACCGTTATCAATTGCTATTGTTGAAGCAAGTCCGATCCTAAAAAACCACAATTTAACGTTTGACGACCGTGTTTTAGCGTTATCTCATGGTTCGGCTGACTATTTAGAAAAAGTGGGAGCATGGCAAGGACTAAAAAATGATGTTCAAGCAATAGAAACTATTCATATTTCAGACCGCGAACATTATGGAAAAGCGCGTATATACGCAAAAGAATATGATGTGTCCGCCTTAGGTTATGTCATTGGTATGGCTTTAGTTGGTAAGTCATTACTTACAGTGTTAGCGAATAAAAATAAGATATTTAATAATGTTTCGTGGTTTGCACCAGATAATATTACTAGCGTTAACTGGCAAGAAGAGAGTGTAAATATTATGTTATCGTCAGGCCAGTCCTTATTCGCAAATTTGCTGATAGGTTGCGATGGCGCCAATTCAATATGTCGAAAATTAGCTAACATCAAAATGACGGAAACTTGCTATGGACAATCAGCCTTAATTACCAATGTTGCTACGGTTAATGCCCATAATAACATAGCTTATGAACGTTTTACTGATACTGGTCCTATTGCAATGTTACCTCTTTCTACAATTAAGGAAGGGGAACATCGTTGTTCTTTGGTCTGGACTTTAACACCTGAGCTTGCCGATGAAATGTTGTCATTAAATGATGATGAGTTTAAGCAGACATTAGAAAGTAACTTTGGCAGTTGGTTAGGCGGTATTACTCAAGTAGGAAAACGTCATGTTTATCCACTTAAGTTGGTACAGGCACAAGAGCAAGTTTACCATCGTACGGTGTTACTTGGTAATGCAGCACATACGATTCATCCCATTGCGGGCCAAGGTTTTAATTTAGGGCTACGAGATGTTCAGCAATTAACTGCAGTGATTAAAATGGCACTTGATCAGCAGCAGGACATAGGTTTGTTTTCGTTATTAAGTGCTTATGCCCAGCAACGCGAAAAAGATCATCAACAGGTAATATCATTAACGGACTCGTTAGTTACCTTATTTTCAAATCAGTTAGCTCCTATGGTGGCTGGACGTAACATCGGACTTAAAATGCTCAATTATCTATCACCAATAAAAGCTGACTTGGTAAAAAAGACCATGGGTTATTAATTTTTTAATGTAATTCAACTTAAGTTAATGATTTATTAAAACTATTTCGAAGAAGAGTAACAAGTAAACATGCAAAAATTTGATATCTTAATTGTTGGTGGTGGCATGGTTGGGTTAACACTGGCGTTGGCTATTCGAAAATCAACGGCATTAACCGTTGCGATTGTAGAATCCTCTGCGGTGAGTGAATTAACAGCACAGCCAGAAGTTCGTGTCAGTGCAATTAATGCCGCTAGCCAGCAAATTTTTGAAAACTTAGATGTATGGTCATTAATTCAAGCACAACGTTCACAGCCATATCAACATATGCATATATGGGATAAAGCGGGCTATGGGCAGTTAGATTTTTCTTTAGAGGATGTCGAACATATACCGGCCATTGAACAGTTAGGCTGGATTATAGAAAACAAGGTTATTCGTAATGCGTTGTGGGAAAAAGCACAACAAGACTCAGCAATTACCTTTTTCACTGATTTTACACTGAGTAGTCTTAGTATGGGCGATAGTGAAGTATTTATTAGTTTTAATTCCTCTCAAAATAGTCAAATGCCGATCACGTCTAAACTTGTTGTTGGTGCTGACGGTGCGCATTCTTGGGTGAAAAAACAAATGGATATCGCAACTACATTTAGAGATTATGATCATCATGCGATTGTCGCAACAGTCGAGTGCTCAAAAGTACACAGTAATACCGCATGGCAAGTTTTTTTATCTACTGGACCTTTGGCATTACTACCACTTTATCATGAGAATTTATGTTCAATCGTTTGGTCAACGACACCAGATGACGCAAAAAGGTTATTCACTTTATCACCCGAAGAATTTTCCAAAGAACTTACCGCAGCAAGTGATGGTAAGTTAGGAAAAATTACCTTAGTGAGTGAGCGTTTTTGTCACCCGTTAACCATGCGTTGTGCTCAAGACTTTGTTAAAGAACGTATTGTGCTTGTTGGCGATGCTGCTCATACTATTCATCCTCTTGCTGGGCAAGGTGTTAACTTAGGCTTACTTGATGCGGCTGCATTAGCGCAAATATTTACTGAGCAAGTAGAAAAAAATGCACACAAGGATAGCTTGAATAATCGCCGGTGGTTTAATTCGACAGGGCTTAATCAATATAATCGTTGGCGTAAAAGTGAAGCAAGTGAAATGATAATCGCAATGGAGGCTATTAAGCAACTATTTACCCCACAACAAAGCATGCCTAAGTTATTACGAGGACTGGGGATGAGTCTCTTAAATAAGTTCAAACCGGCTAAAACAAAGCTGATCAATCAAGCGCTAGGTTATAAGGGAGAATTACCGCTAATAGCGGCAAAACCTTTAACTGATAAAGGCTCTTAACCTTCAAGTTTTTTTATGATTTGTTGGTTATTAATTGGTTATTTGTTGATTATATTTTTCGTTTAATTAAATCTCGAATGATAAAGCGATTGGGTGATAAATTAAAGAGTGTTTTATTGTCTACAGGGTAGGGTGTTCCACAAATATCAGCGACTAAAATATCACTAATTAATGGCGCACTACATAAACCTCGCGCCCCCAAACCTGTCATTACATATAAATTATTAATCATGGTTGCAGGCTCTGTGAATTTCCAGTTTTTGTCTTTTCTAAGATGTGCATAATGTTCAACATGTGCAGTCAAATTTGGCATAGCGCCAACCATGGGGAGATGATCTGGCGTCATGCAGCGTAAACGTGCCTTGGCACTGACCACATCTGTTTCATGCCAATCAGTAAGCCCAGGCAAACAATCATTTAACATACGTAAATTATAGAGGTCGTGTTCAGTTTGCACTTGAGTGTCGAAGCTATTTTTATCAAATGTTGCACCAATACAATGAATGCCTTTATCTTCAGGGGTTAAGTAACCTTTATGGCATATTACCGTGGCGAGATTACTTATCTGGTCATTGCTTGCCATGCTAGTGATTTGCCCTCTAACTGAGGTTAAAGGTAATTGCTCAATCGTATTTATTTTAATCGATTCTGCACCACCACAAACAATTAAGATCGCTTCTTGATGGGGTGTTGTATCTGTTTTTAATTGCCAGCTGTCATCGCTATTTTGTTTGATTTCTTTGATTTTTAGATTGTTTTTTATTGTTAATCTATGTGTTTTATCCGCCGCAGAAAATAGTTGTTTGACGAGCTCTTGCGGTGCTATCCAACCCGCCTCAGGCATAAATAAACCACCATGGGCTAATGGTACCTTGGCGATAGTTGTAGCTTGTTCTTTGTCAACGCTGTGAATTAACGCTTTAGGCCAAGCCGCTATTTCTGTAAAACGCTGTTGATGTTTTTTTATTGAGTCTTTATAAGCCACATCGAGTAAACCACACCATTGATGAGAGAACTCAAAGCCATCATCGAGTAATTCTTGATAAAGCTGTTTAGCGCGCCAAAAGGCTTGTTGATAGAATTCACTCATATCATCTTTTTGTTGATGTAATAAAGGATACAAAGCACCGATAGCATTACTTGATGCGCCTTGCGCAACAGTACTTTCTTGACAATACAAAGTCACTTTAACACCTTGTCGTGTCAGTAAATAAGCGGCACAAGCCGATGCAATCCCACCTCCTATAATGCCAACCTGTTGTGGTTTGTTAATTTGAGGTCTGATCTGATAGCTTTTTCCTGCTATTTTATTTCGTTGGAATTTTGCTTTTAGTATCTGTTTTTGTTGACTTAACGTCTCGATAATTTTAATACGAAACCCGATATTAATCAGTTGACGCTTTACATTTTCAGTCACAGTATAAGTTGATAAACTGGCTTGTTCTTTTGATAGGCGGGAAATTTGCTCAAAAAGAGCTGTACTCCACATATCTGGATTTTTATTCGGTGAAAAACCGTCCAAATACCAAGTGTCTATTACGCCACTTTTTGGCGAGGCTACACTTTTTAATGCTAGCGTAGCATCACAAAAATATAAACGTAATGTGACTTGTTGTGATAAAAAGACAAGTTGATGGTATGGAGCTTCATCATTTACATCTATATGTAATAAACTTCGGGGATACTGGGATAATAGCGGTGCGATAAGCGCTTTAAATTCTGGGAATATGCTCAGGGATTGGCTTATTTCTTCTTTTGTTAAGGGATATTTTTCAACACTAATAAAATGAAGCTTGCATAATTTTTTTTGATTATTATTTATTTTTAATAATTGTTGAGCGGCTACATAGGCTTTTAATGTTAATAAAAAAGTTAACCCTGTGCCAAACCCTGTTTCTGCAATAGTAAAAGTATCATTTTCACATGCGACAAGTTGTTGAATAATATTATTAGTATGAATAAAAATATTTTCACTTTGCTGATACCCAGTATTACTATCAAAATACATTTCATCGAAACGTTGGCAATAGGGGGTTCCATCTTTCTGAACAATAAGGGAAGTTTTATCAGTCACAGTTTTTTACATTAATTAGGGGGAGTTAAATAGCATATAAGGTTTGTATTTTACCTATACTCGCAGGTAATTAATACGAATTTGTAATGAGTTTGAAAAAGTCAGAGTACAAGTGTACACTCAGCAGACCAGTTTAGGGGGCGAAAGTCTGTATGATACGCCCGGATTCTTTAATTTAATATGGTTATATAAATGAAACGTGTAGTGATCAGCGGATTAGGTATAGTTTCGAGCATTGGTAATAATGCCGAAGAAGTTTTAGCTTCGTTAAAGTCAGGGCGCTCAGGTATTTCTCATGCAGAAAGCTTTGCAGAAATGGGTTTACGCAGCCAGGTTTGGGGTAAACCAAACATTGAAACTAAAGATCATATCGATCGTAAAGCCATGCGTTTTATGGGCGATGCGGCAGCTTATGCATATATAGCGATGCAAGAAGCAATAGATGACGCTAAGTTAACAGATGAGCAAGTTTCAAATTACCGCACAGGAATTGTGGCTGGTTCTGGTGGTGCCTCGTCTTACAATGTCGTGGCTTCAGCTGATACCTTGCGTGAAAAAGGCATTCGTCGTGTGGGTCCTTACGCGGTACCAAAAACAATGTCGAGTACATGTTCAGCATGTTTAGCGACACCTTTTAAAATTTTAGGTGTTAACTATTCAATGAGTTCAGCATGTGCAACGAGTGCTCACTGTATTGGTCATGCTGCTGAATTAATTCAACTAGGTAAACAAGATATTGTTTTTGCTGGTGGTGGTGAAGAAGTCGATTGGTCTCTGGCGATGATGTTTGATGGTATGGGCGCGTTGTCATCAAAATACAATGATACGCCAGAACAGGCTTCTCGTACTTATGATGCAAACCGTGATGGTTTTGTTATTTCTGGCGGCGGCGGTATGGTTGTTGTTGAAGAATTAGAACATGCACTAGCACGTGGTGCTCATATATATGCTGAAATTGTTGGCTACGGTGCAACATCTGATGGCTATGATATGGTAGCCCCGAGCGGTGAAGGTGCGGTTCGTTGTATGCAACAAGCAATGGTCGGTGTTGAAGGTGAGGTTGATTACTTAAATACTCATGGTACATCAACGCCTGTTGGAGACGTGAAAGAACTGGGTGCAATTCAAGAAGTTTTTGGTAAAAAGTCACCAGCAATCAGCGCAACAAAAGCAATGACAGGTCATGCCCTTGGCGCTGCGGGCGTTCATGAAGCTATTTATTCAATATTAATGATGGAACATAGCTTTGTTGCGCCTTCAATTAATATTGAAACCTTAGACGAGAAAGCTGAGGGACTTGATATCGTTACTGAAAAACGTGATGTCGAATTAAATTTAATTATGTCGAATAGCTTTGGTTTTGGTGGCACTAACGCTACTTTAGTGATGAAGAAATATAAATAAAATGTCATGTTTTAAATAACGTTTAGCTGTAACGGTTTGCGTTTTTTAACCATAAATAAGAATCCCAATAGTGACTTACCGTGATGTACGTAAGGTCACTTTGGGGTTTTTTATTAGAACAACCGTTCATTTTTTACCAGTCAAAAATATGAAATAGGACAGTGACTAAAGACGGTATTAGACTCTTTTTAAATAGAGCTAGCATCAGCGTGGTAATTTTTTATATTATTTACGCCTTATCTAGATTGTAACTCACTATTTAGCCTCGTATAATTGACAGACTATTGTTCAACGTCAATCACCTCTTAATCGCTATATGAAAATTTACTATGATGAAAACATGCCATTTGCCAAAGAATTTTTTGGTGATTTAGGGCAACTACAGCCTTTTTCTGGTCGAGACGTAAGTGCTGAACAAGTTAAAGATGCTGATGTGTTATTGGTTCGTTCGATCACTAAAGTAAACAAAGCGTTACTCCAACAAAATAATAATTGCAAATTTGTCGGTACCGCGACGATTGGTGTCGACCATATCGACCAAACTTATTTAACAAATCGAAATATCACCTTTAGTTCAGCACCTGGGTGTAATGCTATTTCAGTTGCAGAATATGTTATGAGTGCGCTGGTGATTATGAGCGAACGTTACCTGATTGATTTATTCTCATTAACGGTCGGTATTGTAGGAGCAGGTAATACAGGAACAAAATTAACTGAAAAGCTCGATGCTTTAGGTATTAACTATTTATTGTGTGATCCCCTACTTGTAGAGGAAAGTGATGATAGTCGTCAATTTTCAACGCTGGATGATGTTTTAAAGTGCGATGTGATTTCACTACATGTACCAATTACCACCAAGGGGGAACATGCAACCTATCATTTATTAAATGAACAACGCTTGGGTTGTTTAAAAGACAGTCAAATACTTATTAATGCCTGTCGTGGTGAAGTTATTGATAATCAATGCTTACTAAATTTAAAGAAGCAGGGGTTAAAAACAAAGATTATTTTAGATGTTTGGGAAAATGAGCCGAACATCCTTATAGATTTAATAGATTATACAGATATTGCTAGTGCTCATATTGCTGGTTATAGCTTAGAAGGAAAAGCTCGTGGCACTGAAATGCTCTATCAGGCATTATGTAAAACGCTTAATATCGCCCCTGAAAAGCAGTTAAGTCAGTTTCTCCCTAGTGCTCAAATTGATTACATTGAAATAAAACAAGATTTTAATGAAATACTACTCAACCAGCTGGTGAAAATGGTTTACGATGTTAGGCGTGACGATGCTATATTTCGACAAAAGATAGATCGCCAGCAATTAACCGCTCAAAGCTTCGATAATATTCGTAAAACATACCCGGCTCGCAGGGAATTTTCGGCTATAACCGTAGCAATAAAAAATCAAGCTCAAGACGATGTAGCACATCGACTTGGCTTTAGTAAAACGTCCATATAAAAGAGAGAGGATCATGGCACAGAAATTTGATGTTTGCGTACTTGGCGCAACGGGTCTAGTAGGCAAAACTATAATTGAAATTCTTGAAGAAAGAGACTTTCCTGTTAATAAATTATATCCACTGGCGAGTGCTCGCTCAGCCGGTGAATTTATTGATTTTAACGGTGAAAGTATTGAAGTACTTGATGCTGATTTATTTGATTTTAGCCAAGCTCAAATCGGTTTTTTCTCTGCAGGAGGTGACATTTCAGCTAAGTTCGCTCCCATTGCTGCGGATGCGGGATGTATTGTTATTGATAATACCTCTGAATTTCGTTATGACGCGGATATCCCATTGATTGTACCTGAAGTTAACCCTGAAGCTTTGGCTGACTATCGCAATCGTAATATCATTGCTAACCCAAACTGTTCCACTATTCAAATGTTGGTGGCGTTAAAACCAATTTATGACGCTGTAGGTATTTCACGCGTAAATGTTTGTACTTACCAATCTGTTTCTGGTGGCGGTAAAGCGGCAATGGATGAATTAGCCAAACAAACAGCTGATTTATTAAGTGGTAAGCCGGTAGAAACAAAACATTTTTCTCGCCAAATTGCTTTCAACGTTATTCCACAAATTGATGTTTTTCTTGAAAATGGTTATACCAAAGAAGAAATGAAAATGGTTTGGGAGACCAAGAAAATTTTGGGTGATGAAAATGTACTTGTTAACCCTACCGCGGTTCGTGTACCGGTATTTTTTGGTCACGGCGAATCACTTCATATTGAAACTAATTCACCTATTTCAGCTGAAGAAGTGAAAGAGTTATTGAGCCAAGCAGAAGGTATTGTTGTTTGTGCAAATGATGAGGATTTTCCAACACAAATAGGTGATGCTAGTGGTAAAGATGCGACTTATGTTGGCCGTATTCGTGACGATATAAGTCATAACTGTGGTATTAATATGTGGATTGTTGCTGATAATGTTCGTAAAGGCGCCGCAACCAATAGTATTCAAATTGCAGAATTGTTAATAAAAGACTATTTATCTTAGCGTAAATCTTAGCTAACACTAAGATTTATTAAAGAAAAACTAAAACTCGCCGTTAAAGTTAACGGCGAGTTTTTTATTTTTAGATATTATAAAAAAAAATAAAAAAATATGAATATTTTGATGTGATATTGATATTATACCCATGTAAAACATTAACCTTTACGCTTATTTTTTTGCTTGAATTGAATAAATAATACAGTTGGAATAAATTTTGCTTTAATTTCCAGTGGTTTGAATACGCCAATCTAACGGCACTCTTAATTGTAAATAGGAAATTTGTAATGCAACGATTGTTACGCCTGTGCTTGTGGCAGGCTATTATCATCAGCTTTGCTGTTTTAAATATATCGATATCATCGGCACAAGAAGGCGGTATTCGCATTCGAGGCCCTAAGAGTGTAGATACCTACTACAACGAATATGGTCCTATTACCTCAAAAGATACCTTGTGGAACATTGCTGTTAATGTTCGTCCTGACCCAAATCTTTCTATTTACCAGGTTATGCAAGCCTTGTATGAAAATAATAAAAATGCCTTTGTTGATGAGAATCTCAATCACTTAGTCAACGGTCAATATTTAAGAATACCTCCCATTGAATCTATTCGTTTTATTAACAAAGAATTAGCGCAACAAAAATTTGAAGATGATGAAAAAAATCGAACGAGTGATACAAAAGGTGTTAAATCTAATCGTAATGATAATCGTGCCGTTAAAAACAAAGATTTGGATGCCGCTAAAGCTGATATTAATAAACAGCTTAAAACGTTTAATGATGGACAGAAACAACGTCTTACAACAATACAAAATGATGTTTTAGACTCTATTGATGGTTTGCAAGTCATACTGAAAGAAAATGAAGGATTGCGTCAAAAGTTGTCATCTTTTGATGAACAGCTTACCAACATGCAAAATGAAGTTGCTAAAGGCGAAGACGTAAAGTTACAAATGGATAACATGATCGCGCTTCAGCAAACGCTGTTGGACAAAGCGGAGGCTAGAGAGCGAGAAAGACTTATTGATCAAGAACAAGCTGAACTTGAAAATAAGGGCGGATTTTTACAGCTTGCATTAATGGCAACGGTTCCTGGTCTTATTATTTTAGGTGGTGTTGCGCTTTTTCTACGTCGTAAAAAATCAACGAAGACAGTTAAAAATAAAAAGTCAGTTGAAAAAGAAACGAGTGAAGAAGCTACGCTTGAAAAGGTTGAGACTGTAAAAGAGGAAGCATTAGACAGTGAATTGTCATTAGATGAAGAGTTATCCCTTGATGATGAATTATCGATAGACTTGGCTGAGGATGATAGTGATGATTTAGATTCCTTAGGCGATGACTTACTCGACGAAGATGCTTTACTTGATGACGATGTTATTCATCTTGATGATGACTTAGATGATTTGGACGACTTATCTCTTGAAGGGGAAGTATTAGAAGGAGGTGAACTTAATCAAGGAGATCTGGACGCGTTATTATCAGGTTTTGATGATGATATTGACGAAGATCCTCTTCAAGGGGGGGAATTAGATCAAGACTCTCTCAACGATTTGTTAGCAGAAGATGAAGAGCCAGGAGAGGCGCTTGAGGGCGGAGAGCTAGATCAAGACTTACTTAACGACTTATTAACTGAAGACGACTCGGCTGAAGTAATAGCACCAGAACCAGAAGAAGTTGCTGAAGAATTAGCAGGTGATTTAACTGACCCAGATGATATTGATGCACTCATTGCAGCTGCACCAGAACCAGAAGAGGTCGCTGACGATTTATCAGGTGATTTAACTGACCCAGATGATATTGATGCACTCATTGCAGCAAGTGCAGACAGTGCAGCTACACCAGAACCTGAAGAGGCCGCTGACGATTTATCAGGTGATTTAACCGACCCTGATGATATCGATGCACTCATTGCAGCAAGTGCAGCTACACCAGAACCTGAAGATTTATCAGGTGATTTAACTGACCCCGATGATATTGATGCACTTATTGCAGCCAGTGCAGACAGTGCAGCTACACCAGAGTCTGAAGAGGCCGCTGACGATTTATCAGGTGACTTAACCGACCCTGATGATATCGATGCGCTTATTGCAGCCAGTGCAGACAGTGCGGCTACACCAGAGTCTGAAGAGGCCGCTGAAGATTTATCAGGTGATTTAACTGACCCAGATGATATCGATGCGCTTATTGCAGCCAGTGCCGCAGCACCAGAACCAGAACAAGAAGAGGTCGTTGACGATTTATCAGGTGATTTAACCGACCCTGATGATATCGATGCGCTTATTGCAGCCAGCGCCGCAGCACCAGAACCAGAACGAGAAGAGGCCGCTGAAGATTTATCAGGTGACTTAACTGACCCCGATGATATCGATGCGCTTATTGCAGCCAGTGCAGCAGCACCAGAACCAGAAGAGGCCGCTGAAGATTTATCAGGTGACTTAACTGACCCTGATGATATCGATGCGCTTATTGCAGCCAGCGCCGCAGCACCAGAACCAGAAGAGGTCGTTGACGATTTATCAGGTGATTTAACCGACCCTGATGATATCGATGCGCTTATTGCAGCCAGTGCAGCAGCACCAGAACAAGAAGAGGCCGCTGAAAATTTATCAGGTGACTTAACTGACCCCGATGATGTCGATGCACTTATTGCAGCCAGCGCCGCAGCACCAGAACAAGAAGAGGTCGCTGAAGATTTATCAGATGACTTAACTGACCCTGATGATATCGATGAGCTTATTGCAGCCAGTGCAGCAGAACCAGGAGCAGAACAAGAAAAGGTCGCTGAAGATTTATCAGGTGACTTAACAGATCCCGATGATATTGATGCACTTATGGATTCACTGTCTGATGGTGCTAATAATGAAAATACAGTAACGCCTACTGATAACAATGATGAGATGGCTGAAGTCGTTGAAATTACTGACCCAGACGATATTGATGACTTATTGAGCTCAGTGCCAGGCGCCGACAACTTAAGTTCAGAATTTGATGTTGAACAATCCGAAGTGAAAAATTCGCTTCCTGATGATAACGTTGACTTAGATCCCGTACCTGATGATAGCAATGAAAATCAGAACTCAATTGAAAGTTTTACACAAGAGTACGTTGAGCCTTTCTTATCAATGGATTTTAGTGATATTAAGGCTAAAGCGCCTCTTGAAACAGTAGAAGATATTGAAATAGATTCTGTTGATGATATAGATATTGATGCGCTTTTAGATGCACATAATGACATAGATATTGATGCACTTTTAGAGATGGAGGGCGCTAATAATAAGGGTAGTGATGAAGTTACAATAGAAGATTCAATAGAAGATTCAATAGAAGATTCAATAGAAGATTCAATAGAAGATTCAATAGAAGATTCAATAGAAGATTCAATAGAAGATGCAATCGATGATGATCTTGATATTGATGCACTAATTTCAGAAGTTAATCAAGAGCAAGAAATACAAGAAGATCCGATGTTAGATATTGGAGACAGTCTTTTAGAAAGTGAAGACTCTACTGCTGACGCTAAATCGTTAGCAAATCAACAAATTGATGATGAAACAATAACTGAATTGAGTCATGATTTTGATGAGTCAACACTGACTCAGCTGCTTAATGATGACAAAGAATCAGAAGATCCAATAGAGCTATCACCTGATTTTACCGATAGTAATGTATTGGCTGATTTATTAGCAGATGATAGTGAAAGAAAAGAGCAAGTTGCTGAAGCGAATGAAATTGAAGATATAAAAGAGCTTGATAGCTTAGATTTTGATGAATTATTAGCGAATATAGAAGAAGAGTCTAGCTCATCTGATGCTGATGATTATAACCTGAGTGAAGATCTTGATATTGGTGATGATCTTATTGTTGAAGAGAATGTTGGCGTTGAAGGTGAAAACGAAGATATAGACGATTTTATTTCTGTTGATTCGCTACTATCAGAAAGCTTTGAAGGTACTTCTTCAGAAGAACCCTATAATAAAAGCAATATAGATGTTGGGTTGGATGAATTCCCTGAATTTATTGGTGATATGGGGCAAGATGATATCGATGATGATAATGGTATTGCGGCGAAGCTTGACCTTGCAAAAGTTTATATTGAAATAGGTGATAATGAAAATGCTGAAGTTATCTTAATGGATGTCGCTAACTCTGGAGATGCACAACAGCAGCTAGATGCTCAACAGTTACTTGAAAATATGAAATAGTCGTAAAATTGAGTTCGAAGAGCGTTAAAGGACTTTATTTTAAATTGGTAGTTACAATCGGTTACAAGCTCAAGATTTAATACCGTCTTAGAATCATCGATTCATTGTTTCAATGGGTATATAAACAAAAAAGAGCCATAGGCTCTTTTTTGTTTAGTATGTCGATGTTGTTCTATAAAGATTAGCTATTAACGGGGCTTAACTCTTTTGCTAGCCAGTCAATAGCTTGGTCTCGAACTAATTCTAACCCTGAAAACATCTTCGTATTTAGGTTGTCTAAAACACGTATTTGTTCAATTTTTTGCGAATCTGACACGCCTGCTGGATGGTAATTCAAAATAGCGACCGCTTGTATTAGATACATGGAACCGATCATCAATTTAGCTTCAAAACGATATTTATAGTCATTCACTTTATTAACTAATATGCCAACGTTATGCTGAAAATTTTGTTCTATATAATCATCAAACTCTTCCACCATCTCAATGCTAACCAAAGTGTTTTTATCAATAATTATTTCTAAAATATTATCGTCAAGCTGATTAATTACAGCAAAACTTAAACGATGAGTCATCAAATATCCCTGTGTTATTTTATTTATATTGTTATACCAATCACACAAACTAAGTGACCATTTCTACTTGTTAAAAGTAATAATTACTGCGTTATTTATTTAATAATTAGAACAACTAGTTAGTTAAATAAATGCCTTGTACTTATCACTTTTTTCTACGTATAAGATAGGTCACTTAATTAATGTAATTGGTATTACATATATTTTGTAAATTTAAATAGCATTATATAAACATCTACCAAAGGTTAGGCTATTTTTCAAAACAATCAATCAATCAAACAAATAAATAATTATAGGAGTAATTCCATCTAGATATTAGGAATACGCTGTTTTAAAAGATTCGTGAATTTTAGCTACAAAAAAAGGAACCATCGGCTCCTTTTTAGTCGTTCTTATCGTGATTACCAGATTTTAACGCGTTTATCTGGTGCTAAGTACATCGCATCACCTACTTTAATATCGAATGCTTTATAGAATTCATCTACATTTGAAAGTATGCCTAATACTCTAAACTCTCCTGGTGAATGAGGGTCAGTAGCAACACGGTTACGCATTGATTTTTCGACTAACTTACCACGCCAAATTTGAGCGTAACCCATAAAGAAACGTTGGTTGCCGGTTAAGCCGTCGATCACTGGAGCTTCTTGACCATTTAATGATGCCTTATAGGCTTTGTAAGCGATAGTTACACCTGATAAGTCACCAATGTTTTCACCTAATGTTAAGGCGCCATTAACGTTTAAATCGTCATAAACAGCGTAACCGTCATATTGAGCGACCAAATTATCGGCACGTAGTTTAAATGCCGCTAAATCAGCTTCAGTCCACCAGTTTTTAAGATTACCTTCAGCATCATATTTACTGCCTTGATCATCAAAACCATGACCCATTTCATGACCAATTACTGCGCCAATACCACCGTAGTTAGCCGCATCATCTGCTGACATATTAAAGAAAGGCGGTTGTAAAATGGCGGCAGGGAAAACAATTTCGTTTACCGTTGGGTTATAATAAGCATTAACCGTTTGCGGTGTCATACCCCATTCCCATTTACGAATTGGCCCACCTAACTTCTCAACATCTTTATGATGAGAAATGTTGCCAGAGCGCATCATGTTACCAATTAAATCATCAGCTTTGATTTCAAGTGAACTGTAATCTTCCCATTTGTCAGGATAACCAATTTTTGGTGTAAAAGCCGCTAATTTAACATGTGCCGCTTTTTTAGTATCTTCAGACATCCATTCAAGTTCGTCGATGCTATGACCGTATGAACTACGAAGGTTTTCAACTAATTGACTCATCCGTGATTTGGCTTCAGGTGTAAAGTGTCTACCCACATAAACCTTACCAATTACTTCGCCTAAATTAGCGTTAACTACAGCAACGCCTCGTTTCCACATGGGGCGTTGTTCTTTACGACCATTGAGTTGTTTGGAATAAAAGTCAAAGTTTTCATTATCAAGGGCGCTTGTTAAAGAACCAGCGAAGTTACTTAAGGTATGAAAAGTTAAATATTCTTTCCAATTCTCAAGTGATGTTGCTGCAAAGATTTCCCCAAAGCCTTTAATAAAACTTGGTTGGTTTAAAATAATATCTTTTTGTTTGGCAACATCTTGAGCTTCAAGGTAAGCACTCCAGTTGAAAGCGTCAGTAACAGTATTTAAGTTTGCCACATCAAACTTATTATAAGTCTTTGTGCTGTCGCGTGATTCAACACGAGTCCAATGAAAATCAGCTAATTTAGTTTCTAAAGCCATAATGTTCATTGCAGCCGTTTCACCGTCTGTTAAACCCGCAAGTTTGTACATGTTTTTAATATGAACAACATAACCATTACGTAATTCTACAAAACGTTCAGCTTCGTTGAAGTAATAATCTTTATCAGGCAAGCCTAAACCACTTTGCCAAATATGAGTGGCATAACGGCTTGAATCTTTCCCATCAACATCGATATAAAAGGCCAACGGGCTACCAACACCAGCTGCTTGATATTTACCAAAAAATGCCGCTAAAGCATTTTTATCTTTTATAGTATTAATTTCATTTAAAATTGATTGGATCGGCGTGATACCAACAGCATCACGCGCGTCGACATTCATGTACGAGCGAAATAAGTCAGCTACTTTTTGCTCATCACTACCTGTTTTTAAATCTGGGGTTGCAGAAAGCTCTTCAATGATAGCTTTTACGTTATCATCGGCTTCGTCACGTAAATCATAGAATGAACCAATGGCCGTTTTATCACCTGGGATTTCAGTATTCTTTAACCAACTACCATTGATATATTGGTAAAAGTTATCTTGAGCACGAACGGAGGTATCCATGTTTGCTTTATCGATACCTGACGTTAGAGGTATCTTTTGCATGGCTTGTTCTTTATCTGTGCTTGTTGGTACATTTTGTTCACTACACCCTGAAATTAAGAGTAATGAAGAGCATAGTGCACTTGTTATTAATGTTTTCATTGTATGATTCTCATCGTGTTCAATTGATAGTCTCTATCGTTCTATAGAGAAAAATTGATTGTAATTATTGTTAAACGCGCAAATAGTAATAGCTAGTGCAATGAATTGCTAGCTTATAGTGTTAATTTGAGTTATTGATTTTTCTGATGTGCCATAAATATATTAACAATACATTCACACATATCATCAATATGTTCAGCATCACCGTAGATACCATCAATGATCAGCCGAGCAAGTCCG
Source organism: Alteromonadaceae bacterium (assembly GCA_047621305.1). Taxonomy (GTDB): domain Bacteria; phylum Pseudomonadota; class Gammaproteobacteria; order Enterobacterales; family Alteromonadaceae; genus Colwellia_A. The sequence goes on along the minus strand of JBLHNB010000017.1, from coordinate 12,787 downwards.
TGTAATGTCCCCCAAGTGACTTGAGCAAGACGTAAGGTATTTTCTCCTGGAGGCATAAGCCCTTTTTCTTGCCAAAGTTTGGTCATTTTAACTTGATAATTGAAACTCGGATAAGCAACACTACGCAATGTTTGCGTACTCTTATTATCCTTCCAGATAACTCGTCCAAACATGAGTTCATATAAAGATGGATTGTTAATGGCAAAGCGTATGTAGCCATTAACAAAGCGCCTATATTTGTTAACGTCTGAAATATCATTTTTCGTAAAAATACTTTCACACTCTTGTTGCCATTGGATAAATCCTTGTGTGGCCACGGAACAAAGTAAATCATTTTTATCATTGAAGTGATGATATGCAGCCGTTCTTGATACGCCAACATGTTCAGCGAGCTTTCTTAAAGACAAGGATTCTATGCCTGCTTCGCTAACCATCTTTGTTGCGGCTGTTAATAATGATGTGCGTAAATCACCATGGTGATAGCGATTTTTTTTTATTATGTTTGTTGGTTTATCTGTCATTTATACTACTTGTTTTTATAATGATTTTCGTGGTGGAAGTATGACATTAGAAAAAATCAGTCCCCCTACCAATGACATAAATATCAAAAAAGCCTGAGAACTTACATCAGTAGCATTTAACATCACTTGCCCTGAAATGGCACTGTTGAGGCCCATATAAACTTTACTACCAGGAACTAAAACGACCAGTCCTAATATTTTTACAATGCTAGAGGGTAAATTCATCAGGCGTGAAAATATATTGCTGTATAAACCCAACGCCAAAGCACCAACAAAGGCGCCTAAAGCAATCCCTAAATACATGGCTCCCCAAATACTAGCGCCGAAGGCTATATAGCCAGAAATAATTCCCCATGGCGCATCTTTTTTACGTACGCGAAATAAAATAACTAAGCTAAAGGAAAGCGTGGTAACCGCAACCCAAGACGTCCAAAGAGGCGTAGTTTCTGGTTGGATAAAGCCGACTTCGCCCCAAATGATTTTGGCTAAAGCGACGCCCAATACCGCGCCAAAATATAATTTAAACAGAGTCATGATCGCATCCATTATACGAGCTGTTCCTGATATTAAATTTCGAGCAGCAAGTTCTGCTAACCCTAATGTGAATGCAAGCCCAGGAATAAAAGCAATAATGCTAGAAAGTATCACTAAGGGCACATTAATACTGGGGTCGATAAGGGTAGCTGCAGATACGAGTAATGCTGCGGTTAGCGCTGAAACGGGTTCAAGCATGTCAGTAACACGACGAGAGCGTTCGGCCCAAAAGGTAAATAGGCAAACAACAAAACCTATCATTGTTGACCAGATAACGTCATTCCAACTGGTATGCATTAACATAGAAAATGCGCCACTGGACGCACCAAAAGCCAAAAAGGTTAGTATCCGACCATAAGGGTTAGGCTTATTTTCTATCTCATCTAAGCGCTCAATTGCTTCAGGTAGTGTTCGCTGTTTTGATCTTAATTCATCGACAAGTTCATCTGCTCTAGCTAAAGAGCCTAGGTCTAATTCGCCGGGTTTTACCCGAACCACATGGTTATATTCTTGATTTTCATCATCTTCAGATAAAACAAACGTCATTGCTGTGGGTGTAATAACAAAGCAAGCTTGTACTTCTAAAAATTCGGCAACGTCTTGTAGGTGAGCTTCTAAGCGATAAGCAGGTGTGCCAAACTTATGTAAAGCTTTACCCAGTTTGATAATAAAACGACGTTTCTCGAGAAATTCGTTACTATGATTCATGATGTCTTTCGTTATTTCGTAAGTATTTATAGCCTATAAACCATTATACGCAATAGATTGGCTATTTTCGATATTTTCTAGTAACTTAGCAAATAAATCGTTAACTAGATGTAATCATTAACTATGACATTACTTATCATTTTATTGGCTGTTTTTGCCTGCGTTGCTTTGATGGTCTACTTTGGCGAACGTTTTGGTAAACCTATAAATAGCGAACAACAAGCGAAATACTCGAAAATACTCCCCGTCTTAGTTTTTATTCTTCTCATTGGCGCGATTATAAGGGCGTTTTTTTAGCAACGTAGTTTATTTGTTGGGACTGTTTGTTACTGATTGATTTTTTAGGGCTTATTAGAAATTGTTCGACGAGGTTAAATTATTCGGACCGTTGAAATTGTTCTGACAGCTTAAAATGTTGCTTATTGATTTTTTGACCTTGCTTATCGTAGTTTTGTTCATGCACTTCGATATTATTGTCTAGGTCACAGGTAAGGATCACCGTTGATCGTGTACCATATTTTTCAGAGACGATAAATATTGAACTTAACATTTGTTCCCAATCATCACTTACCCCTGTTTTTGGTAAGTATTCAGGTAATGATTGTGTATCATTGCTCATAATTTTAAATAATTTCTCAATATTTAGTGGCTGCTGGCTTGAGCTTTGATGTTCGGTAATTACAGCGGTTAATTGTTGCTGCCCTAATTGCATCTTAGGCCATAAATCATCTAAGGCGCCATTACATATACTATGAACCCCTGATGTTAATTGATGGTGGCGATTATTAATACTATCGAAGCAATGTAAGTTATTGAGCGCGCCATAAACTAAGTTAAAACCATTATAGTGCTGATATGTTGTTTTTAAAGTGCTCGCCATATCATCGTTAGTATTTGTCAGCGCCTGTAAAACTAAATCGCCACGCGACTTTTTATTAATATTGAACGTTGCAGGTTGGCGAAAATTTGTTAATGCCGAGAACCTGCCATTGCTATTTAAGCCTAGCCATGTGCCGCCAGCTTGTAAGTCTTTTCCGGCCAGAATATTGGTTTTATCCCACTGATGCATTTTTTGTGTCGGTCGTTGATGAAATTCATCTCTATTGGCACAAATAATCACGGGATATTTTGGATGTTGTTGTAAAGCTAAAAACAGAATGCACATAAGAATGAAGTCATTTAATGTTGATTATTGATATTAACGTTTGCTTGAGTATTATGATGCATTAAAATGACATATGGTTACACAATTTACTTAATAGGGTTAGGCATGTTTGAAATTCCTCAGGTTAATTTAAAAGATAAAGTATCTGAGCAGGAGTGGCAGGCTCGAATCGATCTTGCTGCTTGTTATCGTTTAATCGTAATGCAGGGTTGGGATGATCTTATTTATACGCATGTTTCAGCACGAATTCCAGATACGGAACATTTATTAATTAACGCTTTTGGTTTGGCATTTGACGAAATTACCGCCTCTAATTTAGTTAAAATAGATATTGAAGGCAATATCGTTGATGTAGATTGTCCTTTTGAGATTAACCCTGCTGGTTTTACCATTCACAGCGCAGTGCATCAAGTTAGACATAAAGAGCAATGTGTTTTTCATTTACATACCAATGAAACCATTGCGGTCGCGAGTTTAGAAGAAGGGCTGCTGCCGTTAAGTCAATATGCTATGTTTGCTTTGGCATCCTTGAGTTATCACAATTATGAAGGGCTAGCGGTTAATGAAGATGAAAAACTGCGTTTGCAAAATGACTTAGGTAATACTAATTTTATGTTATTACGTAATCATGGTGCATTAACCGTCGGTGATACTATTGGTGATGCTTTTATGCACATGTATGACTTAACACGTGCCTGCCAAGTGCAGTTACACATAATGGCAACAGGCATGAAACCCATTTATGCACCGCAAAGCATTGTTGATGGTATCAAGGCACAAGCCAATATTGTTCACACGGGTTTAACCGGAGGGCAAAAAGCATGGCCTGCGATGTTGCGCCGTGTATATAAAGCTTATCCAGACTTTGCTCATTAATTTACTAATAAAAAGAACATATTATGAAAATTACTCACGTAGAAATATTTGATATTGAATGCCCTAAACGTCCGTCGTGGAATCCCGTTTTTATTCGTATACACACCGATGAAGGGATCAGTGGTGTTGGTGAAGCGGGTCTCGCCTATGACTGGGGGCACAGTGCTGCCGCAGCGATGATAAAAGAAATTGCTGAGGCGGTTTTAATTGGTTTCAATCCTTTTAATACCGAACTGTTATGGTCAAGAATGCTCAGAGAGAGTTTTTGGGGATTAGGTGGCGGTCCGGTTTTATATTCTGCCATGAGTGCTATTGACACGGCGCTGTGGGATATAAAAGCAAAAGCATTAGGCGTGCCTGTTTATCAGTTATTAGGTGGTAAAGTAAATGATAAATTACGTACTTATGCTAGCCAATTACAGTTTGACTGGGATAAAGAAATAAAAAAATTATTCCAACCTGAAGAGTATGCTGAAGCAGCCTTAAAAGCAGTTGCGGAAGGTTATGATGCGGTAAAAGTTGACCCTATCGTATATAACCTTGATGGTAGTTCATCATTTGACCGTACCAAGTTGTTTACTAAGCCACAAATGCGTTTATTTGGTAATAGACTACGTGCTATTCGTGATGCTGTGGGTGAAGACGTTGATATTATCTTTGAGTCTCACTCTTTAATGGGGGCCGCATCTGCTATTCAAATGGGCGAGATAGTCGAAGAAGTTGGCTGTATGATGTATGAAGAACCGGTTAATTACTTGAATTCAAAAGTACATAAAAAAGTATCTGATCGCGTTAATGTGCCTATTGCTGGTGGTGAACGTTTATACCACCGTTGGGATGTAAGACCCTATTTTGAAGATCAAAGTATTGATGTTTTACAACCTGATGTTGGTTTATGTGGCGGATTTACCGAAGCGAAAAAAGTATGTGATTATGCTGACGTTTATGACATTCGTATTCAAGCACATGTCTGTGGTGGTCCAGTTGCTACGGCAGCATCGTTACATTTAGAAACGGCTATTCCTAATTTCTTAATTCATGAGCATCATACTTACGCCACTAAAGCGTGGAATCGTGAATTGTGTATTCAAGATCCACAACCAGTAGACGGCTTTTTTCAAGTATCTGAAGTGCCGGGCTTAGGTATTGAGCTAAATGATGAAATTGTTATGCGCTCTCCGCACGTGACAGTTAGATCGTTAAAATAGCACTTTATCTTTAACTTTAACTTAAAAAAGGATGGCAACTTGTCATCCTTTTATGTTTGTGCGCTTTTATCTGTGACATTTTATTTTTAGAGATAATCGACGGGCAGGGCGGTGGTATATTTAATTTCTTCCATAGCAAAACTTGAGCTGATATCAGCAAAACTTGCCCTAGTGATCAGTTTTTTGTAGAAACTATCGTAGGCTTTCATATCCGGAACGACGACACGCAGTAAATAATCAACTTCACCACTCATTCGATAAAACTCGATGATTTCAGGGAAGTCGTCAGCTATTGCTCTAAATTCCGCTAACCAATTAGGGTTATGCTGATTGGTTTTTATCGTCACAAATACCGTTAAACCGACATTCAGCTTTTCTGGATCTGCCAGTGCAACTCGACCTTTGATAATGCCAGACTTTTCCATCGCTTGAATACGCCGCCAACAAGGTGTGGTAGAAAGTCCAACTTGACTGGCAACGTCACTGACTGGCGCCGTACAATCCTTTTGTAATATCTGCAGTATTTTTTTATCAAATTTATCCATGACGATTATCTTTGTATATTTCAACTTGATGCATTATTTGAGAATAATATTTCAATAATTAAGGTAAAGCAAAGTATATATTCTTTGTAATGGTTTGGATGTAGAAAGTATTAAATGCGGGTATTTAAAACTTGTACCAGTTGTAGGCATTTTTATAGAGCACAGCCTCTAGCTGTTGTTGAGAAAACCCGGTGTGCTCATAGTATGACTGCCATAAAGCAGAATAATCACTAGCAAACAAACACAAGGGGAAATTACTCGCTAACATAATTCGTTTTTCACCAAAAAAGGTGAAACAATCTTGTATGATATTAATGACCCAAGCCTGTTGATACTGCCTATCGGTCACTTCCCAGCCTGAGCATTTTATTGCACATTGTCGATAATGAGCGAGAGATTTAATATTATTTAGCCAATGATGATAATCTGTGGAGTTTGTATTGGCCGGTGGCCAGCCGCTATGGTCTATGATGACGGTAAGCTCAGGTATGTTTTTTAATAGCTTGATTAAAGCGCGAACACTTTCATCATCACTCAGTGCTAGTTGTGCATCAAAACTTAACTGATGTTGAGCTAATAATGTTAAGTTTTCTTGCACTTGTGTATTTAATAAGAGTGTTGCTGCATTTTCATCAAGAATATAACGACAACCAACGACACTCTTAAAGGTAAGTAGTTTAGTTAGTTGGTGTTCGAATTTTTGTGGTGAAAGTGTTATATCAATGCAGGCAACTGAGCGAAATGATTTTTGACAAACACTTTGTAACCACTCTATTTCGCGCCATGGTTCATTATTATCAAACCCTGCCTCAATATGGACAAAACCTGTCAGTTCGAGGCTCGAGTTTAGTTTTAAATCGCTTTCAAAAAAGTTTTTATTAATGTGTGCTTTATCTGGCCAGAAAGGGGCGTTATCTGCTTTTAACCAATGATAATCACCTTGAGTTAAATCAAATAAGTGCAGGTGGGGATCAATTATTTTCATCTCTTGTTTCAGCCTTATTGTGCGGTATAGCCACCATCGATAACTTGCAAGCTGCCGGTAATAAATTTGGCTTTATCAGATGCTAAAAACAAGACTAATTCAGCCACTTCTTCTGGTTGACCTAATCGCCCTAAAGGTTGTAGTTTTTCTTCTTCATGATGCACTTGTTTTTTATCGGCACCTGAACGTTGGCAATATTTATCAATGGCTTGATGATACAGGGGCGTTTCTATGGTGCCAGGGCACACAGCATTTGCACGGATATTAAAAGCAGCATAATCAAGCGCCGTTGTTTTTGCCATAGAAGCAAGCGCCGCTTTGCTCATGTTGTAAGCAAAAGAGTTTTGTTTGGCAATGAGCGCTTGATCAGAAGCCATTAAAATAATCGCACCATTTTGATGAGCTTTCATGTTGGGCAATACCGCTTTTATTGCCGCATAGGCACCTTTAACATTGATATTGAGTACTTTATCAAAATCAGCATCTGAGGTATTCTCAATGTTTCCTGAAAAATGAATACCTGCGTTAGAAACTAAAACATCGATTTTATTTGTTTTAGCAATATCAGTAATGATCGCATTAACGTGTTGGGTATTGGTAACATCACACTGACGAAACTCCCCAAGGTCGGACTTTTGTAAATCGAGATTAAAGACTTGGTAATCGTTATTGATAAATAATTCAACGATACTCAGGCCAATGCCTGAACTTCCACCGGTAACTATGCATGTTTTTTTCATGTTCAATTCAATTTAAATAGTTTTACTGATCATATCGTTATCTAGAATGAAGCGCCATCTGAAATGTATTTCTTCTATATTGAGTACTAACGATTAGCAGAAGCAGCTGTCGCTAGTACTCACTTTATTCATGGGCATAAACTACTTTGCCAATTCAATCATAACGGCAGTATACATTTTAAGGTTTAAAACAAACTGTTCCATGGTAATAAATTCGTGTTCTGAGTGGCCAGTATATTCGGTATTTGGCATGGATGGACCAAAGCTGACAGCGTTGGGGAATAAACGCGAATTAGTACCACCACCAATGGCTACCGGTTTAGGGTTCTTAATCCCGGTATAATGAGAAAATACTGAGAGTAGCGTATGAGCATGCGGTACATCGCCTTGTACCCATGGATCACCTATATAGTGTTCAAGTTCAACGATTTTGGCCATATTGGTTAATTTCCAGGTAGCAACTGCACTATTAATTTCAGCTCGAAGCTGAACAGCTGATTTACCACGCGGTCGGCGAATATTGATGTTTAATTCAATATCACCCTCATGTTGTTTAATAACCGTGGGTGATACTGTCATTGAACCCATAAAGTCATCACGATAAGCAATGTCGCCAAATTTCTTCCCTTCTAAGCCTAGACCAATATTGTCATTGATAAAGTTAACTAAGGTACCTGCACCATTGTTTTTCCAATGAGTTTCAGACAACAAATCAGCAAGATGAGGAATCGCATTAACACCGGATTCAGGTTTTGATGAATGTGCAGATTTTCCTAAAGCAGTAATGGTTAATGTGGTTTCTTTTAGTTCAAAGTCAAAGCTTATACCTGAGTAGTTTTGCGCTTTATTCATTAGGCTCTGTAGTAGGTTAATATCCGCATTTTCGATGATAGCGATGGCATCTTCAGGTATTTGACTACCAAAATATCCGCCCTCAAAATGACTAATATACGTTTCAATACTTGAGGTTTTTTGTTTTTTAAATTTAAATTTTAAAGTGCCATAACCTTTTTCAGCAGTAACAATCGGATACTCTGAATCTATGGTGATATTGGTTTGTGGTAATGTATTATTTTTAACGTATTCTTCTAAGGGAGCCCAATCAGACTCTTCTGCCATATAGACGTAAAGCTCAATACGTTTATTTAGTTTTATTTCTTTATCTTTAATCGCTTTCATCGCATATAAAGCCGTAGATATAGGGCCTTTATCATCTTCAGTGCCACGACCAATTAATTTACCTGGCTCAGATGTTAAGTCTAATTTAAATGGTGACATCTTCCATTTACTTGGAGTTACCGGTTGAATATCACCATGGGTAATAATACCGACACGCTCTTTACTTTTGCCCAAACCAATAATGACGATATAACCATCATCTTTATAGTCTAAGCCTAATGCCAACGCTTGTTTTTCTAATTCTTTTTTAAAAGCTATATGTGCAGGGTTATCATTTGCTGATACACCGTCAATGGCTACTGTATTATGTTTAACCAGTTTACCTAAGCTATCAATCATCGCTTGTTGGTAAGTATTAACGGCATATTGCACTGTTTCATCAGCGAGAGTACTTACTGCCGCCGCATAGGTATTGTAGGTAAAAGGTAAAGTAAGAAATAAAGATAAAGTTGATAGTTTTTTTAGCACGGTTTGTTCCTTGAACGATAGTTTAAAAGCTATTTGAGCATATTACTATAACGAGAATTTTCACGACCTAACAGCCACAGAATTAGTGAAGTTAAACTTATACAGTTTAGCGACGTTTAATATTCATTTGTGTGTGCGAATGCGTGTGTTTTACGTAATAATTTAATCTGCTCTACTCGCCATCAACAACTTAATTTATTGGTGTTTAATTGATGCCAATAAATATTGAATTGATAGTTAGGTAGAGTGATTGGAGATTTAAAGAGTTCAATATTAATTCAATAGTTGTGGGCAATGCAACGTGGAAGACCATGACTAAAAGCTGATGGGTATACATCTTTTATTTGTTGCAACGGATACAGACCGATATTTATGTAATGTATCGAAGAGTACTCATAAGCTCAAATCATTCTGAGCTAAGTCCATTTTATTCTCAAATACAAGCCAATATACATTGGAATCCTATGTTATGTGAGTATATCATAAAGCAACTTTACCCGTGGATAAATCAAGTGAGTGAATTAGTTATCAGGGCTGCAGTAGCGGCTGATGCAGCAGTACTTTTAAAGTTTATTGTCGACTTAGCTATTTATGAAAAAGCAGAACATGAAGTCTTGGCAACAGAAGATACGATTAGATCAAGTATGTTTGGTGAAGATAGTCAAGTATATGGTTTGATTTGTGAACTGGACGGTGCCGCAATCGGTTCTGCTATCTATTTCTATAATTATTCAACGTGGTTAGCAAAGTCAGGGTTGTATTTAGAAGATTTATATGTCGCTCCTGAACATCGTGGTAAAGGTGCAGGTTTAGCGCTGTTAAAGGCAATGGCAAACATTGCGGTTGACAACGATTGTGCTCGTTTTGAATGGAGTTGTTTGGACTGGAATATGCCTTCTCGAGATTTTTATGCATCCATTGGCTCAAAAGCCCAAGAAGAATGGGTGAGTTACCGAATGACAGGACAAACATTGCTCGATTTTGCGAGATGATATTTTGATAGTATAAAAAACAGACATGATGTAAGTGACTTTTAAAAACGCTTACATCACTTTTTAATTTTACTGATTTATAGCGCTAATTCGATAACCATATTTATTAATTCTTGGCGAGAAATAACGTTATCGTGGTTTTCGTCGAAGTGGGTAAAAATACTACCACTGAAATTTAATCCCTTCTCATGTAATAAGCATTCGGCAAGTTCAATAAATTCACCGCGAGAGATAACACCATCTTTGTTTTTATCAAATATATCGAAAAGTTCGGTAACCATTTGTTCTGTATTCATTATAAATCTCTACTGTCGGTCTCTTCTATAAATATAAGTATGTGGCTGAAAAGTTTATTTTCAAGCGTTCTATATGATAAATTTAAAAAAATAGCTGAGTTCCTCTTAGTTTTTTAAAAATAAACTATACTTACGCTAAATATTGCTGTGTGGTTGCCAGAATGAAAAAAATGCAAAAAGAAATTATTTCTCAGGCAGATTTAAATTCATTATTACGCATTAATGAATTTATTGAACAGCATGATGGAAACTCTTTAGTTAGTGAGCTTAAAGGAGCGATACTTGACTCTGGAAAACTTGAATTAGGTCAGTGGGAAGTATTACGTGATCATATTCATGAAATAGAAGAATTGATCCCCCATATAGACTTGATCATAAAGTTGAAAAAAGATGTAAGAAGTTAACTTTTTACTTTAGGTGCAATATTTATTGGAGTTTTATTATGTCTTTGAGTGCTTTAGAGTATGCACAACAAGCAAAAGAATTATGTGTACTACCTGATGTATATTTACGCCTGAAAGAAGTTATGGATGATCCGCAATCAACACTGGCTGATATTGCAAATATTGTTTGTTTAGATCCTGCATTATCCTTAACCTTGTTAAAAATTGCCAACAGTGCGTTATTTAACTTCCCTAGAGAAATAGATTCAATTTCTCGCGCAATTATGGTGTTAGGCATTGAAGAAATACGTAATCTTGTTAATACCTATGGTGTCACCACAACATTTAGTCACACAAATATAATAGATATTGATATAGACCGTTTTTGGGAAGTGAGTGTTGACTGCGCGCTAATTTGTAAGTTTCTAGCACCAAAAGTAGGGCTTAATAACGATGGCGTATTTTTGTCTGGGTTATTACATAATATTGGCGAATTGGCGATAGCACAATCTGAAAGTAAAAAGGTCATTTATTGTCAAGGGTACAGCAAAGATGAAACACCTTGGCAAAGACAACAGGATGTATTTGGATTTACTTATGCAGATTGTGGTGCTGCTTTACTTAAATTATGGCAATTACCAGAGTCATTAATTATACCAATCAGGGAATATCATCATGCCTATGGGCATGAGACTAACAAAAAGGCAAAATTGTTGTATGTTGCTAGCCGCTTAGCTTTACTTAATTCTCATCCGGGAATGTATTCAAAACACACTTTTTTAGGGCAACATTTAATGAAAGACTTAGGACTTACCTTTGAAGATATCGATGACGCCGTTAACTTTTGTAATTTAGAAGGTTTGTCGATATTAACGGCTTTAAAACTAAAAACATAAATTTACAGTGATTATTAATCAGTTAATTAATCAACGTGGTATTACTTATAAAGAATATTTACACCCAGTACGGCCATATCCATACTATCAAATACGGGTAGGTTTTCTTTTTGGAATATATCTTTATATTCTTGATAGCATAAACCTACGTCTAAAACGATACCAATGCAACTATCGCTTTTGATTGCAAGTTGCTTTAATTTTTTTGCAAATGCCGTTACTTGGTGTAATGCTTTTGTTTCTAATTGGTTAGTTAATGGTACTAAACCTAATAATATCGTGTCGGAACCAAAATTAATCATAGCTTCAACACAATCAAAATAGGCTTTTTCTCCAGCCATAGGTGTTAAATCTAGAGGGTTTGCAGGAACAACTAAACTATCAAGTTGGTTGTTGACCAGAACCTGTTGTAATATTTTTTGATTATCAGTACTTAAATCATAGAGGCGAGCTGAGTGGGTATCACCCAAAATGTCCATACTCCCCACCGTTTCATAACCGGCATTAGTTACAATACTTATTTTTTCATATGCTGACTTTGAGGATATGCGCTTAACCACTTTAGTACCGCATTAAATTGATTAAAGGTTTCAACAAAAATAGCACCAGATTTAGTTAATAAACGCTTTTGCATTTGATAATCACCCATCATCGCACCAGTATGGCCCGCTGCAGCTACCTTTCCTCGCTCAGTTCTCCCTCCTTTGTAAATAATAACATGGCGTTTTTCTTGATGTGATTTATTGACCAATTTACTGATAGTGCAGACATCACCTTCAGCAAACCCTTCTACATATAAACCAAGCACCTTTACACTTTTATCATTTGCTATTAGTGCAATAAAATCTGAAAACTTCATGTCTATTTGGTTACCAATTGAAAAACCATATTTCAATTTCAAGCTATTATCTCGAGATAAGCGCGTAATTAAAAAGGCACCACTTTGGCTAACTAAAGCGACATCAGCAGCATCATAAAATTGTACATTTAACTTTTCTTGTGGAATAAATAACGTATTAAGTTGTAAAGGTGCATTAATCATACCCAAGCCGTTTGGTCCAATTAATGCTGGGCACCAAAGATTATTGTTACGTTGGGTGTAAATGAGGCTTTTCAACTCTTCACCTAAACCGTTTATATCCGCACTATCGCCGATCCCACCTGCAACAAATAAGAATAGGTGTCGCGTAGCCGACACCTTATTCGGGTGTTGGACAAGCCCGGGCTCTACTCTATAGGGTAAATAGCGCTTTCTTTTGTGAAGGGCTTGCTATCAATAACCTGATCGCAA
>JBLHNB010000016.1:0-71187 GCA_047621305.1 Alteromonadaceae bacterium | reverse complement strand
AATTTGACTCTATCCGATCACTAGGTATAAATATTAACTATGAAAAAGAGAGTGAAAAAAAGTGATCGGTTCAAACCGAACTAACTGATCGGTCCGACCGAAATACGCACAATATACACATGCAGGTCAAAAACACTTCAGGAAGGCAAATTTTTATACTTAATATTGACCAAAGTAAATTGGTTGTTGAATTCATGTTTCTTAACAAAGTTGAAAAAGGTGACTCTGATTTTTCACCAAAGCACAAGTGGATCATGGATGTGGTTTTATCTCCTGGAAATGCATGTGGATTCCCTTTGATATTTAATAACGCATATTATTTGATGATTATTAGACCTTTTGCTAACGCAGATTTCTTAGAGAATGCGCTTTAAAGGCATTCTTATCAGACAGTGAATATTTGTCAATTTATGACTCTGTGATTAATTGTGGGATAGAAAAATATGTGTGTTGATTTTACGGAAAACTAAGAGTTAGATCTTTTAAGAAAGGAGCTAGGATTGGTGGGACAATAACTGGACGCTTAAAACAAAATGTATTGCAAATCCATTGAAATATGCATATTATTATATATAAGCACATTATTTTGAGGTTATTGTTATGTTCCGTCCTACAACTCCTGGTTTATCTTAATCTTGGTAGATAAAATTATTATTTTATCTACCTTCGTTATCGTCAATTATTTTTTTGTATATTTCTACAAGCTCACTTTTCATTTTGTTTGATACACTTGTAAACACCTCTTGATTGTAATTATCATTGCTTCTAATAGTATCTTTAGATTTATTTAGTATTTTTTCAACTATTATATCTGAGCTTGAATATGCTTTTCGCCCTAAGACTAAAGATATAAATTCTTTACTATCTTTATAGTCAATGACTCGTTCATAGAAGCCCTCTAAGTCTTTATTGGTTTCGTATTTATTAAATTCACGCTTGATCCAATCACTTTCAAATTTATTGCTGTCATCTAGTAAAGAGTGGGCCATATCCTCGGCGTCTTCTTCTATTTCACCAACTAACAGTTTTAATTCACAAACATAGTAAGCTAAGTTTAAGCTTGTTTCGGAAAACAGTGATTTTGCCGGGGTATATGTATTTAGCAGCTCTTTAACTTGCTCAACAGAGAACTTTTGAATAGCAATTACTTCTAATAATACGCTAGAGAGATCCGCTTTATTTTTATTTACTTTCGGAGATTTTATATAGCCATTGCCAGTACCTGTAAATCTGGTCTGGTATATGCTGATTGCTATGTTTGTATAAACTAATGCTCGTTTAAAAGATTCTTCGTTTAGTACATTTTGATGTTGAACTTTACTAACACTAATTTGTTTCTCAATATTTTTATCATGTTCATATAATTGTTTTTTCAGGTTTTCATTAACACTTTGTTTAATCCCCCAAAAGGCAAGTCCACCAGAAAGCCCGAAGACAGAAAGAATTATTCCTAGTAACCCATACATTTGTTCTCTAGAATTTTTACTCGCAGATAATAATATTTCAGCACGTATTTCAGAGTGCTTATTCTTAATTTCCTGCTTAAGCTGGTTGATATCAATTTTATCCAACTTTGTTTTAATCGTTTTTAGCTTTTCTTTATCTAAGCTAATAGATAGTATCTTTTGCTCGATGGCTAATATTTTTCCTCTGACGTAATCTTCTCTAATAATCAGCTTTTCTATTTGATCGTTAATATTTTGGTTTGACAGGACTGAGTTCCCTAATGAAATCATGATTTGATTTATATCTTTAACCTCTTTCTCAAGGTGCGTAATACCATGATGCCGATCGCTCAATACCATTCAAGCCGATCACTTTTTTCTCTTCCAGTAGAACTCTGTAAAATCTAACTTGAGTGATCAGTATCAGTCAAGGAATTTAGTTTTTTTCGCATCGATTCGCCTTTTAATTCTAACTTTATTGACCCGTGAACAAGCCGATCTAGGATCGCATCCGCATGTCTCTATGATAGAAAGATTGTTGACTGATGAGTCAATAGATGAAGATTTTTTATCAGTTTTTCAAGCAGCCAGTAAATTTTATCTGCAAGCATTGCAAAATGCAGAACGTGAACCTGAGATTGCATATTTACACCTTATTACTGCTGGTGAAATTATTGCCGGAACATATAAATATGAAAAAAATGATGTTATGAATCATGAGTTACTTGGGTATTTAGATATTATTGAAAAAGAGCTAACCGATGGAAAAAAATAGCAAAAGCTATTTCAAAACAGGTTCTATCAATTAAAAAAATATTTGTTAAATCATTGTCGTCATTCATAGATGATGATTTTTTTAAAGGGACTGAAGCAGACAGTGAATGGTGCCAACTAAAGCCTGATGATTTCCAAAAGAGAATTGGTGCATCATATGACTTAAGAAGCCAATATGTGCACACAGGAGTCAGCTTTGGTAGATGGATTGAGCCTCGCCATGATCATGCCGAAATTCAAACAGGCAAACCTGTGGTTTCAGATAAAAATTTTGCTAAAGCAATCGCATTAGCCCCAACATTTATTGGTATGGAAAGAGTTATAAGGCACTGCTTAATTAAATTACTTATGTTAAATAGCGTTATCAATTCTGATGACCTTAAGACTCTACAAAATGAAGTGTAAGCACAGGAATAAATTTATTTAAAAGTTCTAATTACAAGTATCTGTGCAGACAGCTTAATAATTGACTATTCTTCAAATTTTTCAAAGCTCTTCACTAAATGCATATTTTCAACCCCATAAAGGGATAATCTGTTTTTAAGCTTAAGACGATAAAAGTGATTCTCTGGAGGGACCTTTGAGCAATCTACATATAATTTTTGAAGAAAATAACCGACAGAAGATGCCCTAATTGAGTGTTTCAATACACCATTAACCATATTAAATTCAGACATGACGGCTTTCGGAGTTGAGTTGTCAGGATGAGGAACGATCTCTAGTTCTACGATGCGATTCCATTGATTGTCATCGCTCTGAAATTCATCACTCAATATTTCTTCTTCAGTAATTTCAACTTTCTGAAACCTAGATATGACAAAGTCAGCAAATCTAGATTTTTGTCTATCGTAAGCTCTCACATGCCATCTTAATCCGTTATGGATATAAGCATGTGGAATTAATAATTTGCTGCTGAATCCACTTGAATTAGAGAAATAATCCACGTTGATCACTTTCTTATTATAAATTGCTCTAGATAGCGGCGCGATGACTTCAATTTGTGGGTCATCAATAACATCCAAAATATCATTAGGAATATAAGCACGGTTATTACTTTGAACCGTTCTACCAGTGAGTAAATTTAATATCTCGGATGAGCTAAATTCAAAGAGTGATCTCCAAGATTCACTTAAAGCATAATTTTTTGAATTAGAAGAATGATTAAAATTTTGAGGCGCTTTATCTTTATATAAAGAAATGTCTCTACTCGCCGCAGCAGTTCCAATATTAAATTTATCAATTAGATCTGATCTTGAAAATGCCCCTAAGAATTTCAAGCAAAATTCTATGTAGCGTAATCGTTCAATCTGAGAGAGAGGAACACCTATTAAGTCAGCCATTGTTGTTAACACTAATCCATTTAATAAACTCTGGTTAAAGTATATACCATTAATGACAATAAAATACAATGAAGGCACAAAGTTTAGAATGTGAAGATCCATTTATTTTCCATTAAAATATGTTGACTGTATCATAAGGATACCTTAGTCTAGTTATTGTACTAACACTGAATAATAAAAACTCAATTAATTAAAAGTGGAAGGCAGGAATAATAATGAATAAATAGGATCAAAATATATGAAAACTAATCTATACACGAAAAGCTACGCTGCATTATCTGGTAAACAGAAGACACTGTTTACTGAACTTCTGGAATACGCATGCCAATCTTTAGAGCCTTCTTTATCAAAAAAAGAACTCGCTGAAAAACGATATAAGTCAGTTGGGCGATGGCTTGCCGAAAGTGATGATTCTATGTTTGATGGGGTAGAGATATACCCGCAGGGAAGTCAGAGGATCGGGACAACATCAAAACCAGTGTTTAGAGAAGAGTTTGATTTAGATTTTATTTGTTACCTGCCAAATACAGAGGGTATTCACCCTGACCAATGCCGACAAAAAGTTATCGCTAGAATTAAAGAAAATGGAAAGTTAGAAAACTTAGTCAGTGAATTAAATCGGGGTTGCCGACTTAATTATGCGGATGAATTTCACCTTGATATAACACCGGGCATACCGGATCAAAACAATGCCGACGAATATGGTGCGATCTCTGTGCCGGATAAAAAATTGAAAGAATGGAAAGCGTCTAATCCTAAGGGATATGCTCAATATTTTGATCGCATCGCAAAAATGGAACCAACTTATATTGGTTTTTCTGATGCTATGTTTGCACGAGCAGCCTTAAAAGGAGAAAGCATAGAAGAATTGCCAAAACATACCTTATTCAAAGGCATTTTAAGGCGAGCTGTTCAAATTATGAAACGTCATAGAGACTTACTCTTTTATGGCAACGAGAATTATCAAGGTAAAGCACCGATATCAATCATTTTAACAACGTTGGCTGCTAGAGCTTATAAAGATTTAGTTAATCAACAACCGTTTAACAATGAGTTAGAAGTACTACTTACCGTCGTTGAAAGCATGACCGGGTATATTGAAACTAAAGTAGTCGATGGGAAAATTGAAATGTGGGTTGCTAACCCTAAAAATCAGCATGAGAATTTTGCTGAAAAATGGAATGTTGATGTTAAACGGGTAGAGGCATTCCATTATTGGCACAGTGACTTTGTCGAGAAATTAAGAGAACTCGCTAGTGTGGGGTCATTACCTTTAATTAAAGAGAAATTAAATGAACTACTCGGTGAAGGTACTTCTTCTAGCGCAATAGAGAAGCACTATCAAGTACTCAATGAAAAACGGGAAAGCAATAATCTATTTATAAAAAAGACAGGAGCTATCTCCACAGTTGCAACAGCAACACCTGTAAAAGCCAATACTTTCTTTGGTAAATAACATTGAAATTTTTCACCGACACGGCGATAAGCCTAAGTAAGCAACTGTATCTATTGAAAGCTAAATATCCACAGGGAAAAGGGTACATAAAAAGGGGGAAGCTGATTTGGCTTTGCCGTCTCCAGCTAGATGAAGCTTATGGCGATTACAAAATAAAATTAATTTATGACATAAATAATCCGCCAAAAATTTATGTGATTGATCCAAATATTTATGAAGTGACAAATGGTAAGGCACCACCTCATATCTACATATTTAACGAGACAAAAACCAAGCTGTGTCTTTACCTTCCTTCATCGGGAGAATGGTCAAACGACAAATTTCTTAGTGACACAATAGTGCCCTGGGCTTCATTGTGGTTTATGTATTTTTCTGGGTGGTTAGCCACAGGCCACTGGTACGGTGGTGGTGAACACCCGGACGCAAACGAACACTTTATTAAAGGAAAGGTTTTATAAAATTATGAAAATAGCACATTTAATATTAAGTTTTTTACGTTGGTACGTTGAAGGACTTAGAAAACCGAGTATTAATTCTTTTGCCAAACTGATTTTAGTTTGGTCATTAACCAGTTTAGCGGCCCTTAGCGCAAATATAGTAATACCTACGAAATGGGGGGATATTCCCTTAACGCTTGGAGGGGGAAATGTGGAGTTCTGCATTGGCCTAATTGTCACCTCTTTGCTTATGGTTTTTTACACGGAATATCAAGACAGAAAAGAAGCTGATGATTCTCAATTGATAAAAATCCGTCATATGGGGCTAATTGACCACAGCATTGATGACGTACAAAATTACATGCCAAAAAAATTAAAACGCATTAAACCACAACCGTTCGATGTTGAATTTGATAATAGCCATAAGACAATTAATATCGATGAGTTACATGAGCAATTAAATCAAATATGCCGAATTCCTCAAACGATTAAAGATAGTGGCCGCTCATTAAGTAATGGGAAGAAATATGTGGTTTATGGGGGCGTTGCGCCAGTTCCGATGCTTGCGGCTGCGGGACACCTTGTTAGTAATATGCAAAATGTGCATGTTGCTGACTGGGATAGGCAAAATAAAAAATGGCATTTCAACGAACAACTCGATGACGGTGAAAAGCTCATTTTTGAAAATATGAACAAAAGAGCCAATGATGCTACTAGCGTAAATATTGCAGTCTCTCTTAGTTTGCCGTTACGGCTGAATAATATTGATGAAGAATTCCCTGACGGTGCTCTTTTCAAGGTAACTTTTGAATCGGGTTACTACGGCTATGACAAAATATGCAGTGGGGAAAAACAAGAGCGGTTAGTCAAAAACATTTTGGAATTTATCAATAATGAAATTATTCCCAATTACCCTAATTTGGAAAAAGTGGATTTTTTCGTTGCAGCACAAGCATCATTCGTATTTCGACTTGGCTCGGTTCTAAATCAAGGTCACTTGCCTAAAATAGTGTTTCATCACTTTAATCCTGATCATGAAGTCAAAACCCATCCTTGGGGCATTGCCTTCAATGGCACAGTAAACGGTTATGAGGTAGTCAAATGAAACTAGTGAAACACTTTAATGAATTCCTGCTAAATAATGTGAATTTAAACCAACACAGAATTGATACGTTGGAAAAACGCGTTGCAACAATAACAAGCTTCATAAAAGACAGTGATAGCTTTAAGGCTGCATTTATTACTGCAATCCCTCAAGGCAGTTACTCGCACAGGACGATAATTAAACCAACCGTAAAAAAGCAATTTTTGATGCCGATGTAGTTGTATATCTCAAGCCAATAAAAGGTTGGGAACCCAAAGACTACATTCAAAAAGTATATGAATTGTTTAACAATTCATCAACATATAAAGGAAAAGCGTCAAGGCAAACTCGCTGTGTAAAACTAAACTATGCTGGTGAATTTCATATTGATGTAGTGCCGTGCATCCGCAAAAGTGGATTGCTGGGTCAACAAGAGTTTGTTTGCAATAAGTTAACGAACAAACTTGAATCATGCTCAAGTGTTGAATTTAGTGATTGGGTTAAAGATAAGAACAAAGTTGTTGCCAATAACAACTTAATAAAATCAATCAGACTGTTTAAGTATTTACGAGATCACAAACAAACATTTTCTGTTAAATCTATTTTGCTAACTACAATAGTTGCCTCAAGGGTGACTAGTTTGGACAAGTACTTTGGTACTGATGACTTTAAGGATTTACCCACTACCTTTAAGACTTTCTTCAACAGGCTAAATGACTGTCTGGACAAAAATGATTCGATGCCAATTGTAAACAACCCTGTTGATGAGGAAGAGAATTTCAATCGACATTGGGATGAGAATAAATATCAAAATTTTAAGGCCCAAGTAAAAAAATATAACGCATGGGTAAATGATGCTTATGGCGAAATGGATAAAGCTAAATCTATTGAAAAATGGCAAAAGATATTTGGTGATAAATTTGCTAAAGCCGCGCCCGTAAAAAGAAAGCGACATTAAATCTACCCAGCCACTGTGAAGCGCTACGCTGGCCACTTGTTTCTTATCCTTCGAAGTTAAATGTTAAAGCTGTTGTTCAAAAAGGAAAAACGTCAGTTGCTTTAGGTGATTTAGCTGTCTATAAATCAGTCCCTAAGTCATGTTGGATAAGGTTTGTCGTTAAGGACGAATTGTGCCATGAAACACAAATTTATTGGCAAGTTGTTAATAATGGAGCCGAGGCATTAGAAAGCCAATGTCTTCGGGGGAAGTTTTTTAAAGGTAATCCCATACATAAAGAGTCAACAGCATATGCAGGTCAACATTGGGTTGAAGCAGTAGCTGTAAAAGGTGGAAAGTGCATTGCGAGAAGTGGCCCTGTATTCGTTAATGTAGCATAGAATTAATAGGAAAAAATTATGGTATTTATCGAGCTAATTGGCGCTTTATTCGTAGGAACAGTACTAGGAGGTTTAAGTTATTTTCTTGTTACCGCAGGTGTTTTGCAGCTTGCGGAACAAATTGACTTGATAACCCCCTGTGTACTTTCAGTATTGCTCTTTTCGTTACTCATCGGTTGGAAATTTGATTATTCTTTAGTCGTGTTTTTCTCCAGTACCAGCTCTGATATAACAGACGCTCAAAGTGCTATTTCGTCAATTGTTGCTAGGTTGAAGTACGTATTTTTAGTTATTGGCTACATATTGGGAACAAAAATAAGCTTTAAGACTGTTTCAAGGTAGCTGGTCTCATTCAAGGTGTATAATGCAAAATAAAACAATAAATCAACTGATATCTCGTTATCGTAGTGTCGATGACGCAAAGTTATATTCTGAATATGGGGTAGATGATCCTCAAAAGTTACTTGAGGTTGCCCGTGAAATCATGAGGAACATACCACCTTCTTTTGGTGCCTGTGCAATGCTGAGTGCTATGTGGGCAGGTTATTTAAAAGACTATCATGGTATACCAGCAATGGTAGTCGCTGGAGATTTGAAAATATCAGGAAAAACCATTTTTAAGTGCAAAAAGAATTTACCTGAACCAAAAAAGTCGGGAAATATTATCTCAAAGTCTTGGAGTGGTCACTGCTGGATAGAGATTGATAGTTGGATTGGCGACTTATCACTTTTTAGAATCGCTTATCAAATAGAAGGTAACAGTGTTCTAAGAGACTTTATCGTTTCATCTTTTGGCCATAATCGAGGTGCGCTACTTTGTCAGCAAAGTGACCTACCAACGGGTATGAAATATGTGCCCAAATATGTTTTAAACGATAACCAAATTGATAGTCTGATATCAGGGGTGGCACATAGTATTGGTATTGCCAGTTAAATTCTTAATGTAAGTTTAAGTTAATTATTCAATTAAAAATTAAAGTAAGGAAAATTTTATGGGTGCTCAATTCTTTTTTGGCGAGGTTGTCACAGCGAATGACAATAAGGGAAATCGGTTTAAATGTGAAGTTGAAGTCGTAGATAATCATGGTATGCCGGAATTAAGAATAGGCCCAGAAGATGAGGCTTATAATGGCTCTATAGCTGAATTTGATAATTGGGATCAATTTGATAAATTTGTTCAAGCCGTTAATGACTTACATTTTAGATTGTCGCCTAAAAAAAGTAGGTAATGAAAAGTTAATACCCTTCTAATAAATGGATACCGCCTCAGTATCCATTTATTAATATTACTAGCTGTTACATGAATCCTTTAAAGCTTTACCTGCTTTAAAACTAGGAACTTTAGCGGCAGCAATATTAATTTCAGCGCCTGTTTGTGGGTTACGTCCTTTACGAGCTGCTCGCTCATTTACTTTATACGTACCAAAACCTACCAAGGCGACTTCGCCTCCCTCGGCTAACTCTTCAGTTACGGCTGAAATGAAGCTACCTAGAGCACGACCAGCAGATGCTTTTGAAATATCTGCACCTACAGCAATTTTTTCAATTAATTCAGATTTATTCATTGTTATTTGTCCTCAAAATTGGTTGATTAGATAATACTGATTAATATGAAAAGCGCAATAATAAAGGTCGGTTAGGATAAGTATCATTATTACTTTGTAAACGTTAACTATCTTGATACCCTATAAAAAATTATTAAATTAGTACAGTTTATGAGGTTGTTATTGAATCTCATATATACAAACAGTATCAAGTTGATAACTCATTTTACCTTCTTTAAGTAATTGATATGGCCCCTGCACCTAAATATAGTCCCAAAGAACAAGAAGAGCTTATTCTAACCTCCGCCGCTAGCTGCATTTTGAAATCATCATTAACGGATTTCACTATGTCAGCCGTGTCAAAAGCCGCAGGGTTATCGATGGGTCTATTTATAAGCATATGCAATGTAAAGAAGATATGATCTTTGCTCTTGCATTACAGGTGTTTTCTCATGTAAGTAATGTTTACGACAGAGTATTAAAATTGCCTTTAACTACTCCTGAAAAAATATTAGCTACAGCCTTGATATGTCCCAGTAAAGTACAAGTTTATCCTTTTGATTCTCAACTAGAGATATTTGTCAGTAATGAATACACACTAAAACGCGCCTCTTTGATGTGGAATGAACGTATGGCACATGCTAATGGCCGTTGTCAGCAAGCTTTTAGGAATGTTATCGACAATGCTGCTCTTTCTGGTGAATTAATGTTGGTCGGTGAACACGAAAACCACGCTCAAGATTTGTATCTAGGGGCCTGGGCAATAGTTGCAGGTTTTAAGCAAGTGCAACGTGCTACTCAATATTCATCACAACTTCAAGGCCCTACAGATGAAACTAGTACTCATGATAGTGCTGTAGAGCTGAACTCACCTTTGGTTAATAACATACAACGATTATTGAATAGCTATGATTGGGAGCAACCATTAACTGACGTTGGGATTCAAAAGTCGCATGACTTGCTGGTAAAAGAAGGGTTCCGGTGAGCTTGGTTGCCTAACCTTTAGGATTTTCCGCCTTTCGATAATTATTGTAATAGGTACTATTTTAAATCCAGAATTGAAGTGGGTAGTTATGCGTGATTTATGTTTTTTTATTGCTTGTGCGTATTTGTATAAAATGAGACGTTGATTATTTTTTTATGTTTAACAATGAGTTATGTTTTTAGTTTTCGTTATGTTAACTCTATGTTTAGATGTTTAAAACGTTAATATATTCAATGCCTTACACTCTAATTGGTATGGTAAGGACTTAATTTAGTAAGTGTTTAATGGAGTACCTAGCTCACAGCGTTATGTTCTGTCGTTTTTATGATGTTTAATTATAACTTCCTAATTTTAAGTGACAGGCACTTGTGAATAAGTATTCATATTGGATTACTTTGAATACCAGTGAGGCATCTTAATAGATAACGTTCGATAGGAACTAGCACGAGAGTTAGAATATGATCGTTAATTTAAATTGTTCATGGGGTTTATTGAAAGTGATTTAGCTAGTAAAATCTCAATCAATAATCATTAGGGTTTTAAATTGTAGAATGGCAAAATTTTCAGGTGTAGAACTCAAAAATTTGAGAAAAGAGGCTGGGTTTACTCAAAAGGAGTTGGCTGCAAAAGTTGGATTAAGCAGAGAAACTGTCGTGGCAATCGAAAACGAACACC
Organism: Alteromonadaceae bacterium; assembly: GCA_047621305.1. GTDB lineage: Bacteria > Pseudomonadota > Gammaproteobacteria > Enterobacterales > Alteromonadaceae > Colwellia_A. The sequence goes on along the minus strand of JBLHNB010000016.1, from coordinate 60,109 downwards.
CGAAAACAATGGACTCTTTAAGCTTAGAAGTTGTCAATGCATGGTGGATAGCTTGTAGAAAATCGGTATCTGAATCGAGCCAGTTATCGTTTAAAGTTCAGATCATGAAGTTTTTTGGCATGTAATAAACGGTGTTTCTAAATCAATACATTAGAAAAATGATAATCAATGTATTGGCTATTTCAAGCCTTACATTAGGGCTTCTATCCTTCGGCTATACTGAATACTTTGATAGACTTTTCCTTATTTACCTCATCAGCTTAAGTGCAGTTTACATAAAAAATATCAACGTAGTTTCTTTATTAGCAATTCTTTTAATTGAGCGAGTTATTGAAGAGGTTGTCTATTTTTCGAATACCCTTATTATGGCAAAGATAGGTATTTATATCCTAACACTGCTGCTTATTAAACTCCTTTGGTATGACAAAATAGTAAAGATGGTAGTGTTGCCAATTATTGTTTTAGTTCTACTAGCAGAATGCTATTGGGCTTTAATCGAATATAACTCTCCTAGAATTCATTTTTACATAGGCATGATATGGTTGAATGTTATCACTCGTCATTTGATCTTTATGAGAGCACCGTTAATTAAGCAATATTTATCCGCTGTCGTTAATCAAACATCAATTGATTGGCAGTTATATTCGATTGCAAAATGGAATGTTGTCGTTATAGTTGCCTTAATATGTGAATACCTCCTTCGACACTTAACACCTGCAAGCCCTATGTTCGTTTATGAACACTATCGATATGCAATGCAGATACTCTCTGTTGCCACTGTATATTTCTTAACTAAATATATCCTCAGTATCAAATTTAAAATAAAAGCTTAATGTTCGAATAATTAAATTTAATCGTTAACTACTAACTAGTGGTGTGGATTTAGATCCACATTTTTCAATGTTAATTGTTGTTACTTTCTTTGATAATGCGTGTGGATTTAAATCCACATAAATTTATTATTAAGGAATTACCAATGAAAAACATCAAAATAGCTCTACTTATCGCTTTATTCGCAATCTCTACTAGTACTTTTGCTACAGGCTCTAAACAAGTCCCGCCAATGGTAGAAAAAACAATTTATGAAACGATTGTTGATTTCATCACTTCCTAAATGAATTATTTTTTATATAAAATAATTCATTTACTTAGCTGATAAATGCATATAGCATTAAGTGGGTTTTAATCCACTTTTTGCTGTATTTGGAGAGTCTATGCAAACTGATATGCATTATTATGGAACATACACTATTGCGAGGCTCGCAGGTTTTAACGTTAAAGAAGCTGAGACCATTGCTTACGCAGCACAGTATGTTGATGACTCAACCTCAAATGATAGCGATGAGCACGCTGATGGCGGTTTGATTTACGGGATTGCAACTGCTCATCACAACAGCGAAGTTATAAAGAATCGTCTCATCGATAAAAAAGAACAAAAGCAAGTTTGGGTTCCATTTCACTTTCTTCCTGGCGGAAAAGGCACTACGGTTTCAGAAAAGTTAGTTTGCCAAGAAAATTCTGATATCGCACAAGAAATGTTTGAAAATCATATTGAGCATGCAGTAAATTCAAAATACGGGTTGCAGTTAATAGGTATCGCCTGTCATGTCTACGCAGACACCTTTTCTCATTACGGATTTTCTGGTGTTGGTTCATCTCAAAATAAAGTGGATGCGGCCAGTATCGAACTTATTAATGTAAAAGATGAAGGCATGAAGGCGTTTTTAACAAATAAATTTGGTCGCTTCATGAAGAATTACGCACCGTCCTTTCTCATGAACAACTGGCGGAAAGTAGCTAGCTCCTTCGCCGAAAAGGCTTCAGGTGCTCTAGGCCACGGCGCTGTCGGAACATTTCCTGATCGACCTTTTCTACACTGGTCATTTAACTATGAGCTGAGTGGGAAGCTATCAGATAGAGACAACCCAGCATCATTCTTACGTGGTTGTGAAATGATTTATGACCGACTAGTTAAATTTGGTAAAGCTAGAGATCCCGGCCATACACCTCTTAAAGAATTTCACGAGGTTAGGAACATTATTGAAGGAATTTTACGTACAGAACAAGTGATGAAAGACAGAATTTTGTGCTGGTCTGAAGCTATTGCCACTGATTTGTTATTTGAAGCAAATCCTAATGAAGCTTTGCATTACGACAAAGATAAGTGGGAGTCGCAAAAACATAATTTTCCTTCGCTTGAATATTCGGCAATGGCAACAGAACTTGATGTGTATAAATTTCATCAAGCCGCTACATATCACAGATATTTTGTATTGAAAGACTTACTGCCAAAACATGGCATTGTGGTTTTTTAAATGAAAAATAATTACCTAATTAACGGGCGATAATAACAATGAAAATAAAGCAAACATTTAGTTTGGTAGCCTTGGTGTTAGCCACCGCTACAGGTTGCGTATCTATCCCGCAAGAAGCACCTGAGCTATCTACAGAGCTTGGCAATCGAATAGCTGCAATTGAAACGGCCAATATCACTTTGTTACAACGTTATTTTTCATTGAAAAGAGATGAAGTAGATCGATTTGTAGACGAACAATGGGTGCCCGTTTTTGCTGAAAACTTTTTCTCCAACCCGCAAATATCAGGAGCTTGGGATTCAATCGTTAAAAGCAACGATAAAACAGATCGCCTAGACTTTATTGTTCGGTTAGGCCCTAAGTTGCAGAAGAAAATTAACCAAAAACGTGCTGAACTCATGCGCCCTTTAGAAGAGCTAGAGCGTGAATTAGAAAGAAAAATACGCGGCGAATATGGACAGGCAAAAGCAATAAATAATAGCATTACTAGCTTTTTGTTATCAGCGTCTGAAGTTGCTGAAAATCGTAATAGATACCTGAATGAAATTGGTGTGAGTGAAGTTGATGTAAATAATGCAATCAACAAAACAGATGATGCTATTGCTGGACTATTAAATAAAACCGAGTCTATTGCTGAAAAAGTTGAGTCTGCCGAAAAATTCGTTGAAAAAATTAAGAAAATTAAGAACTCACTTTAAAATAATTAAAAGGATCTATCATGGCGATTGATTGGGACAATATTGACGTAGATGGCATTATCGATGATGCCGCCACTCAAACGGATAATGAATTAGCTTCAAAAATATCATCGTTGACACGAATGACTGATGCTGAAATAAAAGAATTATTTCCTGCACCAGCAGATGCTAAAAAACTTATTGATTTAATGACCATAGTCAAGTCATCAGAAGATCAGAATGTTAAAGTTAACAAGATTGTTAATAACGCAGAACAGTTTGGTAGTGCTGTTTTTACTCTGTTGAATAGATTTGTATAGCGAGGAATGAATGACACTGGAACATGTTGATCATAATACAATTGTTGAATTCGCTTTAGGTAAAGTTAACTTACCACAAAAGAATGCGAAAATATTTCGTAAACAAGCTCGTAACTTAAGAGAGAAGCTTGAGTCTTATATTAAAGAACACCCCGACTTTGCTTTAAAAAGAATGCAGTTGTCAGGGAGTCTAGCTAAAGGAACAGCCCTAAAATCGTTGAATGATATTGACGTGGCTGTTTATATATCTGGTATTAACTCCTCTATAGAACTTAATGACCTGTTAGATTACTTAGAAGAGAAAATTAATGCCGCTTACCCCAACTTTTCATCTGACCAAATTAGACGACAAAATTACAGTATTTGTGTTTCGTTTAAGGGAACTGGATTAGATGTAGATCTAGTGCCTATCATCTATGATGGAAAGCCAGATTGGCGAGGCTATCTGGTTAGTCAAAGTGACGGTTCTTACCTTGAAACAAGTATTCCACTACACTTGGAATTTGCCAAAAAACGAAAGGAAAAACAACCTGAACATTACACTCAAGTTGTGCGGTTGGTCAAATATTGGGCAAGAAAAAATAAAAAAGAAAATGATGAATTTCGGTTTAAATCTTTCATGATTGAAATGATCTTAGCAAAGTTAAGTGATGATGGGATTGATTTTTCCAACTACATCGAAGCATTACAGGCATTCTTTACCTATATTGTTAAATCAAATTTAGATCATAAAATAATTTTTGAAGATTATTACAATGCGACGGAGGTTGATGATTTTAATGATCCTATCCAAATAATCGACCCAGTAAATGCAGAAAATAATGTTAGTAATTTATATACAAGGTATCAAGGTGGCCTAATCGTCGAAGCAGCTATGGATGCTGGTGATGCTATCGATGCCGCTGAATTTGCACCCACTAAGACACTAACCATCCAATACTGGCAGGCAGTCTTTGGTACTTCATTTACAGGATAATTCATGAGTAGTAGCTTTACCTCAACAGGATCAAGTACATTTACCATTACGCATGCAAGACATATGTCGGCTAAGCTGTCTGCTGATTTGCGTAGAATGCAACGATTCTATAATAGGCCAAATGAAAATCAAATTGCTAAATTTGAAGAAGAAATCGCACAACTATTAAAAAATGGTTATTTAAAAAAAGCAACCTTTGGCTTTCAAAGGGATGATAATTGGATTGAGCCTACATTCGCTTATACAGCAAGTGAAATTGCCAACGGAGTAGATGATGTGCCAGGTTCGCTTAGACCCAATGCTGATGTTTCCAATGCCAGTTTTCATAGCTATGTAACATACACTGACAAGTTTGATTCACTTAGTGCTAGTGAAAGACAGACATTTAAAGAAACATTGCCAATACAAAGAGTTGGTGCAGATGAAGCAGGTGTGTCAGGCTATTATGATAGCGATAAAACCTACTCATCAGGGGATCGAAGTTTGGCGAGAAAATCATTAAGGAATTATTAAAATGAATACAACTGAAGCTAATTCCCTATTTGAAAATTGCAGGGACTTCCCAGATTTTGAATCGCAAATGAAGCTAGAACAACTAATTGGGCTTGATGATTACAAAGCTCGCTTAACAAAAATGTTATCTGTCTTAATTAATCCTTTTTCTATGGAACAATGGGTAAATAAGTATCATGGTGATCATTTCGAAGTGTTAACACAAATCATTAATAGACCTCCATTAATCGTATTGGCTGGTGATGTAGGTTCTGGAAAAACCGCATTAGCTGAGAATATTGGCGATAAGGTTGCTCGCTTAAATAAGATAGATGTTACGTTACTACCTTTAAGTCTATCGTCAAGAGGACAAGGAAGAGTCGGAGAAATGACCCAACTTGTGTCTTCTGCTTTCCAACAAACAAAAGAGTTAGCCAAAAAGTTCAAAAGTAAATCAGGTAAAGCCAGAGGTGCTGTCATATTACTTATTGACGAAGCTGATGCTTTAGCTCAATCCAGAGAGTCTTCTCAAATGCATCATGAAGATAGAGCGGGTGTTAACGCATTTATTAGAGGCATTGATTCGTTAGCGAGTGAAGGCTTACCAGCAGCAGTTATAATGTGTACAAATCGACTTACATCTTTAGACCCTGCTGTCAAAAGACGTGCAGCAGAAATACTCCAATTTACTCGGCCATCGCTAGAGCAGCGTAAGAGTGTTCTTGAACAAACCCTAACGCCATTTAACTTGCAAGTTTCAACTATGAAACAATTGGCTTTGATTACGGGTAAGTCGAATACTAGAGAATATGGTTTTTCATTTTCAGATATTACTCAGCGTTTGATCCCCGCAATTATACTTGATGCCTATCCTAATAAAGCGGTGTCTGATGAAAGTGCATTAAAAATAGCAAAGTTGATTGAACCTACACCACCATTTGGAGGCTCAGTTGATGAGTGATACCCAGTGGCTTAAAGTTGTCTTTGAGGATGTGCAAACTGATCTACAACAGGAACTGACTAGAGCATCTAGAGCGGTTGATCACCCTGGAACCAAAGGCGATATTCACGAAGATAGTTGGATTGAAATCCTCCGAAAATATTTACCCAAAAGATATGCTGTTGATAAGGGGATAGTAATAGATAGTCAAGGCGGGAGAAGTGATCAAATAGACATAGTCATTTATGATCCACAATACACTCCCTTGTTATTAACACAACAAAATCACAAGTATATCCCGGCAGAAGCTGTTTACGCTATATTTGAATGTAAACCTACAATTAATAAGGGGTATTTGAATTATGCGGGTGAAAAAGTATCCTCTGTCAGAAAGCTAAAAAGAACATCAATTCCTATCGAACACATTAATGGGACTTCTCCGCCCAAAAAACTTTTTGATATTCTTGGGGGTATTCTAGCAGCTAAAACGGATTGGACTGAGGGTATTAACAGTCAATCATTTGCTCCTAATTTGCCTACTGAAAGCTCATGTAAACTAGACATGGGCTGTGCGCTTGCTAGCGGTGCTTTTGTATATAATTCAACTTCGTTGGAGTTACATCAATCGAATACTAGCTTAATGTTCTTTTTATTTAGTCTGCTAAGCTCATTGCAGTCTCTAGGAACAGTACCAGCTATAGATTGGAAAGCATATGCAAATATTCTAGAGGCAAGCTAATGTTATGAACTATTTTATTTCGTTAATTAACCACTTTAACTTTTAACAATATTTTTCGGATTTTATATGTATTACCCCATACTGAGATGGAAGAAAGGTGAACAACTTGCCATAAGCAATTTGTTTGAAGATGACGCCAAGTACATGACACCTATTTGGTGGCTAACAGAGCATGAAGACGTAAGCAAATTGACTCTTGAATTGGAAAATGTTTGGTCTGAATTCTCAATAGCCGATCTGTCAAGAATTGACGGGGTAAATAAACTGTTGCCGCAAGTCGATGCATTGTTAAATACCAAAAATATTGACGTAATGGTCAGCCCAGACCAATTACAAAACCTTGATAAGGATTTTCGAAAGAAGAATGCTTCTTCAATCTCTATCCGGATCAACGTTGCCGATCAATCTACTGGTGTTGATGCTGGTAAGCATCAAGCTATCATTAACTCGCTTAATAACTTTAGTGACTTGGTCGAGGATGAGTTACTTATATTATTTGACTATGGTGCTTTATCTGACTTTGATAACAGTGAAGTACGTAATATCGCAAATTGCATTGAACTGTACTTGTCGGAAGGTTATGAAAACTTGATATTTAGTTCAGGTGCTTTTCCTGCTTCATTAGCAAGTATTGTTGGTACTGAATTTGTTTCAAGGGAAGATAAACGATTACATGCGGAGTTAACTGAATTATTAGAACATGACCTACTTTATTCTGATTATGGAGCCTTTAGCCCTTCATGGGACCCTTCAGCTAAGGGAATTCCACTCGCTAACTTACGTTTTGCGTTAGATGAGCAATGGATGATTATCCGAGATGCAAAAAGAGGGAAAGATGCGTCTTGCGCTGTGGCTACTTTACTCGTAATGAGCGAAGAGTTTGAAGATTACGGTGAAGATTTCTCATGGGCTGATAAACGATGGCAAATTAAGGCCGATACGTCTGAAAATCCTGGTGGACCAACTCAGCATATTGCTGAAGCACATAATCATCATATGACTCATGTTGTTAATAAAGATTAACACGTAGCCATTTCTGGAAAAAACTGAGGAAGGTAACTATCTTTCCTTAGTTCTTTTCTACTTCTGAAGGCATCCAGAACGAACTTATTTAACTCTTTTACACCGCAAAGCTCTGACACTTTGTCATGAATGTTTTGATTACTTAGTTTAGAAAGACCTTTAGTTACTCCACAGTCCTTCAACAAAGAGATACCTTCTTCTCTATTAAGCAACTCTGCTAGTCCATGTGACTTTATGTCAGGGTTGTTACCAGCTTTTCGACGTTGAATAAGTTTACCAGCTTTTGAAACTTCTATGATCCCCCACCATACAGGGATAGAGAAAATCGCTTTATCCAAATGCTTTGTTGCCGCCACTAACGTCACCTGGTTAAATGAGCGACCATAATGCCAACCTTGTTGAGTAAGCCGTTTTAGAGAGTCCAATTCACTTTTAATTTCAAAACACTCTAGCTTTTTACCAGCAAACACAACATCAGCTCGTGCGCAGCCGTTGCTAACTGAAACTTCTTCTAAAACTGAAGATGACTCGAATAAATTACGAGTCATAAATCGGTCTAAGAGTGATTTTCTTATGTTTAAATCATTCATTCGTTAATTATGCCTCTTTCATTGACTTTCTCAATATATACTTTACACTTAATTATGCGTTTATGCAAATTTAATGATAAATATGAATATTAAGAAAATACAAAATGCATTGCTTGAGTCATTCAAGGTGAATGGGTTGGAAACAACGGTTTCTATAGCTTTATCGTGTAAAATGACGCAGAGTACTGTGCATAGAGCATTAAAAGGTAGTCCGAAACGAATGACTTCGGCTCTTAATGAGTTATGCGTTTATGCAAAAATAAATTTACAGGACTTCGCTGATGAACCCGAACAAAGCGATACGTTAATGAATGCGCTTAGGCAAGTTTGGGATGGTACAGAAATACATGCAAAACAGTTAGCAAGACTGCTAATTGTCGCTAATTCATGTAAACTATGATTTTTGTTTCAAGGGAGGTGAAGAATGACAGAATTAAATATTATCTCTAAGTCTAACTTGTACAAAAAATTAAAATCTATTGGACTAAATCAAGGTTTAATAAATAAAACCCTTCCGAAGTGGTGGGAAAATGATGTCCTAAAAACTAATGCTGGAATTTTGGAGTTTTGCCTAGTTGTAAAGTCTCGTTTAGGCTTAGATGTAGACATTGCAGAGTCAGGTGATATTTCATTTATACCAAAAGTTAAGAATATTGAGTTTAAAAAGCGGGCTAATGTAGAGTTCGAAAAGCTTGCTCCGTCTTCGTTTTTAGCACAAGGCATTACATCCACACTTGTAAATATCTTAAAACTAAATGACGTTGCTCCACCAAACATTGCCAAGCTTTGGGAAGAAATAAAGCAACTCGAAGATTTGAACTTAGATGCTGTTATTCAATTATTTTGGCAATTTGGCTTACCAGTAATATATGTTGAAAAATTAGCACCTAACATTTCAAAACCTGCTGGTATGGTTATCAAAAATGGTGATTATTACTGTATATTACTAGGACACGGTCAAAAAAGTCCTGGTGCCCAACTATTTGTCTTGCTTCATGAATTCGGTCATATTGTCTCAGGTCACCTTGAAAATAAAGACATTGTTGTTGATGTTTCAATGATTGAATTATCTGGAACATTATTGGCTGAGTATGATGAGCAAGAAACAGAAGCTGATAATATATCTTTATCTTTACTTCGAAGAGAGCAAGATATTCAAGAGTTCTTTTCGAAAATACCATCTCGTCCATCACCTGCTAGATTAGCCGCGATTGCAATGCAGTTCGGAAAACCACTTGGAATTTCTGTTTCTCACTTGGCACTATCCTATGGTAAAGAAACCAATGACTGGGTGGCTACGTATAATGCCTTGAAGTTCATTGAGAGAAAAGTGGTTGCACAGGATCTAATCAAACAAGAGTTCTGCAAGTATATAAATACTGTTCACGTTAGAGCCGATGATCTTTCATTCCTTAATGTTGTACAAGGAATTGAAGAAGAATGAATATTAATAATTATTTTTTCGATAACGATGTCATCATTAAATTATCCCAATATGACTTACTCGATGAGTTAACAGTTGCCTTTGGTAATAATTTAGATTCTTTTTACATGTTACCAACCTATGAGTTTGTGACATTCCACCATAACGATGAAAAAGCAGCGAAATTATTTCAATGCTTTGATGCAGTTCGCCGAAGTAGAATGTTTTTTTTGAGCTGTAGTAAAGCTGAAATTTATGATCTTAAAATCATGAGTACTATTCTCAAACTTGAGCAGCCTAACTTAGATGCAGGTGAGTTGATTTTACTTGGCTGTATAATGGAAAATGAAAACAGTGCTATGGTTACGGGTGACAAGAGAGCATTAAAAGAAATTGATCGAGTGATCACTGAAAGAGTGATTGATCCTATTAATGCGAAGTTTGTAATTTTAGAGATGGCAATTAAATCGATAATAGAGCTATATGGGTATGATCACATTTCTAATAAGGTACGTTTACACCCAAATGTAGATAAAGCCATCACTAACTGCTTCGGAAACCATGCTAAGTCAACAGAAGAAAATGCGATGGCAGGTTTGATGAGTTATATAAGTGATCTACAACGAAAGTGTGCAAACGACTTATTTTAGCATGACTGAAGAAGAACAACTCAATGGACTTTATTCGTCTGACAGTTTCATGTTTAAGTCTTGATGAAGTCGTTAACTAAGTTATTCATCGTACTTTTTCATATTTTCAATAAATGGTTGTCAGCATGGAAAGTATTCTTTTTAGCCAAATAATTTAATTTATCAATAACTAAACTGAAGTGAAAAATACTTATTAAATCCTGTTAGAACATTGTATTATGAAGTTTGAATTAGCAGGAGTAGTAATATTTGAACGGTGAATTGGCGCTAGCTAGTGAAATAAAACAAATGACGCTGAATATGTATAGTTATGTTCAGAAAAATGGTTGGGATATTCCTAAAGAGGCTTTAAATTCGGAAGTTCTCTCATTTATATTCACAAAAAGACAACTAAGTGACTTAAGAAAAGTCTGTATTATAAACGGTGTAGAATGCCCTAATATAAAAGGCATTACATTAAAAATCAGGGATTTTCATAAAGCCTTAAAAACAAGGATAGAGCACGATCATTTAACGGCGGAGAATGTCGGTGAAATGCTTGCTAAAACTTACTCGACCAAAAGCTTAGTGCGTGATAATGAGTCTTATGCAGCACAGGGGTTTCTGTTAAACTCAAAGGAAAAGCTATCCTTTAATCCTGAAAAAGGGTTTTATGGTTTAGCAGTACTTTCTGTAGAAGAAGATAAGGTTGTTCAAGTTACTTCATATCATACAAACAAGAACAAAGCAGAAGCTATATCTAACAATATCTAGACATAAAAAAACCTGCTCAAGGCAGGTTTTAATAAAGTGAGTAGATAGGAAGGTCGCCTGATTTATTATTCGCTCTCATCAACTTAATGACAATGAACATATGAAAATAAACGTTCCCCTCATCTGCTTTGTAAAACAAAGCTCGCAGTAACGGCGCTTTTCTGCATTTCTAGCTACTTAAATAAGTATACTAACATATTAACTAAATCACAACAAAAATGATGTGCTGCCTATTCCTATGCGTAAATAGCTCTATTGAAAATCCATTCTTTAACCTAACAGAAAAAATTTAGATGTAATAAGTCAATCATACTAAATTATTTCATCAACATAGTCTTTTGTATTATCCCATTCCTCAAATTGCTCAGCGTTTAATGTATAGTTCTCCTCTGAAGGCTCTATTACTTCACTTAGCTTTAATAGGTTCTTAAGTGAATGAGCACTTTCAGTAGCAAACCAACTTAGTGACTGAAATTCACACGCAATTCTTAGGAACATTTGTTCACTAATTCGACATCCACCTTTTAGTAAGTCATTTTTATCTACCATTAGCTGGAAAGAGAAGACTCCATCCATAATTGCTAAAGCATGAAATCCATGTTGCTTGATCTGCTCTTTTACCTCATTAATATCGATAAGTACTACTAGGTGCAATTCTTCTTGAATGAACTGGCAAGTATTTTCAGGAGAAAATGATAATGCACATGATTGCAATGGTAATGATGACTCCGTTGGAGATACTATAACTATCATGGTTGTTTCATTAACAACACGATCCAAGATACCTTTTAACCCTTCCGAATGATTAGCTATAAATTGAGAGGTATAACTAAAATAAGATAATCCTTTTTCAGGTTGAGTTAAACACGAACCATTATTAAGAGCTGTACTAAGGCACTGGTTAACTTCGCTATAATAGTTAACTTCTGAACTGCTGAGCGCAACACGTTTTGTTGGACCTGCACCGCGAAAGTTTTCACCGCCATCATTAGCGAAAAAATTACCAAGCACATTTAATTGTTCGGCTTGTCTATCAGTTCTCGCGTTGGTATTTTTGGAAGATTTCATTTCTATCAAAAATGGTTCTTCTGCTCCCATCAAACAGAGGTCACCATGCCTGACTATGTTAGTTAAATCGCAAAGAACAGTAGGTATCCCTTTTCTAATCGCAAATATTAGGCTTTTGTACTCTTGCCTAAAACCTTCCTTACCTGTTATAAAACCAGCATTAGGCTTAGGGTTGTAGTCACCATCATAAAAAAGATGCTTCAGACTGTACGTCGAATGATAAATCCCAACAATAGCATCACCGAAGTAGCGCCATAAGAATAGCAATTGTTTATAATCATTAAGTCTTTCATCGCTACTGGAAATTAACGACTTAATTAATCCAACCTGATGCTTTTTCTCTTGTCTCGATAACTCATTTTTTCTACTAACACTGCTTTTTGAGCGTTTTAACCTCTTTCTCCCTTTTTTCAACAAACGAGTTTTAAGCTCTATGCTACAAATTTGGCGAAGTAGGAATTTCTGTAATTGAAGGAGACTAGGAAGGTCATTAGAGTCATTTCTAATTTGGTTCAATAAACTGGCAGCTAGCAGAAACTTGTCTTGTTCTTTTGGATATCTCAAATCATACCTCAACTCGCTATTTAGTCAGTGTATTCTGGCACCATAACAGCAATATATAAAGCGGCAATTGAATTGCTATTGGCCATTTTAGGTTAACTAGGTTTCAAATAAATTAAAAACTACTTATTTAGGTAAACTCATTTGTTTATTAAAAGTAGTAGGTTGAAATAATTCTTAAGCCTTTTCAGTTACTGCAAATTCACGATAGGATTTTCAACCACGTTGAGTGGTGGGGACATATAGCGCTTTATGAAATACCCTACCATTATTATTTTTATAAAGTCCCAGCCCTACGGCTTAACATTTCTATTATCTTTCCTTCTTCGTTGCTATGTACTTTAAGCAAGTCATAATGTTGAACATACAGGCAGTTCAAAAGTTCGTAATAGCCAACTGTGTGCTTTTATTGAGCTAAAAAACTACCATAGTTCCGTCAAATCACTGGACTAACAAAAATGTTAAATTCTTAAGAACGATAGAAGTTTCTGTATAGAGATTAGAGCGCCGTTTTCCAATCGTGTTTATAGATAACAATAACATGGTCGTGACTTGGACAAGGCAGGCTCAAGTTGGATATTTAAAAAACAGAGCATTCGCCAGAGTACACATCACTTTCAGAGTCACCTGATACATGGCCTACGCCGAATAAAGCTTCATGATCCAAAAGCCCCTAAATATAGAGGCTTTTTAACTTCTAAAGCAAAATAATTTGATCTTATCAAACTTAAACATAACGCTAATTGCTACTTTTCGTCACTTTTTAATGATGCTAGTACAGATTTTAACTTCTCAACTTCAGCCATCAGATCTTGGTTTTGAGCCGCTTTCATATCAGCGATCTCAAATGCTTTTTGTGCTTCCAGTGCAAGTCTTGTTTTATCGGACTCCAATGATTTGATTCTAAGCTCCTTTTTGTTTGCTTCAGTCTTTTGACCCATTCTCATTCGGCTTTCGACGTAATCCTTCAATGAGCCTCCAGATCTATGAGTCATATCTCGTTGCATTTGCAATGCTATCGAAGCTTCATTTGCACTAAACCCAAGCTCAACAGCAACAGCCAAATGTTTATCAAGGCTATCACCAGAAAACTTATGCCTTAAGGAATAAATAGATTTTCCTTTAGGCCAGCCTAATTCTGTCGTAATTTCACTAAAAACCTTGACTATATCTGCCTCAGACAAAGGTTTATTATTCTTTGGAGATAAGAATAAATGTCCTTCATATCCCTTAACTTGATGGTCATTAAGAAATGGTTCCAAGTCATTTTGAATGAAAGACATGATTGACATAGTGGTTGAAGTGGGAAACCTGATCGGCATTGTGCCACTAAATTTAGCTTTTTTCGGCACTACTTCGAAAACTCCTTTTTTCTCCTTGAATAGCTCTCTATCAACTATATTCTTATCAAATTGATATCTAATTAAGCTAGCTATAGAAATTGGGCGGCCACCCGCCTCATGGATGATTTGCACTATTAGCAGAAGTGAGGTTCTTTCATAGCCATTGTAATTGGCTATGATGTAACCATTAAGCTCATCAAGGTCATTTTCACTAGCTGAACGATCTTTTCTTCCTCTTGTATCGCAACCCTTAAATAGCTTCGGGTATAACCAATCGTTATTCGGTTTCTCATCTTTAGAAATCGCAACATCTCTCTGTAACAGTGAAGAAGTAATTTGAAATGCATTTATATTTTGAGGGTCGTGCCCTAAGATGCTTTGGTGATATTTCCCTTGTTTTTGAACCCAATAGTAGAAAGCATAAATAGGCATCAAAAAATCATTATTCGTTGTTTGCTTTGCCAAGTTTTCTTCACCACGATAACGAGCATCCGCTTGTGTTTCTCCTAAACTCCAGTCTCTGAACTTCTCCATATGTTCGTCATTCATATCAAGCCATGCCATGGTGTGCTCTCTGGTATTAATGTACTTGAACAAACGGCGTAGCGCCTTTCTATACTTATTTTTTGTTTTTATATCTCCAATAAATTCAATAATGAAATCTGTTGGTGCCCATAAGACCTCACCATTGATATCTTGATAAACATAATGGTCTTTTCGGTCATACCTGACTTTAGTCTCTGTTATTGATTTCGTCATTTCATACCGCCAACTTTAAAGGAATACCAAAATATCGTTTGTTACTGAACTCAGGTGAGTTCAACTCTCTTGCTAACCCATCTTTATTACCTATAAACATTAAATTTATATGGGTAGCGTTTGCTGCTGTATATAGCCAAGCTTTGTTAATTAAATAGAAGTTATCTAGCACAACGACAGAATTTTCAAATTTATGGTTTTGTACTTTATGAGCAGTTATTGCATAACCTATAGATAAACAATCAATGTCCTCTTTGGACAGCTCCACTACTGATCCATTGACTAAGATACTAAGCAAACATTCTCGACCATGCACTATTACTGGCTCATCGAACACTTCATGCACAATAGCCAAATCTCCCGACGCCATATCTAAGAATTGATTTTTCTTAACAAAAATTATTGGATCTCCTTCGTAAAAAGTGTATTCATCAATTGTTAAATTGGCGACTTTCTTTCTAGTAAACCTTAACTGCTGAATCAGCATGTTTATCAATTCACAAAGAGAACTATTCGCACAAATTACCTGATAGCTTTTGTCAAGATTTAGATGGAGTTCTAACCAGATATTAGCTGCGATGTTGCTCAAAACATCGTGAGATTTTTCGAGTGTTTCATAAATGCTAATATCTTGGCTTTCTTTAAAATCTGAACTGGGAATTGAATTAGTATCATAATGACTATCTTGCACTAACATAGCTAAAGATAATGCTCGCAAGCTGTCATTAGAATCGTGATAGTAACAATGCTCTAATCGAGTAATTAACTCTGAGTTTGTTGATATCAGTTGCTGAAATACATTACCTGGGCCTAAAGGAGGAAGCTTTCTGTGATCACCAACAAAACAGAGTCTTGCATTTAAAGGAAGGCATTTGAGTAGCTTATAAAAAGTTAAGGTATCAACTGAATGAGCATCATCAACAATAACAACCGAATCATTCAGAGCATCAAGTTTATTTCTTTTCTGTGATTTTGAAATAAAGCTATTAATCGATTCGCTACCCACCCTAAATAGACCTTTTGCTTCATCGCCAGATGAAGAGGAAATTAACCATACGTTTTCGCCATTATCAATTAATGCATCAATGACTGATTGGATGACTATGCTCTTACCTGAATAAGCAGAGCCATCGATAACAGAAACACACTTTGTTAGCGCACTATCAAGAGCGCGTTGTTGCTCGGTATTTAGCTCAATACCAATAGATGCCAGCTTAGAAAAAGTTTCTTCTATATCGTAGTTATCAAAATCAAGGGATTCACCAAACGGACAAAGACGCTTATTAAGCAAAGAGTTAATTGTATTCTCTATAGCTTGATGACCTAATATCTGAACAGTTCCGCTACCTTTGTTAAAGCAAAGCGTTCTGAATTTAATATGTTCGTCATTGAGAGTACTGAATTCAAAACTAAAGTTTGCTTCCTTTATTGCTTCATTAACAATTCCAACTGGCAAAGACATATGCCCATGCTGGCTATATGCCGCATATAAGATCGATTCAATGAATGATATTGCTCTTCGCCGATCATTCTTTTTAATACCAAATTGCTTCCTTATCGTCGAATCTAGCTCCTTCCATTTTCTATACGGTGCTTTTACCGACATTATTGGATAGAGCAAATAAGGGTTTTTATAAAGAAGTTCAATAGCTTTTTCTCCCAAAAGTTGCCGCGTCGTTTCAATCAGTTCCTCTGGAAAATTTTTATCTTGAAAAAAATCATTTAGCTCGCTTTCATTGGAAATTTGGTGCCAGCTCTCCATCAGGTTTGAAGCCATTGTTGCAGACATCTTAAGCTTTTTGTTTGCAGCAAGATCAGCAGCAGATATGCTCTTCAACGTGTAAAATAGCTTGTTTTCATAAACACGGCTTAACTTGTTCACCCAATGTCTATTGATGCCAACAAAGTTAGCGTTAAAAACGAGAAAGTCAGCTATAACTTCATGCGATGTATCTGGATCTGGCAATAGTTTTGTTGCTTTCTCTGCTTTAAATTGTGAACCATAAGTAGGCTCAGATTTGTGTTCACCACTGGCTTTCCAAATATCCCCAACTAACGGGAAGTGATTAATGGTCCCAAACTCTGCTACAACCACTATCTTTGAACTAGACGCTTTTAATTGAAATATTGCAGATACGCCTCGATTATCCCTAGCTGTATGGATAATGTGAGTAACAACACCAATTAGTTCTACAGAGCTTTCAACAAAACTTATGCTTGTAGCTTGCATCAGGAACTCCCCGATTCATCATCATAAAGTCGAGGTAGGTATCTGCCTGTTGATATCAAAAATTCTTCGGATGCTAAATCTAAAATAATTGAATTAAGTCTACTCTGGAGTACTTTTACTTGTTCTAAAGCGTCTGTTTTCATCTCTGTGGAGTTTTCAGAGACTGTCTGAACACCAGCAACAGGCTTCTCAGGTTCAATTGAAGCTTCCTGTTGCTTTGCGGCCAATGTTTCAATAGGACCATCTTCTGCAAAAAGATCTTCTAGCCCTTGGTTAGTATCAATCGTTGACTTAGGTACATCATGCATTTTACAAATCGCGGTCTTATTTATCTTGCCTTGATAGATAGGCACCGTCGGATCGGTTTTTAACCAATCCTGGATTTTCTTTGCGTTTAGTTTCCCTTTTTGTTGGGCTGAAAGGGTTTTCTTTTTAGTCATTATCTTTCTTCCCCGGAAACTCTATTACTGAAGTAGCCTTTTCTATTTCGGAATACTCAATACCATTATCTATTAGAAGCGCTTTTAATTGGTTCATCCCGACGTTCAATGTTTTGATCTTGTTATCAGCCTGTTTCAACATCTTAGTCTTAAATTCCAGTTGTTGATTCATCACTTGTTGAGCACCCGCAAGTTTACTTTCCGCAGTATTTAATTCACTTTCTAGGAAATTGTTATCTAACCTCAATTGAATCAGTTCGTTAGCCAACCCATTGCGATTGGTCTCACTGAACTCTAGCTTATCCTCTAACTCCTGAATCTTCGTTTTCTGCTTATTACTGCTTTGAGTTAATGCTTTTTCTTTAAGGCGCTCAAATATACTCAACCTACCTTCAATACCGTCAACGCGAATACGTGTTGCTCTGGGGGCAGCCTTCCATGATTTATCTGATGTTTGCGTTGTTGGGATCTCGTATTTCTTGATCACCTGCTTACTGTTTTGATCGCCGTTCCAAAGCCTCAACCCTCGAACGCTTGCTGGAAAGTATTCCAGTAAAAACTTTCCTTTAGCATCAACTTGCTTGTTGCCATCAACTAACTTGAAAGGAAGGCCATCTTTTATCCACTCATCAAGAATATCCAATTTTTTTTCTATTCTAAGGAATGCTTCGTCGCGCTGTTTATCTGGCGACTGATTCTTTTCTGTCATTTGGTGTCTCCCTTATTAAATAGAGTTTTGCTTCGTTCCATCGTCCGTTTATGGTTTTCGATCAAAATGGATAAATTAGCTACATCATCCTTTGCTCTTAGTCGTTGGATCGGTAATAAGGAAAAATCAGCTTGCTTAACTTTCAAGTCAATTAAATCACCCTGCATAATGTTTAGTTGAATTTGTTTAACCTCTTGATACGGACATCCAGCACAAGTTGTTGGCTCACAAGGGCCTTTATGTTTTTTAGCTTCGCCTTTTTTTCGATGACAAGTTGCGTGAGGCTTCGGGGAGTGTTTATGGCCCCTACGTTCAAGTACAGTTGCCATTTCATCACTTTTTTGTTCATCAGATAAATCGTCAAAGCCTATGCCATACTTATCTTTGGTAGCATCATTAAACCTGACACTTCGTTGTAAAACGCGATAAACCCTTTTCAGATATGCAGGGTATTTGCCAGCCATTTCTTCAGTTCCCATTAGCAGGCTTAAAATGTCTTTTGAGGTGGCTTCAACACCGACTTCTTCAATGATTTTTTCTAAAGCTTTGTTCTCTTCTTTAATTGAAATAGTTGATTCTGCTTCTTCATTTTTTGTCATTTTTACTTTGTGATGTAACTGCTCGTGAACATCCCTAGCTTCAGGCTCAGTCACATAAACCGTCGTTTGAGCTGGATCGATATGACCGAGCTGGTGAGTCAACGCTAGTAAATCTGCATTCTTATATTGGTAATGGTAAATAACAGCATAGATACGTCGAAACGGATGACTTTTCATATCAGGATGTTCACCAAGCATCAGCGTTAAAAATGCATTACCAGTGATCTTGGAGCCTTTACCTTTGTTAAAGTGATATTTGTAGTGGCCGAAGCTTCCATCGTCTTTCAATCTAAAGCTAGGAACATTAAACAGTCCGTCAACATCATCACAGGCTCCCCAAGCTTTCTTAAGTGCAATTAAACACTGGATAGCCTTGGTACTACCATTATTCAGCGTATACCAACGTCGTTTTCCATTTTTTTCGTTGTAAAAACAAGCTTGATACCAATTGTATTTTTTATCTTGGCAGCGGAAGTGGTCTTCCGTAACACCTATTATCGGACTTTGAATTTCAGCCTGTCTTCTAGCGTTATACGTTTGTAATACCACATAGCAGGCCGTCATCAGAAGCGTTGTAATTTCAGTGATAGAAAATTTATCACTGTCTTTATCAGAAGACGTTAAGCTAGTTTTGTGAATTTCTACACCTAGCAGCACTTCTAGCTTTTTAATTTTCTTAGAGTTGCTTAAGTACTCTGGGAACCTGATTTCAGTAAGTGTTCTTGGCTTAAAACCTTCTTCAATAAGCTGATTCTTTAAGCTAGTGACTTCCTTTACAACTGATATAACTTTAGATGAATATTCGTACATCCATTGGTGCGAGCCACCTAGAAGTGCTATCACTTCTTCCAAATCAAGGTTTTTGGTACGGCCTGAAGCCTTACCGTATTTCAGCGACAATTTATAAGGGTTTGGAAACGGGATGAATTGCAACTGATCTTTACTATCCAATTTGGCAAAGCGATTCCATGTGCCAAACCAATTATTCAATGATTTTGATGATGGTTGACTAGGTGTTGCAGACCCCTTATCTAAGAGCTTTTTAGATACTTTGATACCATTTGCAATTAGGTAGTTCGTTACTTTTTCATATACTTCTTTCGGCACTTGGTTTTCTAAACTAACACTGCCGATATGCTTAGCGATTTTTGGTACTCTAATGCTTGTAACAGCAGAACTAGAAGTACCACTGGACTTGATCAAGTAAGGTTCCAATTCATCATTTTCGATTAGCTTGTCAACAAATAAGTTAACTCGCTCATGTAGCTCTAACGCTTTTGGGATGCCACCTTGCTTTAGCGAACCCAACATTTTTTTTATTTGTTTACTAGAAATATCTCCCAGTCTCAAATGCCCGTGTAAACACATATACTCTATAAATTGTGCTGCCATAGTTAATTGAGACATCAATCCTGTTTTTACAAAAGTCGGAGAATGCTTAGCGTTATTGGAATAAATATCAACAACTTCGACAAGCACTTTCGCATAGTCAGGCAATAACAAAATAGGAATTGGGTGCTGCCATCCAGCAGCACCGGGAATCCATATATTTCTCAGGTCAACAGAGCCTTCTTGCTTAATTGATCCATTTTTTTTTGCTCCCTCAATAGAAGCCCAATATTTCAAAACCGTCCCGTCCAGCGATAGCTTCTCGTCAGTCACAATAAGTTGTTTTGCGTTTTCAAGAAGTAGGTCTTGATGATCTTCAATTATCTTCTCAGGCTGTGTTTCACCCAAAAATTGATAGTTTAGATTACTCAACATTTGCTAATCTCCCTTTTGCTTCTTTGAATAGGATAGGATTAGCAAGTTCTACATACTTCACTAAACCAAAAGAAAATCGCATATCTGGAGCTATATACTCATCAAAATACTCTTTACCATGCCTATTTAATAATGCTTCGCCTCTACTCATGTAGTAAGCCTGATTCCTCAAGGTTTGAATAAAGTCTTCTACGCCCAAATCAATCCGGTTAAAGTCGCACCCCTCTCCAGAGTGACACTTCCGGCCTTTGCAGATATTATCGCTCTTAGATTTGTCCACCGAAGCAAAAATATCCGTACACGACGAACCATCCGGTAGCACAAACCATTCAGGAAAATCTTCTTTATGGTCTCCTGGCGCAATGATGAGATTGGTATCTATGTTCTTCTTATCCAAACCGTATTTTTCAATTGATCCCTGTTCATGTCGAAACTGAACTGTAGTCTCAAATCTACGTTGAAAGTCGGCGTTGTTTGCCTCATATTCAATTTCAGCAATTGGATGCGTTAAGTACCCCGACGTAACTCGGATACTGCCATGGTTGCGCTCCATTTGAGATGTTAAAACATCACCATCAATACCTTTTCTTAAGTTGATTTGATGCTTAGCTAAAAGCTCCATTCGAAAGTAGGGAAGGTTGTAATGCTCACTTAACCTGTCGATAATGGTTGCTGAAAGGAAGTTTAATTTTGAAGAGTCAGGCGTATCCCATATGCATTCTGGCTTCAATCCATAACTCACCATGTTGTCATTGTGTTGAATAAGAAAACTAATCACTTCTCTAATTTCTTTTTCGTGTGGTTCAATTGTCACCTCAGAAGTGTTTTTGCCGACCTTTTCTTTAAAGCCACTTATCTTAAAAGGACCGTCTGGTAAAGTACCTGGAAGATTAGAACTAGCTAGAGTAGCTATAACATCTTTGTTCCATGTTGTTCTGATGATCAATCGTGTAAAGCAAACTAATAAGATATTTTTCGGCAAAAATACACTACACCAAAAGAACTCCTTCATACCTGTCCCAGTATTTGGAAAACAATGCTGAACGTATTCTGGTATAAGTGCTGATTTTTCTAGGCAATATGTCGTTGACGATGGACCTAAAGAAATTTGATGCCTGACATATGCTCCCATTAATACTTCACTAGAATATTCCTCTCTTATAGGAGCTAATCGAGAACGCTTTAGTTGCTTGCCATCACCTATTTGGTTATCTAATACAATAGAGGTCACTTCTTCCGGGATTTCATATGAGTAATTGCTGCTTTGATCTATCGCTGTATACTTCGAAAAGCATGTCACCAATTTGTTGTAATTGGCTATTTCTTCTATACACGTACCCAGTATCTGATTTATGGGCTTCTCTAAATGTTCATGTATTTTCTTTTTCAATTCATGAAGCGATAAATGCTTATCTAAAACAGGGCTAGGAAGCGGTTGACCATATTCATCTACAGGCTCTATTAGTTTTTGTGCATTGTTCTCGCTCGACGCGCTGAATCGAGATGAAAATCCACAATTTTTAATCTCTATTTGTCCATTGATTTTACCTGCATACTTGCTCAAAAAAGTACGCAATGCCTGACTTCTTGTCGCTTTCACATTAAAGTGATGTTCATCGATGATGTCTTCCAGTTGTGCAAACCCCACACGGAAATCACGCTGACTCAACTCCGACATCGGATTTACTAATACATGTTTTATTAGGTTAGCATCGTTATTTGTGTCAACGATATGACCTAATGTCAACTCAATGCTCGATAGTGTCGAAGATGGCACTGGCATTTTTGAGCTAGCGGTTTTTAAACCGTTCAGAGCTGTTGACAGTGTACTATTTGGTTTTATTAACCCCTTCAGTTTTGGAAGATTAAACCCATAATCAAGATGTTTTTTCTTTCCATTAGTCTTTGAATACGTTCCTAAAGGTAGTGTATTTACCTTTTTCTTCGTCGTAATAATTGACTCCATTTCAAGCTCGCGTATTAACTTACCGTTCTTTGTTGGAATATCGCAAAGACTTAGGAAATCTCTAATTATCGATATCCTTTCTAACTTCTGACTTGGAAAGATCTCGATTATTATACCTTCAATATCTTTTAGTCCATTATTAACATAAAAGGTAACAAGATCTTGAGGCTTTCTAGACAACAATAATCGTGCGTTAGTATAATCCTCTTGCTCAATTATCATCAGTATTTCAAGTAATTTAGTAATGTCAGAAACTTCTATTGGTTCTCGCTTTGTCTTTACTTCTAGTTGGTTTAAGCAGTGTTCACCTACACCTCCAATTGGGAGAATCGAGGGCAGTTCAAAACCATCGATGTTGTAATCGCTACTCTTGGCTTTGATGGTAAAATTGGGTTTAAACTTTAAGTTTCCACTTCGATGAAAATTGGGAGTAAAATTATTTTTTTCTTTATATAATTCAGGTGCTGTTAATCCGTATGTGAATAGATGCTGTCTAAACGTTGTACTTACCTGATGTAGTTTTTTATCCGGATGCTCGGCATAAATGCGTCTTTCATAGTCTACCAGCGCTTTCTTGATTGAATCCGCTTGAACATTCTGTAAAGGTTGATTCAATAGTTCTTTTATGTCAGAAAAATCAGGCCATTTGCTAATATCATTCAACTGTGCTCTTAAGCCTGCAATAACACTGTACTCCATAGGCTTTTGTTGGTAGTTACTTTCTATATTTAGCATCATGTGATGGAGCACGGAATCTTTCTTGAATAATGTTGGAAACAGGTCTGGATCAACAAACGTAACGCTCTTTCTAGTTCCTTTTACTTGTATCTTGAAGAGATCGACATCGTCGTTTTTCTCAAAGGTTGAATTTTCGATTAATATGGATTCGTAAGGCAGTTCATGAACATTTAAACCATTGGAGATGGGGCTGCTATAAGTACTTACAAAACTTCTAAATGCAGTGCTGTAAGTTTTTGCTTGCTTAAGTCGCATCGACTTTTTTGAAATAATTTCGATGGCTTTAAAGCCTTGAATGATGTCCTTTTCATTTAATTGCTGAGGTTGGGATGTTAGCAATTTGATTAAAGGCCGAGCATCGTCGTCATTTATCTCAACTATTTTCAGTATTTTGGATACAGCTAGTCTAGTATTGTAATGAGCAAGTGAGGCTGTGTTGTCGTTTTCATCATCCCATTTAGAGTTGTTTAGACAATGTTTCAAAAAGCTGTTTTCAGGAGCTAAGTCTATAAAAATCGGATCGGTGATGTTAATTAGAGCTTTGTTTTTATTTTTGTTCATTGTTGTTCCGGCGTTAGACCTTTATTTCTTAATGAGATTTATCTAAACAATTGAAATAACTTACCTTACTCTCAGTCGGTCGGTCTGTCTAGTTTGATATTATAATACCTTAAGACCTTATTGGCACTAGCTTCTGCTTTAGAACAAGTGATTGAACGAGGTTTATATGACAAAATCATTGTTACGCGCAGTACTCCTGAAATTGCCGAATCTATAGGTTTTTTACCCGGTACAGAAGAAGAAAAGATGGCACCATGGCTGGCCGCAATTACTGACTCTTTAGAAGTGCTTCACAAACAAGATGAAAGTATGAATGGCAGTTTAGATTACATTATGGAGAAAGCGAATATTCAATTTAAATCCGTTAACTTTATGCGTGGCCGCAGTATTCAAAATTCTTTAGTGCTGTTAGATGAATGCCAAAATTTAACCGCTTCACAATTGAAAACGATCATTACCCGTTGTGGAGAAGGTACTAAACTGGTGTGTTCAGGAAATTTAGCACAAATTGACAGCAATTATTTAACTGCGGTGACCTCAGGGTTAACTTATATTGTCGAACGTTTTAAAAACTTTCCTGGTAGCGCAAACGTTAACTTAAGTGGTGTAGTGAGAAGTCGTCTTGCTTCTTTTGCAGAAGAAAACTTATAAAAACGTACTCGGGTCTCTATTTATATATAACCAATAGAGACCCACTTCATTATTTCATAACAAAAAAATCAATAACTTAATTTATGTCATGAGCACTTTGTATTAGAATTAGTGGTGGGTGCTATCTTCTTTATATGGACTTCTGATAAAAATGGCTTTTAAGGTATTCATCATATTATTTATGGCTCGTCTTTTTATAGCCATACCAGTATGTAAAGCAGAGACATCCTTTGATTCTGTCGTTATGGATGATGAAATTCGTCGGGAACCTTGGCTTTCTTATCAGAAATTATTACTCAAAGAAGAAACATATTCTTCTATGAGCAATAATCAAAAATTATGGTGGCTATTACGTAAAGCGCAGAGTGAGAATTTACTGTATTTTTTTGATAAATTTAAAAACACAGTCGCTCAGGCTCAACAACTCATCGATGAAAATACCTCTTTAGAAGTTACCAGCCGTATAAATTTATTTGCAGGTATAGCAGCCAGATTAAATGCTGAATATACCAACTCAGAAGTTTTCTTAAGAAAAACATTAAAACAAGCTCGTGAAAAAAACTTAAATCAAGTTTACGTTCAGGGCAAACAAGAGCTTGCTTATGTTCATGGTCTTAATGAGCTATTTGAAACATCGTTACTCGATTTACAAGAAGCGTATGTGGAAGCTTTTGCCATTGAAGATCATTTTTTAGTCGCGGTTATTCATGAAACGTATGGTGCAATTTATGGTTATATGCGTGAATACGATAAATCGATTACCTATTATGAAAAAGCGTTAGATACCTATGAACGGCTGGGTTATCGAGCACATATTGCTGAGACTGTGTACGGTATTGCGGCAAGTTATCGCTATTGGAAAAAGTATGACTTAGCTATTGAATATTTTGAGCTTTATCAAAAAAAAATGTTGTATGTTCCTAATGCCGAAATTACATTTCACGGTTCATATGCCTTAGGTATGACATTGGCTGAGCGTGGTTCATGCCAGCGTGCATTGGTGGTGATATCACAGGCGTTAAGTCTCAATGGGATAATTGATTATAATGCTGAACTTTATAAGCGAAAGGCGAGTTGTTTAATTACCTTGAAAAAGTTTGATGAGGCAGAAATTGCCATCAATAAAGCTATTGATATTTTTGATAGCATACCTGAATTACTAGGGACAACGTGGCATTTAGAAGTTTTTAAAGTATTAAGTGAATTGGCCTATGCCCAAGGAAAGTTTGTCTTAGCTTATGATTTGATCACTGACTATTACCAAAAATATACAAAAATTTTAATTGATAACTCTACTTCTCGCTTGGTACAAGTACGTGCGGCAATGGGCGCTGAACGACAAAATGTTGAATTGTCGTTATTACAGCAGCGCGATAAAGTGCAACAGCTTAAAATAGAAAAACAAAAACAACAAAATATGCATCAAGGTTATCTGCTATTTTTTGGCTTACTTTTGATCGCCGTTAGTATTAGCGCTTTTATTTTGCAAAGTCGTCATACTAAAAAAATGACTACATTGTCAGTTAGAGATCCATTGTCTGGACTTTACAATCATCGTTATATTTTTGGGTATTTAAAGAAAACGATCAAATCAATACTTCCAATAAAAACACAATTGTCGGTGTTGTTACTTGATATTGACGACTTTAAAAGGGTCAATGATAGCTATGGACATCCATTTGGTGATGAAGTCATTAAAAAAGTTGCAGAGATAGGGCTGGCGACACTGCGAGAGGTTGATGTTATGGGGCGTATTGGTGGTGAAGAGTTTTTGTGTATATTACCGGGTATTGATGAACTTCAGTGCATGGAAATTGCGGAACGACTATTAAGTAATATTAATCAACATCAATTTATTACCCGTGGGCAGGAAAAATTTAATATCACAGTAAGCATCGGCTTTTCAATGTTACATAAAGATACTATAGATGAAAATGAATTATACATTCAGGCAGATAAGGCTTTGTATTCATCGAAAAACCAAGGGAAAAACTGTGCCACTATGTATAACGACAGTATGAGTTAATGTTTTTCTTTGAAATAATGACACCTATCAGTTGCTAAAGACTAAAACAGTCGCTAAAGAATAAAAATGCTCATTGAATATTGCCATTTTTTTAAAAAACTAAAATATTTAGGCCTTCGGGGTGAACTTATTTCTAAATATTGGCGTATATACAGATTATATTAAGCAAAGTATTATTTTCGAATATATTATATTTATTGTTCAATCTTGAATTAAACTGGTTATTTTAAAGGTAAATTAAATTTTAATTATGCAATCGTGTAATGCATTAGCTATAGAAGCAATATCAATCATTCAGGCATATATTGCTCAACTCGGCTTTCATCCTAGTATTCATTTTGAATTAGAGGGGTGTTATCAGCCTACAAAAGGTAAAAGTTTTTCGTTAAATTACAATCTTATTAATAAGCAACTAGCCTATTTGGATATTGATGGTGAACTCGTTCCTGAATATTGGCAGTGTCAGTGGGAATATGTATCAAAAATGAATCACCAACAGCCATTAAAAGAAGCAAATAATCTCACTCGAGCTATCGCCAATATACCTTATCTATTATCTTTACAAGGTATTGAACGAACCCTTATTAAACCTGTTGTTTGGTCGGGCGATAAAGGGAAGCTTGCCCTAGGTTGTCATAATATTTTCACCAATGATAATCGTGCTGTGCATATACCTAACGCAATTCAAATGAATGTTAGTGCAACCAATCAGGCGGGTGAAAATATTATTGCGAATAATTATTTTGGTGAATATCTACAACAATGTTTTATGAAAACGAGCCTTGCTTGTTGTTTATTGTATTTACCTGAAGAAGAAGCTTTTGAACGTTTAGCATTAAAAGAGCGTTATGGTTTAGCCCAAGAGCTCTGTTCACCTATTGATATTTCTGGTGGACACCAAGGTAGCATCGCCTTATACAAAGAATTAGGCAAACATAATCAAAAAATGGGTGAACAACCCTTATTGTTTAATAAGTTTAATGAAGTGATGGTTTCTGAGATAGATTGGAAAAAAACAGCGCGCATTGAACATCGTTTAGGTGCTGCTAGTCTTGATTATAATGCTTATGTGAATGTTATTTATGGTTTGTTAAATTTAGTTGATGCCATTGAGGTCTATAGTGAAGGTAAGTGTCAGTCGTTATTAAACAAAGAACAACCTGATGTTGATTTACCCAAGTCTTTATACGATAACGCAAGCGGTTGTGGTGCAATAAGTCTGTTTGAACAAGATACTTGGTTTAGTCATGCCATCAATGCTATTCAAGAGAAAATGTTAATAGGGGCCAATATGAAATTTCAACGTTCAGATAAACTGGGCGAGCAGTTGAAGAAATTTATTATAAAGCAATATCAAAAAGATACGTTATTAACGTCAGTTCATTATAATCATTAAAAGTTATCGACTATGAATAATCTCCTAAATCAAAGCCAGCGTTTACCACAAAATAAACCGCCATTATTAGATGGCAGTTCAATTGATGCTAAAAGAGCTGAAATAAAAGCATATTTCCAGAATACTTGGTTCACTTATGATGCTTTGTTTGATCATATTAATTGCGACAGTGCTTATTATTTACGGCCAGAAGAGCTACGACACCCACTGATTTTTTATTTTGGTCATACGGCAACGTTTTATATTAATAAGCTGATATTGGGCAAATATATCACTACACGTATTAACAATAAGCTAGAAGCTGTTTGTGCTGTTGGTGTTGATGAAATGAGTTGGGATGATCTCAATAGTGAACACTATGATTGGCCAAAGGTTACGGAAGTTAAAGTTTATCGGCAGCAAGTTTTTCAACGTATCAATAAACTGATTGATACGTTGGATTTACAGTTACCTATTAAACAAGATTCGCTAGCGTGGGTTATTTTGATGGGCTGCGAGCATGAAAGAATTCATCTGGAAACCTCTTCCGTTATTATGCGGATGTTACCACTTAAGTATTTAACACCATCGTCTAGCTGGAATACCTGTGATATAACGTGTGATGCACCGCTAAATAGTTTACTGGCTGTGCCGGGTGAAATCGTAGTTTTAGGCAAGTGTGATAGTGATAATATTTATGGTTGGGACAATGAATATGGCCGAAAAACTGTCGAGGTTGAATCATTTAAAGCTTCAAAGTATTTGGTTTCTAATCATGAGTTTATGGCTTTTGTCGACGCTGGTGGTTATCAAGAGGAAAGTTATTGGAGTGATGAAGGAAAGCAATGGTTAGCGTATAAAAAACCGCAAATGCCAAGGTTTTGGTTTAAAAAAGACGATCTGTATTTTCAGCGAAATTTATTTAATGAGATACCTTTGCCCCAAGACTGGCCCGTAGAAACCAATTACTTAGAAGCGAAAGCTTTTTGTTATTGGAAAGCACAACAATCAACACGTAAGGTGAGGTTACCTACCGAAGCAGAGTGGTATTGTTTACGTGATAAATTAACCAGCGATTTAACTCGTTGGCAAGATGCACCGGGCAATATTAATTTAGAGTCGTATGTTTCATCATGTCCTGTTACTCAGTTTGAAACTGATGGTTTTTTTGACATTATTGGTAATGTTTGGCAATGGACAGAATCAGCGATAGACGGTTTTGAGGGATTTAATGTTCACCCACTGTACGATGATTTCTCAACGCCAACCTTTGATGGTAAACATAATCTCATTAAAGGAGGCTCTTGGATTTCAACGGGTAATGAAGCTCATAAATCTTCACGATATGCATTTAGGCGACATTTTTTTCAGCATGCTGGTTTTCGTTATATTGAAAGTGAAGCTGCTTGCGAACTTATTAATGAAACCAATAGTTATGAAACCTCAACAGAGGTTTGCCAGCAGTTAGCTAGCCATTATGGAGAAGATCTGTTTAATATCCCCAATTATCCCAAAGAAATAGCCAAGGCTGTGGTGACTCATTGTCAAAAGCATCACATAAAAACGCGAAAGGTTTTGGATCTTGGTTGTAGTGTTGGTCGTACTAGCTTTGAATTATCAGCCATTTTTAATGTTGTTGACGCGGTTGATTTTTCGGCACGTTATATTCAACACGGAGTCAAATTACAACAAGATGGCCGTTTGCGTTATATTTCTGAAATAGAAGGTGACATTGTTCGCTTTAACGAAGTGACTCTTGATGATTTAACTTTGACTGATGATGGGAACAAACTACAGTTTAGTCAAGGAGATGCTTGTAACCTTAAATCAAACTTTAACAATTATGATGTTATTTTAGCGCAACATATTATTGAGCAAAGTTATGACCCTAAACTTTTTTTAAAGACTATTCATCAACGCTTGGCCAGTAATGGACTACTGATTATTGTTTCTGATTATCACTTTAATGAAGATAAAACTGAAAAACCTAAATGGTTGGGTGGTAAAAAAGTGAACGGCGAAAATCTTAGTGGTTTCGATGGTTTATCGGAGCAATTAAAAAATCATTTTAAGTTGGTTGCCCAGCACGAACTTTCAAGAGTATTAAAAGAAAATGAACGTAACTATCATATGAGTAATACACAGATGACAATATGGCAGCTTCAAGCGGATAGCGTTTAATATCATGGCTAAAGATAACGGTTCTTTGCCTGCGCACCTTGCATTTAGCCAAAGCATAACAACAAAAATAACTCATAGTTTAAGTAACTCATGTGCTCAATCGATGTCAGTTAATGAGTTATGTCAGTTAGCCGATGAGTCCATTGGGGATCTTGATTTAAGCTACGCTCCTTTGCTTGGCGGTATTGGCCTAAGACAAGCGATTGTTAAGTATCATAATAAATTAAATAATGCTGACTTTGGACTAGAACATCGCCATGTGCTGACTTTTTGTGGCGCACAAGAAGCGTTAGCCGCTATTTATAAGATCTTGTTAACAAGTGAAGATGAAGTCGTTGTTTTTACTCCTTGTTATCCGTCTTTAGTTTCTATGGCAAAAGCAAACGGTGCAAAGGTTAAAACTATTGAATTACGTGCTGAAAATAATTGGCAAATAGACTTTCATCAACTTGAGCGTGCGGTTAATGAAAAGACTAAGATGATCGTGATTAATTCACCTCATAATCCAACAGGTAGTATTGTTGATAGCCAAACCGCGAATGAAATTCTTGCCTTAGCTCAAAAGTATCAGTGCTATTTACTCGCTGATGATGTTTCTCAGGCGAGTAATTATCAACAACTTCCATTATCACATCATTATTTAAGTTATGAAAAAAGCATTGTGGTTTCGGTTATGTCAAAAAGTTTCGGCTTAGCGGGATTGCGCCTTGGTTGGGTAATGACACCAAATGAACTGCTATTAAAAAAGCTGCTGGTGATAAAAAGTTATGGTTCTATTTGTTGTTCTATTATTGATGAACAACTTGGCTTATGGGCGTTGAATCACAGTGATACCATTATCAAACGAAACAATACGATCATTCAAAAAAACATTGAAATATTCCAAGTATTTATTGATAACAATAGATCGGTTTTTAGCTGGAAAGCACCACAGGCAGGTATATTGGCTGTGGTGGAATTATTAATTGAGCAACCCGTTGCTGATTGGGCAAAAAAACTTGCAGAACAAAGCGGGCTACTTATTTTACCTTGTTCTTTATTTGGCTTGTCAGGAAATTATTTTCGTTTAGGTTTAGGGCAGGAAAATTTTTCACAAAGTTTAGCTTTATTAGAAAAAGAGCTATCAACACGCTCGGTATCAACATGACACATTCATTATTATTAGAAAGATATTTACCACTACTTAACAAAGCTAATGAACAGTTTCCAGTATTAGATCTAGCCTGTGGCTCAGGGCGTAATGGCCTATATCTCATTAAAAATAGTATTCAAACTGTTTTTTCAGATATTAGGGAGGATGCGCTTATCTCAGTTAAAAATAATTTTGTTGGAGAGGATATTAAAAGAAAAAATCATCTAGCACAATTTTGGCAAATCGATTTTGAACAGCCAAATCATCATGTATTGAGTAACGAAAAATATACCGGCGTTTTAGTTTTTAATTATTTACATCGACCTTTAATGCCACAAATTAAAAATACAGTTATTCCTGGAGGGGTTATTTTTTATGAAACCTTTACAACCCAACAGTGTCAATATGGACGCCCCTCTAATCCAGACTTTTTGTTAAAACCAGAAGAGCTACTTGAGCATTTTTCGGGGTGGAAAATACATCATTATTTTGAAGGTGTAGTCAATGACAGAAATAGTCAATCTAAGAAGGCTATAGCACAACTTGTTGCAGAAAAACCCGATGATGAAGTTGAACTCAAATAATGTGACTGTGTTTTTTATGCTATTGCATGATAAAGTACGCGTAATTAAAAAATAGTGTTTAGGATTATGCTCTTAGAAAAAGAAGATTTAATAGCGTTAAACAGAACGGGCGAGAATTTAAAAAGCGTACTACGACATATTGTTACTGAGTTCCCACATTCAGCACAAACCATCACGGGTATGTCGCATTGGTTAGAATTCAATCGCTCAAATTGCCAGCGCATATTAAACGGTTTGCAAAAAAGCAAGAATGGCCAGCAAGTGTTATGTTTGTTGCCTGGTATTGCCGGTTTGCAGGAGTTTTTGATACAAGTCTCTAAAAAAAAATTGGAAGCGCAATTAGTTCTTGAGGCATCAAAGGCGATCGAAGTTTTTGAAAGCCAAATAAAAAAATATGCGCGTAGCCATGCTGAATTAAAAAGAATACTCGGTGATCATTCAGTTAAGAACAATCGATATAATACATCGTTATCGGCTATTGAAAAAAGAGAACAACATTACTTAGCATCTAAGCAGTTAATAGGTTCTTCAGTTGATACTCTCTTTTCATGTTATATTATTAAAGAAAATGACAAAGATAGTGAATTTTTACAAGAAGTTACTATTATTTCAAAACGCGGTATCCAACGTTCTAAAGCTTCCCCCCCTTTTGTACAATTTTACACTCACCCACATCCAGAAGGGTTCACAACACCAGAAAATATCACTAAAAAATCACGAATAGATACCAGTAAATTTCATATTGGTGTTATTGATCAGTTTTCAAGTAAAGGTTTTTTACAAGCATATTCAAGCTACTCAACGAGCAACTCAGGTATTGTATTTAATGATATTGTAGATAATGAGTGCGCGCCTTTTGATGGGACATTTTTATTTAGTAATCCTGATGAACTTGCCAACCCCTTAGTACATCAAAGTCAGTGTAGTTCTACTAGTATTTCTATTAAAAACCCAACAAAAAAATTGCTCACTTTAGTTTTTCTAGAAAAGAAAATCGATCGTTGCAGCACAGTGAATGTGGGATGTTACTCGGGTAATCAAAAAGTAGAGGAAGGTAAGTTACGTGCAGATGATATGTGGACTGAACGTTTGCCGGAATTTCCAGAGTTAAATGTACTACACCCAGAATCACCTCGCGCCAGAATAAATAACGAACTTGATATTGGTGAGATGACCGATTTCCTTTTCTCTTATTCACACTTCAATAAAAATGATTTTGTTTGTTACTTATTAGAGGTTGATTTTCCTATTTGGTCTTCTACCTATCGAGTATATTTTGAACATGGCTAATTGATCTTTATGGATAGGCTGTTTTTTACACAAACCTATCCATGATTTTTTAGTCAGGTGCTGTGAATACTAATATGTTTCCTATATATGCTTTCAAAAGGGTGAAACATCATGTGTTCGGTAGGATGTTGGGCGTGATGCTAAGTAGTGCGTATTGGATAACATTTTATTCAAAAAATTGAATCAAACGTTTTAATTAATATGTTTTTTGTCCCTGCATATAACGACTAATGGGATATTTTCGAAAGGATTTTTCAATGCTTAACCTCCCCCAAGCCTTACACCAAACTTTTGGTTTTTCTGGCTTTCGTGATGGACAAGAACAAACCATAACGCAATTGTTAGCAGGTTCTTCATCATTAGCGATCTTTCCTACGGGTGCTGGAAAATCACTATGTTATCAATTTACGGCGATACATTTACCGCATTTAACCTTAGTCGTTTCTCCATTATTAGCCTTAATGAAAGATCAGTTAGAATTTTTAGCAGGTCAGAATATAAAAGCGGCGAGTATCGATTCGACATTAACCGCTGAACAAAATAAAGCGGTGATGACTGATGTACGCTCTGGTCATCTCAAAATTTTAATGGTTTCGGTTGAGCGTTTCAAGAATGAACGTTTTAGACAATTCATTAATTCAGTCAAGGTGTCAATGTTGGTTGTTGACGAGGCGCATTGTATTTCTGAATGGGGCCATAATTTCCGCCCTGATTATCTAAAATTACCGGCTTATCGGCAGGAGCTTAATATACCGCTGGTATTATTGTTAACAGCTACCGCTACTAAACAAGTAAAAGAAGACATGGCAGAAAAATTTTTAATAGCGCCGCCATGTATTGTACAAACAGGCTTTTATCGCCAAAATCTTGATCTTAGTGTGATGCCGGTGTCTTCGTCTGAGAAAAATAGTAAACTTTTAAGTGTCATTCAGCAGCAACAAGGCTGTGGTATCGTTTATGTAACATTGCAACAAAGTGCCGAGCAAGTCGCTCAATATTTATCTAGCCAAAATATCAATGCCGTTGCTTATCATGCAGGTTTTGTTTATGAAGATCGTCAACAAATTCAAGATGATTTTATGAACGATAAAGTACAAGTTATTGTGGCGACAATTGCTTTTGGTATGGGCATAGACAAAGCTAATATTCGTTTTGTAATCCACTATGATTTACCTAAATCTATTGAGAACTATAGCCAAGAAATTGGACGAGCAGGGCGGGATGGCTTAGCGGCTAATTGTATTACCTTAGCGAATTTAGATGGTTTAAATACCGTTGAAAACTTTGTATTTGGTGATACCCCAGAGCAAAGCAGTATTGATTATACACTTAATAATATTAAAGAAGAGACAAACCATAATCGCTGGGAGCTGCAAGTATTAGCACTTTCAAATGCCAGTAATATTAAACAATTACCAATGAAAACGTTGTTAGTACAATTAGAGTTATTTGGCATTTTACAACCATTATTCGCTTATTTTGCTGATTTTAAATATAAGTTTATCATCCCTAAGGAACAGGTTTTAGCGAAATTTATTGGCGAGCGTCGTGACTTTTTAGAGGCTATATTTGTTCATACTAAATTCAAAAAAGTATGGGGAGAACCTGACTTTGATGCTTTATTTCAACATTATCAGTGTGATCGTGGTCGCGTTGTTATCGCTTTAGAGTACTTACATGAAAAACAGTGTATTGAATTAGAAACCAAACGCATAACTGAAGTTTATAGTGTTAACCAAACCGAGTTAGCTGACCCTTCATTATCGCGGTCTTTACATCGATATTTTGTTGAAAAGGAAGAAAAAGAAATTAATCGAATTGCAGCTTTAGTACGATTTTTTGAACTAGAGCGCTGTTTAACTCGTAATTTATCGCTGTATTTTGACGATAGCAATTCTCCTGAAAATTGTGGCCATTGCTCTGTATGTAGAGGACAGGTGGCTAAACTTGAATATTCAATGGGTTATCGTTTGCCAAGTAATGAAAAACTCGTTGAGGTTTTACAGGCGTTGATTGTTCATATGAAAAATAAAAATCAAGGAGAATTATCATTAGAGACGTTATGTCGTTTTCTAACGGGTTTGAGTGTACCGCTGTTTAGTCGAAATAAGGTCAAACAATTAACGGGTTTTGGTTTATGTAGCAACATTCGCTATCAAGAGGTTCGTGATAAAGTTTCATCATTATCGATATAGTAATACCATCTTTGTTCATTACTACAGTTAGTGTGTATTCTGATATTCAGTAAAAATATTTTTATATTCACCTACACTTAGCAGTTCATCAAGTGCTGTTTGGAATTTTTCTACTGTTTCTAAAGGTGTATTTAAACTAAAAGCCATATATAGCTCCGCATCGGTAAAACAATGTGTTTTTTTTATGATATCGTTTGGCTTCAAACCTTGTTGTTTTATCAAGTGGTAAATGGGTAATTCTGGATAGCCTAATAGATCACTACGAGCATTAAGGAGAACTTTAAAGGAGCTTTCAAGTGAGGTTGTATCCATTAAGTTTTGTCCTTTAACAAAACCTTTCCCTATTAATACATGTTCAGTGCGGCCTTCTAATTGCGTTACTGTGATGTAATTCTTTGCTGGCTCCAAATCATTAAAGTTAATATCTGTCCTACTTTTTAGTGCAAACAAACAAGTTGTTACCGGGGTAATCGGGCCAACCCATTGGAATAAATGTTCACGGTTTTTACTGCGTGCAATTGAGTAGATAAGCGTATTTTGTTGTTGTAATGCCATATTATAGGCACGTGCCCAAGGATAAATATGAAATTCGGCCTCTGTTTGAGTCTTAGCTAATATTTTTTTAATTAAGCTTGTATGAATACCGACGAGCTGATTATTTTCAATGTAATTGTAGGGGGCAAAATTTTCAGTAACTATTTGAATTTTTTCAGCCTGAATATTAAATGTCATCAAAAATAATATGGGAAATAGGCACAAATATTGGACTGAAATATAATTAACCATTTAGTATTCCGCCCCTTTATATCTAAATAAAAACTGTTATTACATGTTAGAAATAACAAAACAGACTATATACCCATTCTTTTAGTATCGCGTCTTGCTTTGATTTCCTAGATTCGCTCTGAAACTGCATCTTGAAGTACGATGGGTATAGGGTTTAGTATAATGCAAAACTAATGAAAGTGAATGATTGCAATAAGATATAAGTTAAGTGGTGAGGTTTAGTCATAATTTTCAAAGATCTAACCCACATAGAGTATGTGGGTTAGGAGATTAGCAGGGGAGTAATTTTTAATCTTCGTGTTGATGTCCACAACCACCTTCGCTATGAACATGTCCATGGGCTAATTCATCAGCGGTAGCCTCTCTTACTTCAAGAATATCGACCTCGAATTTAAGATCAATACCAGCTAACGGATGATTACCATCAACGGTAATTTCATCTTCGGTCATGTCAATAACCATGACCGTTTGTTCGCCATCGTCGGTTGTCGCTCTTAATTGTGCACCAACAGCTAAGTCTTCAATACTGCCAAACATATCTTTTGGTACTGTTTGCACATAACCATCTTCACGTTGCCCATACGCTTGATCAGCAGAAACTTCCACTTCGAATTTATCGCCCGTGACATGATCGATTAACGCATCTTCTAAGCCAGGAATCAAATACCCAGTGCCTTGTATGATTGACAAAGGGCTATGGTCATAAGAGCTGTCTATTAAGGTATCTTCACTGTCTGATACGGCATAATGTAAAACAACAACTTTGTTTTCAGATATTTTCATTTGATTTCCTGATTATTTAAGAGAATAAGGTAGTGATTTAACTATGATCGGCGATTGTTGTTCTTTTATGCGTAAATGCGTGTTTTCTTCAAGATCACTAGCTAACACCGCTTGAATGTATGCGGTACTATCGTCAGCTTGGTAAGTTGCTAAAATACTACCTGCTTTTCGCCAATTTTCTCCTAATTGTTTCTCGATAATATCGTCGTCACTAATTTTTGTAGGTTGCTTGGCAGATAAATAAAATAAAGCACGTTTATTTTTCCCTAAATATTGCATGCGTGCGACAGTTTCTTGTCCTAAATAACAGCCTTTAGTAAAACTGATACCGTGAATCGCTTGTAAATTAAGCATTTGCGGTACATATTCTGAAATAGATGCGGCATTTAATATTGGAAAACCGTCAATAATTTCTAATAAATCCCATACGTTATTACTGTAGGTTATGAGTGAAAATTCAAGCGCTAAACTTTCAATGTTGTTTTTATTATCAATGAATAGGTAACGACTTTTTTGTCCGGCAATATACACTAATGTGGTTGTACCAACGCTAAGTACTGGGGTTAAACTGTCAGGAACTTGTTGGAATTTTTGTTGTATCAAAGTCGTTGCTTGGTCGCCAACAAGCGCATAATACCCAAGGTCTGTTACTTCTTCGATATCAACCTTTGCAAATACACCGAATTTTTTTAATTCTTTTAAAGAGGCCGGTACTGTGCATTTCGGTTGTAATAATAAGTGGGCATTATCACGATTAATAAATCTAAATATAGAAAATACTTTTCCTTTAGCATCGCAATGTGCACCATGTAAAAAAGTGTGTTCATTCGATGAATTTACATCGCAGGTTACTTGTCCTTGTAAATACTTGCTTTGTTCATCACCTGTAAGTGAAATAGACGAGAATTGATCTAACAAAATAGCGAATGTGTCAGGGAGTTGTTCAAAAGAAGGTAAGTCGTTAGCTAATGAAATAGTCATAAGGAACTTTTTTATACCAATAGTTAAGTTAATCAATAGGGGCATTATAAAATAAAACAAGCATATATTGGTGAAATTGTTAGAATAACGCTAGATTTAATATTTTATGGTGAACTATGTCGATAATCGATAATAAGCCTAGGTTACGATGGGCTTGTCGCAGAGGTATGTTAGAGCTTGATATACTATTTATGCCTTTTGTAGATGAAGCTTATGAGCAGTTATCTGAAAAAGATAAATTAATTTTTGAACGTTTGTTGGTATGCCAGGATCCTGATTTATTTGCATGGTTTATGGGGCACGAAAAATGTGAAGACCAAGAGCTTAACTACATGGTCGAGACTATTCTCAAGCGAGTTAAAGTATAATATTACTGTTGATGAGTCTCGCCAAAAATTTGTTAAGTGTTATGTGTTTTATACGGTATTACTAAGCATTGTTCTTGGGGGCTATTTCTTACTGTTGCCGCTATTTATTATTACGTTATCGATTATTGCTTTATTGATCCTTATTTCATTGTTCATCAGGTTGATTGATAAAACTATTTTTAAGGCTATAAAACATTATCTTTATGGCGGTAATCATGCCAGTAATAAAGATAACTTTATCATAGGCAATGAGGGTAAATGTATCCTTGCTGAACATC
Source organism: Alteromonadaceae bacterium (assembly GCA_047621305.1). Lineage (GTDB taxonomy): Bacteria > Pseudomonadota > Gammaproteobacteria > Enterobacterales > Alteromonadaceae > Colwellia_A. Next base: position 21,843 of record JBLHNB010000016.1, on the reverse strand, counting down.
AAACATTCCAACTTGATGTTCATAGTCGCGTAGGATGGTTTGGTTGTTGGTTGGTGCTTACTTCGACTTCTTCAGTGGCAGTTTCTCATGAAAAAGTAGTGAGACATTTATTTTTATTTAAAAATAGTGTCTCATTACAAGATTATTCACGCATCTCTCGAATAATTAAAAGACTTAAACATAGCGCTAAAAACTCGCAGCCCACATCAATTTAAGGTGTTAATATTGTCACGGTAGCATTTTCACTAAGCTCAGGATAATCTAAGGTAAAGTGTAAACCTCTACTTTCTTTTCTCTCCATTGCACACTTTATAATTAATTCAGCAACTTGTACTAAATTCCGGAGCTCTAATAAATTATTACTTACTCTAAAATTTTGATAATAATCATCTATTTCTTTTTGTAATAATTCGACTCGATGTAAAGCTCTTTCTAAGCGTTTTGTGGTTCTAACAATACCCACATAATCCCACATAAATAAGCGCAGTTCATGCCAATTATGTTGAATGACAACTTCTTCATCTGAATCTGTAACCCGACTCTCATCCCAGGGAGGTAAAGAAATATATTCAGTTCTCTTTGTTAAAGACTGTTCAATTTCGATGGCTGCTGCGCGGGCAAAAACTAAACATTCAAGTAATGAATTACTTGCCATTCTATTTGCACCATGCAAACCGGTATAGGCAACCTCTCCAATAGCATATAAGTTATTAATATCGGTTTTACCTTGCTGGTTAATCATTACGCCGCCGCAGGTATAATGAGCCGCAGGAACAATCGGAATGGGGGATTTGGTAATGTCGATACCTAGTTCGAGGGTCTTTTTATAAATAGTGGGGAAATGTTGTTTGATAAAGTCGGCAGGCTTATGGCTTATATCTAAAAACATACAATCGGCGCCTAAGCGTTTCATTTCAAAGTCTATAGCACGAGCAACAATGTCACGAGGGGCCAGTTCGGCTCTTTCATCAAAGCTGGGCATAAAACGGCTGCCATCAGGTCTTCTTAATATTGCGCCTTCACCACGCAAGGCTTCAGTGAGTAAAAACGTACCAGCGTCGGCATGAAATAAACACGTTGGATGAAATTGATTAAATTCCATATTAGCTACTCGACATCCCGCGCGCCATGCCATTGCAATACCATCACCACTAGCCACATCAGGATTTGAAGTATATTGGTATACTTTACTTGCACCACCTGTTGCGAGAATTGTTTTTTTGGAAAAGATGCTTTCTACTTTTTCGCTATTACGATTCCAAATATAAGCACCAAGACATTGTTTTTTCTTTTCATCAGCTAAACTAGTGCATATTAAATCTATGGCGTTGTAACGTTCAAAAATTCTGATGCGACTATTGTTTCTTACTTGATCAACTAACGTCGTTTGAATTGCTTTGCCGGTAGCATCTGCGGAGTGAAGTATGCGCCTGTGACTGTGGCCACCTTCTCGTGTCAGGTGATACTTAATTTCACCATTAGTGTTTTTTTCTTGATCAAAATCGACACCCTGACTAATCAACCATTCAAGGCATATTTTTGCATTCTCAGCGGTATATTGAACTACGTCTTTGTCACAGAGTCCTGCACCCGCAATTAAGGTGTCAGAAACATGGGAGTCGATACTGTCATTTTCATCAAAAACAGCCGCTATTCCCCCTTGAGCATAAAAAGTCGAACCTTCATTAACCAGCGCTTTACTTAAAATAACCACATCAGCATCTTTAGCTAAATGTAAAGCAAGGGTGAGTCCAGCAGCGCCGCTACCAATTATTAATACATCACAGTTGTGTTGCTTGTTCATAATTTTTTGATTTTAAGGTACTCTATACAGAAGGCTAATATTAACGTTTATTCTCTGAACAGGACAGTAAAAATAAGAGCTATAGTATAAATGTTGATCTTTTTTCAATTTTTTTCATTTATTTTTCATTTAATTCGAACTTTTTTGCATTAGGTCAGTCCTACTTGATGCGTTTGCCATGAGCCAGATGTTGGAAATTTAAGTATTATTTAGGAGATGGGGCTCGGATGAGCGAACAAAACGTCGACCAAAAGCTGGTTGAGCGGGTGCAAGCCGGAGATAAAAATGCTTTTAACCTGCTAGTAACAAAATATCAGCATAAGGTTGCAAATTTGGTTTCACGCTATATTAAAAATCATAGTGATGTTCCAGATATAGTACAAGAAGCATTTATTAAAGCATATCGTGCTTTACCTAATTTTAGAGGAGATAGCGCCTTTTATACTTGGCTATATCGTATTGCTGTTAATTGTGCAAAGAACCATACAGTGGCTAGTGGTCGTAAACCACCAGGTTCTGATGTTGAGATTGAAGATGCAGAAATTTATGATAGTGGTGATGCACTTAGAGAAAACGCGTCACCTGAGAAGTTATTATTAACCAGTGAAATAAAGAAAGTAGTGTTTGATACCATTGGTCAATTACCTGAAGATTTACGTACAGCTATAAATCTAAGGGAGCTTGAAGGATTAAGTTACGAAGAAATAGCGGTTATCATGGAGTGTCCTGTTGGCACTGTGCGTTCGAGAATATTTAGAGCTCGAGATGCAGTTGATAAAAAGATCAGACCGTTACTTCAAAATTGATGTTATCAGGGTTAAGATAGTTAGGTGGTTATTCAACTTAAAAATCTTGATTTTAAAACTACAACGCTAATTTAAGGTGTATGTATGAGTGAAAGTAAGTTTGAGACAGTATCATCGTGTGTAGATAATTATCAACAAAACGATGAAACATTTGACGAGGCTTTTGATAGCATAAGTAAAGATAGCCATTTATCTAGTGCGTGGGAAAGATATCATTTAATGGGCGACATCATGCGTAATGATGCACCTGTGGCTATGCAATTTGATTTGTCTGCTCAAATAGCAGCGGCAATTGATAGTGAACCCACTGTACTTGCCCCTAAAGCATCAGCAACCAAGACCAAATCTTTTATAAATGAGCTAAAAGGTCGGGTTATTCAGTTTGCGAAACCATTTGGCCAATTAGCGATTGCCGCATCAGCAGCAGGTATTATGGTGTTGGGGGTGCAGCAAAATAATATGGTTAATAATGACATTACTGTGCCGCAACAGGTTATTCAAACAAATCCATTTGGTGGTGTTGCTGAACCTGTAAGCTTTAATTATCAACAAGCCGAAAGAAAGTTACAAAAACAAGCATATATTCAACAACAAATACGCTTTCAAGCATTATTAGCTGATCATCACCAACAAGTTAAATTAAACTCAGTAAGTGTTGATAACAAAGAAGAACTGTCACCAGAGAAAGGTCAAAACTTGCATAAATGAGAAAATTAATAGTATTGCTATTGCTAAGTATTACTACTTCGGCAATAGCAACAGAAAACGAACAAGCCTCGTCTTGGCTTAATAAGCTCTCTCTTTCTTTAAAACAACTCAATTTTAGTACGTCTTTTGTTGTGGTAAAAAATAATCAGGCTGAACCTTACCACTGGTTTCATGGCATAAATGAAAATGGTGAAGAACTTGAGATCATCTCTTTATTAAATGGACCGCGTCGAGATGTGCTACGTAAAGGCGATATAGTGAGTTATATTGAGCCTGAACTACCGCCATATTCAATAGCAACACAACAAATTAGTGGGCCAATACCTGCTATTTTTCGTGAAGATATGTCATCTATAGCAAACAGCTATGATTTTATTTCAGTTGGTCGTAGCCGTGTTTTAGGGCGTCCAGCACAACTTATTCGAATTGTATCTAAGGATAAACATCGTTTTGGCTATTGGTTGTGGTTAGATCAAGAAAGTAGCTTATTGCTTAAATTCGCATTAATTACCCGTACAGGGCAATTACTTGAGCAAGTGCAATTCACCCATTTAGAAATTACCCAGTTGCCATCTGAAAACTTAAAGCAGTTAGAAATAGCGGAATTACCACAAATAAGTGAAGTAACTAAAAGCTTTCAAGCACATGATCTGTCATGGCGAGTTGGTTGGTTGCCGACGGGTTTTAAAAAAATAAAAGCTAATCGTCACCGAATCACGTCGAGCACTGAGCCTGTTGAATTTATGTTATTTTCAGACGGCTTGGTGAATGTATCGGTATATATCAATAACAGTACTGATAAACAACGCGCTGTCGAATATGTAATGAACGGTGCTACCGTTGTACTCAATCAAGTCAATGAAGGCTTTGAAGTGAGTGTTGTTGGAAAAATCCCTTCAAAAACGGCTAAAGCAATTGCAGACTCGATCGTTTTATTACCGCAAACCAAGCAGTAATGGCGATGATTGAAGAGCTCGCTAAAGTTGTTGCTATCAATAAAAAAAACATTACTGTTGTTTGTGATATTAAATCAGCGTGTAGTGGCTGTAAACAAGTTGACAGTTGCGGCAGTGGTCAAGTCGCTAAGGCTTTCCCACAAAAACAACTGTCAGTAAACCTTGTCACCGAATTATCCGTTAAAAATGGTGATATGGTCGTTATAGGACTTTCAGAACAATGTGTTTTAGAAAGTGCTTGGCAAGTCTATCTGTTACCATTATTCTTCTTGATTTCATTTTCTGCTCTTGGTCAATGGTTCGTCGATCAGTTAATTTTTTCTCATGAAGTTTACGCTATTATACTTGGTGTAAGTGGTGGATATTTAGGGCACCGCTTAGCGCGTTATTTACAATCATCCAAAAATAAAGTGGATAAGTTGATGCCTAAAGTCCTTCGTATTTTACCAGAAACAATTCCCGTTACAGAAATCACTCGTTAATCTATAACAAAAGATAGCCGCAGAGCGCTAAATTAGCTAAAATCGCGGCATTATTGCTTTTATTAACAGTTTAATTGAATTTTCACTTATGAAACATATTCGAAATTTTTCTATTATTGCCCACATTGATCACGGTAAATCTACACTTTCTGATCGTTTGATTCAGCATTGTGGAGGTTTACAAGAACGCGAGATGGCAGCCCAAGTACTTGATTCAATGGATATTGAACGTGAACGTGGTATTACTATCAAGGCACAAAGTGTCACCCTTGATTATAAGGCAAATGATGGTGAAACTTATCAACTGAATTTCATTGATACGCCTGGCCATGTAGACTTTTCTTATGAAGTGTCTCGCTCATTAGCCTCTTGTGAAGGCGCATTGTTAGTTGTTGACGCCGGTCAAGGAGTTGAAGCACAAACCGTTGCCAATTGTTATACCGCTATTGAAATGGATTTAGTGGTACTACCTATTTTGAATAAAATAGATTTACCTCAGGCAGACCCTGATCGTGTTTGTGAAGAAATTGAAGATATTATTGGTCTTGATGCAACCGGAGCTGTTACTTGCTCAGCTAAAACGGGTTTAGGTATTGAGGATGTTTTAGAAACCATTATCGCCAACATTCCAGCACCGGAAGGAGACCCTACCGGTAATTTACAAGCACTGATCATCGATTCATGGTTTGATAACTATCAAGGTGTTGTTTCACTTGTACGTGTCATGAATGGTGAAGTGAAAAAAGGCGATAAAATGGTGGTTATGTCTACAGGGCAAACACACATTATCGACAAGGTTGGAATTTTCACACCAAAACAAAAAGATACAGGTATTCTGCGCACGGGTGAAGTCGGTTATATCATCGCGGGCATTAAAGAAATTCATGGTGCACCTGTTGGCGATACTATCACCATTTTTAAAAAAGAAGCAAAAGAAGCTTTAGCGGGTTTTAAGACAGTACAACCACAAGTATATGCAGGTATTTTTCCAATAAGTTCAGACGATTTTGAAAATTTTCGTGACGCGTTAAATAAGCTAAGTCTTAATGATGCATCGCTATTTTTCGAACCAGAAAATTCGTCGGCACTGGGTTTTGGCTTTCGTATTGGCTTTCTTGGTTTATTGCATATGGAAATCGTACAAGAGCGTCTTGCCCGTGAATACGATCTCGATTTAATTACGACCGCGCCGACTGTAAATTATGAAATTGCTTGTAATGATGGTGAATTATTATCGATTGATAATCCAAGTGATTTACCACCTATTAATAATATTGCTGAAATAAGAGAACCCATTGTTCAGGCAAATATCTTAGTACCCCAAGAACACTTAGGTAATGTTATTACCTTGTGTATTGAAAAACGTGGTGTACAAAAAGACATTATTTATCATGGTAATCAGGTTGCAGTGACTTATGAGTTACCTATGGCTGAAGTGGTTATGGACTTCTTTGATAAACTAAAGTCGACCAGTCGTGGTTATGCATCACTTGATTATCATTTTATTCGTTTTGAAGCGGCAGACATGGTACGTGTCGATGTGATGATTAATGGAGATCGTGTCGATGCATTAGCAATGATCACTCACAGAGCAAACTCAGTGTCTCGTGGTCGTATGCTGGTTGATAAATTAAAAGAGCTTATCCATCGTCAAATGTTTGATATTGCCATCCAAGCAGCGATTGGTAGTAACGTTATTGCGCGTACAACGGTAAAGCAGTTACGTAAAAATGTAACGGCAAAATGTTATGGTGGTGATATTTCTCGTAAGAAAAAATTACTACAAAAACAAAAAGATGGTAAAAAACGTATGAAGCAAGTGGGTAATGTAGAAGTTCCACAAGAAGCGTTTTTAGCCGTATTAAAATTAGACAACTAGGATAATTATGGCCGTTTATTTTTCAATATTTCTCGTTATTATTACTGCTATCTCTGGCATTGTATGGCTTGCTGATAAGTTTTATTTAGCACCGCAACGCCAGTTAAAACTTGTCAATGCACAAGCGCAATGCAGTGGGGAGTTAACCGAAGAAGCAATGTTTAGTTTAACTGAGCCATCAGCGATTGTTGATACTTTAGTGCAAATATTTCCGGTTATTGCTTTTGTACTCATTTTACGTTCTTTTTTGTATGAGCCTTTTCAAATTCCATCGGGTTCTATGATGCCAACGTTACTTGATGGTGATTTTATCTTAGTGAACAAATTTAATTATGGTTTACGTGATCCCGTTGTTCGTAATAAATTTATTGAAGTAGGTTTACCTGAACGAGGTGATGTTATTGTATTTAAATATCCACAAGACCCTCAAATTGATTTTATTAAACGTGTCATAGGTTTGCCGGGAGATAGAATTATTTATCGTAATAAATCCTTATATATTAAACCTGCATGTACAACAAGTGATGCCAGTTGTTCTGATTTTGAACAGGTTGTACAAACGTTTATCCCTGAAAATGAATCAGTTGATGGTTCGTATGGGTTAAGCCGATATACATCAATGATGCCAAATAAAAGCCATGATATTTTGGTTAATAACCAAACGCTGCCTAGAACACAAAATTATTTTATGCAACCAGGAACTCAGCGTGATGAGTTTGTTGTTCCTGAAAATCACTACTTTGTGATGGGTGACAATCGTGATAACAGCCTAGATGGCCGTTTTTGGGGCTTTGTTCCTGAAGAAAACTTGGTTGGTGAAGCTGTTGCCATATGGATGAGTTTTGATTTTGAACGTGGTGAAGATAGCTTTTTACCACACTGGATCCCTACTGGTGTTAGGTTTTCCCGTTTAGGTGGAATACACTAATTTTGAAACCTGTAGAATCAAAAACATTGTCTTTAAAAGGTACTCCCTTAAAACATAACAAACAAATGGTGACTAAGTTAAGCCGTAGCATCGGCTATACTTTTAATGATCAGGCATTGTTAATACAAGCATTGACGCACCGTAGTGCTAAAGGTGCACATAATGAACGGCTAGAGTTTCTAGGTGATTCAATTCTTGGTTTTGTTATTGCTGAATGTTTATTCAGCAAATTTCCAAATGAAGATGAAGGTGATCTAACGCGGATGCGCTCAAGTTTGGTTAAAGGCGTGACATTAGCAGAAATAGGCCGAGATTTTAATTTAGGTGATTATCTTATTTTGGGCCCCGGTGAGCTTAAAAGCGGAGGCCATCGTAGAGATTCTATATTGGAAGATGCTGTTGAGGCCATTATTGGTGCTATTTTTTTAGATTCAGATAATGAACAATGTAAAAAAATTATTTTAGATTGGTTTGCCGATAGACTCACTATAATTAAACCAGGCATAGGCCAAAAAGATCCTAAAACACGTTTGCAAGAATATTTACAAAGCCGAAAAATATCATTGCCTTTATATGAGGTAATTCATACGAGCGGTCAATCTCACAACCAACAGTTTACCGTACTGTGTACAACCAGTGTGATAAAAACTGAAGTTATTGCTAAAGGGTCGAGTCGTCGAAAAGCTGAACAAACTGCGGCGCAACAAGTATTGGAACTTATAGAACATGACAAGTAACTCAAATTCAGTTAAACATTGTGGAATGATCGCCATTGTCGGTCGCCCTAATGTTGGAAAATCGACTTTATTAAATGCGCTACTAGGGCAAAAGATTAGTATCACATCACGTAAACCACAAACAACACGGCATCGTATTTTAGGTATTCTTTGTGAAAATAATTACCAAGCGATATTAGTGGATACGCCAGGTTTACATACCGAAGAAAAACGTGCCATTAACCGCTTGATGAATCGCGCCGCAAGTAGTTCAATTGCTGAAGTTGAATTAGTGGTCTTCCTTGTCGAAGGGACTCATTGGACGACTGATGACGAGTTAGTATTAAGTAAAGTCAAAAAAAGTGGTACTGCTTGTATTCTGGTCGTTAATAAAATCGATAATGTCCAAGATAAAGAAGAATTATTGCCTCATTTACAAAAGTTAGGAGCAAAGTACGACTTTCGTGAAATAGTACCTATTTCTGCCACCAAAGGTGATAACGTCGATAAAATACGTAATTTATGTATTGAATCTTTACCTGAAGGTGAATTTTGGTTTCCTGAAGATTATATTACTGATCGCTCAAGTCGTTTTATGGCGTCTGAAATCATTCGTGAGAAGCTTATTCGTTTTACGGGTGATGAATTACCTTATTCTACAACGGTTGAAATAGAGCAGTTTAAAGTCGATGCCAAGGGAATTTTACATATAAATGCTTTAGTCTTAGTTGAACGAGAAACACAAAAACGCATGGTTATTGGCAATAAAGGTGAAAAACTAAAAACTATTGGTCAAGAAGCGCGTCGAGATATGGAAACTTTATTTGATCAACAAGTATTTTTAGAAACGTGGGTCAAAGTTAAATCAGGCTGGGCTGATGATGAACGCGCATTACGTAGTCTTGGTTATGGCGATGATTATTCTGGCTAATGGTTGAAATAGAGCAATCAGCGTTTTTATTACATAGCCGTCCGTATCGAGAAAATCAGCAGATTGTCGAGTTTCTTACCGAAAATAATGGTAAAACATCAGCCATTGTTTATGTTGGTAAAACACTAAAATCAAATAAAAAAGGGCTTCTTCAGCCCTTTTCACCATTAAACATTATTCTTAAGGGCAACGGTAGTTTAAAGTTATTAAGCCGTGTAGAAGCAAGTGAAAAATCTTATAAATTAACGGGTAACTACTTATATAGCGGCTTTTATTTAAATGAGCTGTTGGTGCGTTTATTAGGTGAGCATATCGAATGCAGTGAACTATATTTACAGTATAAAAATAGTTTATTAGCATTACTTACCTGCCAACCGCTTGAATTAATTCTTCGTCATTTTGAAATGACACTGTTAGATGAATTAGGACAGTGTTTTGATTTTAGTCCGGTATTTGAAATTGACTGTGCGACTTTTTATTATGTAAAAGAGCAGGGGTTTATTCCGGCAGTAACAAAAATGAACACGCCTTGTTATGATCAAAAGCATATACAAGCTATAGCTCAACAACAATTTACAGACAAAAATGTTTTACACAGTTACAAACTATTAATGAGACAAATCATAAACCATTTTCTTGATGGTAAACCACTCCATAGTCGAAAATTATTTATAAAATAAGAGTATACCCATGAATGATATTTTATTAGGCATAAACGTCGATCATATTGCGACATTAAGACAAGCTAGAGGAACAAATTTTCCTGACCCAGTCTATGCAGCCGCAGTTGCTGAGCATGCCGGTGCTGATGGTATTACTGTGCACCTAAGAGAAGATCGTCGGCATATTCAAGACCGAGATATTCATGTTTTAAAGCAAACATTACATACGCGGATGAATTTAGAAATTGCTGTTACAGATGAAATGCTTGCCATTGCCTGTGAAGTAAAGCCGGCCTTTTGTTGTTTAGTTCCTGAAAAACGTGAAGAGTTAACCACTGAGGGCGGTTTAGATATCGTTGGACAGTTAAACAAAATCACGCAAGCGGTTACGCAGTTATCTGCTGCTGGTATTGAAACTAGCTTATTTATTGATGCAGACAAAGATCAAATTGACGCAGCACTTGCCACTAAAGCCCCTTATATTGAGATTCATACCGGTCATTATGCTGATGCCTCTAATGAAACTGAGCAACAAACGGAGCTTGCTCGTTTAGTTGATGCAATTCAATATGCACACGGCAAAGGTTTAAAAGTTAATGCTGGACATGGTTTAAATTATTTTAATGTAAAGCCTATTGCGGCGATACCTGAGATTATAGAGTTAAATATTGGCCATAGTATTATTGCACGTGCTGTTATTGACGGTTTAGACAAAGCAATCAGGGACATGAAACGCTTAATGCTAGAAGCGCGTCTTAGTGTAGTAAAATAGCCTAGCAAACTAGTGTCATAAAATCGTGTAGTAAAATAAGGAGCATGTGTGTCAGTTGTTGGCCTTGGAACAGATATCATTGAAATTAGTCGCATTGAAAAGATGTCTGCAGCGACTAAAGATAAATTAGCACGTCGGGTATTAACGCCAGAAGAGCTTGTTCACCATGCTAATTTAAATTTCCCTGACCGTTATTTAGCCAAACGATGGGCAGGGAAAGAAGCTGCTTCTAAAGCCCTCGGAACGGGTATTGCTAATGGAGTATCTTTTCAAAATTTTCAAATTAACTCCTTAGCAAGTGGCCAGCCAGTGCTGATTATTTCTGGTAAAGCCTTAGTTATTACTGAAGAATTAGGTGCCAAAAGTTGGCATATTTCTTTATCTGATGAAGCCACTTATGCAACAGCAGTTGTAATATTGTCCAAATAAAATCGTATAAAATTTAAACAAATGTCTTTTTTTTTTGAAAAATAGGACTATACTCTGATTATACCCCTTGACTGTTTTTTGAATCGAAGTGAAATATGCAATCTGAAAAATTAACTGTTATTGATCGAAGACAAGAACCACCAGAGTATTCAGTATGGTGGTCTAAACTATCATTAGCACAAAAATTTTCTGCGAGTAGTCTTGGTAAATTTGGTTATGAGCTGGCTTTTATTCGTAATGAACAAGGTCGTAGTATCGCATTTTTAATTTGTAACGGCGGTACCGCAACGATAAGTGAAGATGGCGATATTAATACCTCACCCAATGCGCCTACACGGTAACAAAAAGTTTAATAACAATGGATTAACGCTTATTCTTAAGACTCCACTAGGGAACTCAATATAATGGGCGCCTGCCTTATCACACTGTCAAGATGTTCAAAAAACTCCAAAAACTCTGGTTCCAAATCATCAATACTAACATCACGTTTTAATTCTGTTTCAATAAGATGAGTGACATAGCCTAAATTTGGTACACCAGAATAACAACAAGCACCGTTTAGTTTATGAATTAATGTTTTTAATTGGGCCGTATCTTGGGATGTTAATGCCTCTGATATATTTTGTTTTGTTTCTGGTAAACTTTGCGCCAATCCTTTAAGCATATCCTTTGCTAACTCTGCCTTATTACCAGCGCGTTTAAGGGCAAGGGGCCAATCAATAACAACATTAGTTTTAGCCGGTACTTGTGTTTCCGTTATGCTATTGTGCATTATTATGGCATTTGATTTTGTTAAAATATTTAAATCACAATATTCATAGATGGTATGGCGTAACATTGTTTCATCAATAGGTTTCGTCATATAAAAATCAAAGCCCTGCTCTAATAACTTATCCTTTTCACCAGAAAGTGCATGTGCAGTTACCGCGATGATAGGGGTGGTATCGTTAAAGGTTTGTTCTTTAATTGCGGTCAAAGCTGTAACGCCATCCATAACAGGCATTTGTATATCCATAAAAATAAGTGCGTACTTTTCATTTTTACACAATGCGAGCGCTTCTTTACCATTTGTCGCGGTAATTACCGCGTCAACTTGTTCTAACAATAAGGCCTTAATCAGTTTTAAGTTCGCATCATTGTCATCAACAGCAAGCACTTTGACTGGTATTTTCTTATCAGGAATATTATTAGTTTCTTCAATAATAGTATTTCCTTGAGATCTTAATGCTTTGCATAAGCGATAAGGCGTTATTGGTTTACTGATACAACTCGACGCACCACTGGCAATGAGCGTTTCCTGAATGCTTGGAGAGCTACTATTAAGAGCAACATGTATTGGTGTATTATACGTTTTAATAGCTTTAAGTGATTTTTTGAAGTCATTGATACCCGTTGGTGATGCATCGTGACCAATTAATATGTAATCCAAATGATCTTGCTGTTGTAGTATTTCACTCAGTTGTTTAAGGCTGGTAGCATGAGATACCTTCATATCCCAACTGATCATAATTTCTGTTGTTGACATTCTACTGTGGTTATGAGGCTCAAAATATAAAATGTGCTTTTGTTTTAGACCATGTGTATTTAGCAAGGGTAGTAATGACATAGGGTTGACTTCACATTGAAAAGTAAACCAAAAGGTGGAACCTTGACCATCAATACTTAAAAACCCCATATTTCCATGCATTTCGGAGACTAAACGTTGAGAGATAACCAGACCTAAACCTGTACCCCCATACAAACGAGTGACACTTTTATCTGCTTGACCAAATGCTTCAAAAATTGTGCTTTGTTGTTCTGGGCTCATACCAATTCCGGTATCAACGAGCTCAACTTTGATGATGGCTGAGTGATTATCAACATGTTCACATCTGATATCGATGTTAACTGAACCTTTGTCGGTAAATTTAATGGCGTTACTGGCTAAATTGATCAGTATTTGTTTAATTCGCATCGCGTCACCGATAAGTGAATCGGGTAATATACTGCTGATATTGAGCGATAATTCGATGTTTTTTTGATGGGCGCTCGGTGCCAGTAGAGTTAATGCTTCTTCGGCGGTCTCTCGCAATGAAAAAGGAATACTCTCAATGACCATTTTCCCGGCATCTAGTTTAGAAAAATCTAATATATCGTTAATGATAGACAGCAAATTAGCAGCAGAGCGCTCTATAGTTTGCAAATAGTCTCGCTGGGTATCACTTAATGGTGTTTTAAGTACTTGTCTGGTAAAACCTATGACACCGTTTAACGGCGTTCTTAATTCATGGCTCATATTGGCTAAAAATTCTGACTTCACTTTGTTGGCATCTTGCGCTTTGCGCTTTGCAATATCGAGCTCAACATTCTGAATTTCAAATTGCTCTAAACTTTCTCTTAAGTCAATTGTTGCTTGGTCAATGCTGCCTTGCATTTCATCATGATAATCACCTAATGACTGTGCCATGGCATTAATGCCATTTTTTAGAAAGTTTAATTCACCAATTAATTGACCACTAACACGGCTGTCTTGTTTTCCTTCTCTTATTCTATCAATTGCTTTAACCATTGCTGATACTGGGCGGGTAACATTTTTTATTAATCGTATTGAGAACAACGCGCTAATTAAAGAGCCAAAGAATACAATAGATAGCGCTGTTAGTATTTGACTTTGTTGATTGAATTTTATGTTGTCTTTATTGACTTGCATGGCGATATAGCCAATGTTATTTTGATGATTTGTGGTTCTTTTTGTTGAGTGTAAAGCGTCATTTTCAGTAGTTTGACTTGATTCATCAATAATAGGCGTTCTAAAGATTAAGAAATTGTCGCGTTCGATAACAGAAGTACTTTGCGGGATCGCTTCACCCGCATCTAGGCGCATTAAATTTATATCACCGTTATAGGCACTGGTGACTAATATTTGGTTGTCTTGTGTGAAAACCGTTATATTTTTAACGATGGAAGATTGGCTTCTATGGGTCGCTCCAACTAAATGGCGCAGCTTTTCACGTTGTTTATGCAGAATAGGATCGACACTAGCAATGGCGAGGGGTTCAATAATACTTTGCGACCGAGTCGTAAGAAAATCGTCAAGTTCGATATAGCGGCTATATGAAAAATAACCTGCAATGGATAAACCTATCAAAGTTGTTGGAATGATTGTCAGTAATATGACCCAGTCTTTTAGACTTATTTTATGCATGTCTCTCTTAACTTTCGTGTAGAATTACCAGCTTATCTTAAGCATACTTCAAAGTATAAATCTTATCATGTCATATACTAATCTAAAATTGTAGTGTTGACTGATAACAGGTATATCTCATGGCAAATTTTTTCAAAGCAACCGATAAAAAACAGACTTTAGGTCAACAAATTAAACTAACGATTGAGCGCTTGGACCATAATGGTTGTGGTGTAGCTCATTATCAAAATAAACCCATATTTGTTGAAGGAACACTTTTGAATGAAAGTGTTACGGCTAAAGTCTTTGAGAAAAAAAGTAAATACGCTCGAGCTAAGTTAATTGATATTGTTAGTAAAAGTGAATATAGAGTCGACGCAGAATGTAAACACTTTAAAACATGTGGTGGTTGTGACCTACAACATTTAAATTTTGAGCAACATTTACCGTTTAAGCAAGAGAAGGTATCTCAACTTTTCACATATAATCATATTAATGGGCAACTTCCTTGGCAACCTCCAGTTACAAGTTCTCCTTGGCAATATCGTCGTAAAGCAAGAATCGGTGTGCAATATAATAAAAAAGGGCAAGCAACCATAGGTTTCAGGCAAAAAGCCACTAATCAATTAACCGCTATTAAATGCTGCCCGGTTTTGGTTGAACCATTACAAAATATTTTTGTACAGTTAAATGTGATTATTCAAAAGTTAACGACACATTGTGCTATTGGCCATGTTGAGGTTATCGCTACGGATAAAGTTACGCTAATAATACGTCAATTAAAACCAATGAATAGTGCAGATAAAAAGTTATGGCTGCAAGCTATTCAAGACAATAGTTGGCAGGTTGTTATTGATGAAGGGGATCGTTTAACACCATTAATAGCAATGACAGACTTACATTATTCGTTGCCTCAGGGTGTAGATATTCACTTTGAACCTAAAGACTTTATTCAAATAAATCATCTTGTTAATGTAAAGATGATCGAGCAAGCGTTACAGTGGTTAATACTTAAACCTACGGATAAAGTCTTGGATTTATTTTGCGGCCTAGGAAATTTTACACTACCAATAGCTCAACAAGTACAGTCGGTAGTGGGGGTTGAAGGTTTGCAAGTCATGGTCGATAAAGCAAATGAAAATGCGGCAATAAATAAGATAGGTAATTGCTCTTTCTATCAAGCTGACTTAAATACTGACTGGTCATCAAAGCCTTGGCATATCGAGGGGTATGACAAAGTCGTACTTGATCCTGCGCGAGCGGGTGCATACCAAGCAGTAGAACAGCTGCTAAAACTTTCGATACCGTGTATTTTATATGTTAGTTGTGACCCAGCATCACTGGCCAGAGATATAGAGTTATTACTTACCCACAGCTATAAAATTGAAAAAATAGCAATAATGGATATGTTTCCACAAACAAAGCATATCGAGACTATGGTATTGTTGACTCGTTAAGTGTTGTAAATATTGTTAATTATAGCTTAAAGGAAAAATAGGAATTCTCATGGTTTCGGTGCGTAAATCACATCAAATGTCCAAAACAAGCTTTGAGCAATGGTTAAGTTCACTCGAGCTTAGTGCCGCTAAAAACAAAGCGTTGGAAGTGTTATGGGCAAAAGTTTCACAATACTTTGATGAACAAGAAGAGTGCCAGACCAAGTCATTGGAAATGGTTGAAATATTGTCAACATTGAATCTCGATAAAGATTCACTATGTGCCGCTTTTTTATGTCCGTTATTAGAGTATGACTGTATTGCGCTAGACTTCATTCAAGAGAATTTTAACAAACAAATCTATTTGCTTTGTAATGGCGTTAGTCAAATGGAAGCGATTAAAGCGCTACAGCAAAGTAAATCAAATCAGGTCTCTGCGGGTCAAGTTGACAACATCCGTCGCATGTTGTTGGCAATGGTCGACGATGTTCGTGCGGTCGTCATTAAATTAGCCGAGCGTTTATGTCATTTACGCATTGTTAAGAATAGCGATGAAGAAACACGTGTTTTAGCCGCAAAAGAAACTGAAAATATTTATGCTCCACTAGCGAATAGGCTCGGAATAGGGCAGTTAAAATGGGAGCTTGAAGATATAGCTTTTCGTTATTTACACCCTGACGTTTATAAAAAAATTGCTAAGCTTTTAGACGAGAAACGTTTAGACCGAGAACGTTACATGGTCGATTTTGTTGATCACTTAGCGCTGCAATTAAAAGAATTACATATTGAAGGGGAGGTCTATGGACGCCCTAAACATATTTTCAGCATTTGGAAAAAAATGCAGAAAAAATCATTAGACTTTGACCAATTATTTGATGTGCGAGCAGTGCGAGTTGTCGTTAAAAAACTACAAGATTGTTACGGTGCTTTAGGTATTGTTCATACCAGTTGGAAACATTTAGCCAACGAGTTTGATGACTATGTTGCTACACCTAAACCTAATGGTTATCAATCGATTCATACAGTGGTGCTTGGTCCAGAAGGAAAATCTGTTGAGGTTCAAATTAGAACACAGCAAATGGATGATGATGCTGAACTGGGTGTTGCTGCTCACTGGCGTTATAAAGAAGGCACCGCCAGCGGAAAATCGACTGGCTTTGATGAAAAAATCAGCTGGTTAAGAAAAATTCTACAATGGCAAGAAGATGTTACAGAAAGCGGCGAATTAATTGATGAGCTCCGCAGCCAAGTCTTTGAAGACCGAATCTATGTTTTTACTCCCAGCGGTGATGTGATTGACTTACCCGTTAACGCAACGCCACTAGATTTTGCTTATTATATTCATTCTAATGTTGGACATTGTTGTATTGGAGCAAAAGTTTTTGGTCGAATTGTACCATTTACCTATCGCCTACAAACAGGTGACCAAATTGAAATATTACGCAGTAAAACACCCAACCCAAGTCGTGATTGGTTAAATCCAAGTTTACATTATATTCATACAGCAAGAGCACGAGCCAAGGTTCAACATTATTTTAAACTCCAAGACCGTGACAAACATATAATTACTGGCAAGGATTTACTTGATACAGAGTTAGCCAAATTAAAACTTGGTCATGTCGACTTAATGGCGACCAGCAAACGCTTTAATATTAACAGTATTGACGATTTGTATGCTGCTATAGGCTCAGGAAATGCACGATTAAATCAAATTGTTAATTTTCTTAATCAAGCGCATGAAAAATCCAAGCCAGTTGAGGAACTTGACCCCAATTCGGTAATAAAACAGCCAAGTCAAACTCACCAATACGCTGCTGATAGTAATGGTATAACGGTGTCTGGCGTTGGTAACTTATTAACCCACATGGCCAAATGTTGTCATGCTGTGCCAGGTGATGATATTACGGGGTTTATTACGCAGGGGCGTGGTATATCAGTACATCGAGATGACTGTGAGCAGTTAGCTAATGCCTTATCACTGCAACCTGAACGTGAGGTTGAAGTACAGTGGGGCGAGCAGGATAATAAAAGTTATCAAGCCACGGTGAAAATTATTGGTAGTGATCGTCAGGGGTTATTCCGTGATGTTTCAACCATAATTGCCAATGAGCGTGTCAGTATTATTGGTATCGAGAGTCACACTGATACTAGCAAGCAAACCATGAGCATGTTGTTGAATCTCGAGCTAACGAATATTGAAGTATTGGCGAGATTACTTGGTAAGCTATTACAGCTTGATGACATCGTTGAAGCAAAACGCCTTTAAAAATAGAGTACATAAAATAAATGACTGAGAATAAGTTAAACCTTAATACTGACAGCGAACCGTCAATTGAAAAATTACGCTGGATCATGGAACAGCTTCGAGACCCAACAACAGGCTGCCCATGGGATATTAAACAAAATTTCACCTCTATTGTACCTTATACCTTAGAAGAGGCTTATGAGGTTGCCGATGCTATTGAACAAGGCGATTTTGCTGAGTTGGAAAAAGAACTTGGTGACTTATTATTCCAAGTGATTTTTTATAGTCAACTAGGAAAGGAACAACAGCTATTTGATTTTAACGGTGTTGTTACTTCTATTTGTGAGAAGCTTATTCGACGTCATCCTCATGTTTTTGCGAATGAACATTTAATAACTGACGATGAAATTAAAGCAAATTGGGAAAACGAAAAAATTAAAGAACGAGAACTCAAAAATTCCAAAGAAAACTTAAGTATTTTAGCTGATATTCCTAAAAATTTACCGGCATTATCACAAGCAGCTAAAATTCAAAAACGCTGTGCTCATGTAGGTTTTGACTGGCACAATATTGATGATGTATTTGCTAAAGTAGTTGAAGAAGTTGATGAAGTTAGAGAAGAACTACATCAAAATCCCCAAGCGTTGGCTGAAGAAATCGGTGATTTAATGTTTGCGGTAGTCAATCTTTGCCGTCATGCAAAACAAGACCCTGAAGCATTGTTAAGACAAGCCAGTAAAAAATTTACCAAACGCTTTCATGGTGTTGAAGATCGCGTTAAACAGTCAAATAAAGCTTTTACTGAACATGACTTAGCGACATTAGAGGAATACTGGCAACAAGTTAAAGCCACGGAGTAATATTCACGTCATTTTATAATATCAAGTTGAATAGTCTCTATTATTACTGATGCAACCATTATGCAGGTGTTCTATTTGTTTTGGACTTTACCGTATTAAATAAACAATATAATTTACGTAGATTTAATAAATAAGATAAATAAAAAGGTTTGCCTCCTATGCAATTAAATCAAATAACCTTACCTGTTATAGACATGGCGTTAGCTACCGCTTTTTATCGAAAACTAGGTTTTACGCAAATTGTTGATACTGAGCATTATGCTCGATTCGAATGTATTAATGGCGGCTCTACATTTTCTTTATCACTTAATGATGAGCCGTTTATAAACGGCGCGATTATTTATTTTGAGCATCAAGATCTTGACGATCTAGTTGCGGGATTTATTGCTAAAGGAGTTAAATTTTCGCAATTACCAACAGATACCTCGTACTTATGGCGGGAGGCTATAACTCACGATCCATCCGGCAACAAAATAAAATTTTATTGGGCTGGAGAAAATCGTTTAAACCCACCATGGCGAGTAGAGCGAACTGACTAATTATCGTTAATTAAAATTAGAATACTTAATTGAATGATCATGGTTTGGCAGCAACTATAGTTGAGGTTAGTCCCTAAATTCAGTAGTCTTCAATAATTTTTGACTGTATAAAGACCATTAGCGTCGCGAATCAAATACGGGGTGCTATAGCTGCGAATAAATTTGGTGTTAGGTTTAGCGTATTAATTAAATACACTAGGCCATTTTATAGAATTAGAGGCGAAATTATCGCTAAATATCGCCTGTTTTGATATTTCACCTAAACCCAAGTTAAAGCCAGTATTTTAGTGAAGCTTGCTGGCATTAATACATTTACCTTTTACCAATACGCTATATATAATTGATACTTAAGTCATCTTTTATAACTTATTGATGACAGTTTATCAGCGATTTTTTGAGTTCAGATACAAAAGTATCAATATCACGTTTATTGATATCAAGGTGCGTAACTAAGCGCAATGGATTGCCAGCACTGATTAAAATGTTTTTTTCTTTTAAGCTTTCAGCAATGCTTTTAATCTCGATTGTATTTGCGAGTTTAACAAATACCATGTTTGTTTCTACATGTTCAATGTTAACCTTTAATCCCTCTATTTCGCTCAGTTTAGCTGCTAAATATGCGGCGTTTTTATGATCTTCAGCTATTTTAGCGACATTATCTTTAAGCGCTATTGTGGCTGCAGCAGCGAGAATTCCGGCTTGACGCATACCGCCACCAAGCATTTTACGCCAACGCCGCGCATTTTTAATAAATTCTTTATTGCCTAACAATAATGATCCTACTGGTGCACCTAGTCCTTTCGATAAGCAAATACTGATTGAGTCAAGATACTGAGTAATATCGTTAATATCTATATTGAGAGCGGTAATTGCATTATAAATACGAGCACCATCAAGGTGTAGTTTTAAGTGATGTTGGTGGGTAAATTCACGTGCTTTTTTTATATAAGATAATGGAATAACTTTACCATTAATGGTGTTTTCAATACTCAATAAAGTTGTTTTGGCAAAATGACTGTCATCGGGTTTTATTGCGGCTTTAAGCTTATCAAAACAGAGAGTGCCATCAACCTCATTTTGAATAGGTTGAGGTTGAATAGAGCCTAAAACTGCAGCCCCTCCACCCTCAAATTTGTAATTATGCGCTTGTTGACCACATAAATATTCATCACCGCGCTGACAATGTGTCATTAGTGCAAGGAGGTTAGCTTGAGTACCTGAAGTACAAAAAAGAGCCGCTTCCATGCCATGACTTTCTGCGGCCCAACGCTCTAGTTCGTTTACGGTTGGATCGTCACCATAAACATCATCACCAACTATTGCATCACTCATCGCTTGTCGCATTTTCTTGCAGGGGCGGGTAACTGTATCAGAACGAAAATCTATCATTATATTTACCTTAAAACGAAAAAAGGCATCATATAGATGCCTTAATATAAATACCTTGGTTTTATATTAACCGATTGATTATTAGAATTATTCAGCGATATCTGCGTTGTGATATACGTGCTGTACGTCATCACAATCATCTAACATGGCGATAAATCTTTCAAAATTGGCGGTGTCTTCTTCACCAGAAATTTCAGTATAAGTTTGTGGTACCCAAGTAATCTCTTCAACTTCGAGTTCAAATTCTGGCATGCTGTTAGCAAATTCAGTTTTGATTTTGAAAAACTCAGTATGTGGTGCATAAACGGTAATAATGCCGTCTTCAAGTTCAACATCTGTAACGTCAATATCAGCCATCATTAAATTTTCTAATACAGCTTCATCATCTTCACCTTTAAAAGCGAATACCGCCTGATGATTAAACATATGAGAAACGGTACCTGTTGAACCTATTTTGGCATAGGTTTTAGTAAAGCATT
Organism: Alteromonadaceae bacterium; assembly: GCA_047621305.1. GTDB lineage: Bacteria > Pseudomonadota > Gammaproteobacteria > Enterobacterales > Alteromonadaceae > Colwellia_A. The sequence continues at coordinate 659 of JBLHNB010000016.1, read as the reverse complement.
GACGTACATCTTTGATGGTACGATTACCATTGTCAGTTAAACAATCAATTATCACCATGCAGTTACCTGGACCAAAACCTTCATAGCGCGCTTCAGAATAATCTTCACCGCCAGCGCCAGCTGCTTTTTTAAGCGCATTTTCAATAACATGTGTTGGTACTTGATCTTTTTTCGCTTTCTCGATCATACCACGTAGTGATAAATTACCATCAGGGTCGACCCCTCCAGTTTTAGCGCATACATAAATAGCTTTTCCGTATTTAGAATAAACTTTAGTTTTTGCGCCAGCAGTTTTCGCCATTGACAATTTACGGTTTTGGTAAGCTCTGCCCATCTTATTATTCTCGTGATTCTTAAGTTTTCAATGTGATAGATTCTAACAGTGTCAGGTTGGTTTTGACTAGCCTTTCGGCATCAATCTATGAGTTTTTGTTTGATTTTAACAAAGAGGCTATTTTGACTGTCGAGAGTTATTAAGTTGTATGGGTTAGCAAATTGATAAAGGGTGTGCCAGTTATATAATACCAATTGAAATAATGAATCGATCATTCTAAGACGGTCTAAATATCCAATATCTGCGTTGCTTTCAATCCCAATAGCACGCTATTACTCACTCAAGCGCCTTGCTCTTGAACATTTACTCTCGCTTATAATAGATC
>JBLHNB010000015.1:0-71581 GCA_047621305.1 Alteromonadaceae bacterium | reverse complement strand
GTCATCAATAGGTTTTGTTTTTGTACTGCGTAGGGTGATAAGGAGCAGCGTCACTATGTAGACAAAAAATCCAATAAAAAGAATTAATCCCTCGGTGAAACTGAAATAGTCATCAGATATCATCCAATAAGCCAAAGCGGTAATGGCTAAAACTAAAGGAAGCTCTCTTTTTATGGTTGAAGATGAAACGGTTAATGGTTGGAATAATGCGGTAATACCTAAGACTAAGGCGATGTTAGTTATATTTGAGCCAATAGCGTTACCAATAGCTGTATCCGAATTACCATGTAATGAAGCGGTTGCTGCTATCATCATTTCAGGGGCTGATGAGCCCATAGCAATAATGGTTAGCCCGATGATCATCGGAGATATCCCCATATTTCTTGCTAGTGATGATGCGCCAAAAACAAATTTATCAGCACTCCATACTAATACGACTAGAGAGACTAGCAAAATTAAAACTTGAACTAACATTGAAGCTTCCTGTTTGAACTACCCAGTTGATGCGGCGGATCTTAAATTAAATATTCGCGGGTTGTACTATTAAAAAATGAATTATTATTAAAATAGTATAAAAAAACAAACTTTTATTTTACTTAGCCAAATAGCCTTAGTTCTTATCTATTTCAAAAGGGTCATTAATGACTTTTACGATATTGTCGCCTGTCATGCCGCTACATTAACATTAATTAACTTACTTTTGATGTTAAATAACAGCTTAACGCCCCGTTTCTTACAATTACTTACAGTCTTTAAACATATTTATTTACTATTTTCTAATGCAGTATCAGCTGTTGTACGTTAAAATTGCTTTGAAATTACTGATAATAAATTGCGACCCCTGAAAAGAATATGTCAAATATATTAGTCGATGTTAAAAATATGAGCTTCAAACGTGGCGACCGTGTCATCTATGATGATATTAGCTTAGCGATTCCACAAGGAAAAGTTACAGCAATCATGGGGCCAAGTGGTATAGGTAAAACTACGTTATTACGCTTGATTGGTGGTCAACTTAAGCCAGATTCAGGGCAAATAATATTTGACGGACAAGACATCCCTAAATTATCTCGAAATGAGCTTTATGAAACCCGTAAACGCATGAGTATGCTGTTTCAAAGTGGTGCCTTATTTACAGATATGACTGTTTTTGACAATATTGCTTTTCCAATTCGAGAGCATTCAGAATTATCAGAAGAAATTATTGAAAAAATTGTCTTAATGAAGCTTGAAGCGGTAGGACTTAGAGGAGCTAGATTCTTACGTCCGAGTGAATTGTCTGGTGGGATGGCACGTCGTGCTGCATTGGCTCGTGCAATTGCATTAGACCCAGAATTAATTTTATACGACGAACCGTTTGCCGGACAAGACCCTATTTCTATGGGGGTTATTGTTCGTTTAATCCGTGAGTTAAGTGATGCCTTGGGATTAACGTCTGTTGTGGTATCACATGATGTACCTGAAGTGATGAGTATCGCTGATTATATTTATGTTATTGCCGAGCAAAAAATTATTGGTCATGGCACACCCCAACAAATTTTAGAACAAACGTCCCCTTTAGTTCAACAATTTGTAAAAGGTGAATCTGATGGTCCGGTTCCTTTTCATTACCCAGCCAAACCTTATCGTGATGAATTGATTGGTAAAGGGATGTAGAACATGAATAAAATCATATTACTTGGCAGAAAAGTCATTGCGGTTATTGCAGGTTTGGGAAGGGCGGTGATGTTATTGACATCAGCATTGGCTCATGTTCCCAATGTGCGCAAAGGCTTTCCTTTGTTGATAAACCAGTTATATGCCGTTGGCGTATTATCACTGACCATTATTTTGGTTTCAGGATTATTTATAGGTATGGTTTTAGCCTTACAGGGCTATACTATTTTAGTGGGCTATGGTGCTGAAGCAAGCTTGGGACCTATGGTTGCCTTAGCTCTGTTGCGCGAACTGGGGCCTGTTGTTGCGGCCTTATTGTTTGCTGGACGAGCGGGTTCAGCGTTAACAGCAGAAATTGGATTGATGAAAGCGACTGAACAATTATCAAGCTTGGAAATGATGGCTGTTGATCCGTTAAGACGCATTGTTGCACCAAGATTTTGGGCGGGCTTTATTAGTTTACCTTTATTGGCTGCTATATTTTCTGCGGTCGGAATCTTAGGTGCACACTTGGTTGGTGTTGACTGGCTAGGTGTAGATAGCGGTACTTTTTGGTCAGTTATGCAAGCTCAAGTTGATTTTAATAAAGATATTTTAAATGGCATCATTAAGAGTGTTGTTTTTGCTTTTGTGGTCACTTGGATTGCTGTTTATAAAGGTTATAGTTGTGATCCAACGTCAGAGGGGATCAGTAGAGCGACAACGTCAACGGTAGTTCAGTCATCGTTACTTGTTTTAGCGTTAGATTTTGTATTAACAGCATTGATGTTTACCAAATAAATATTAGTGTATTTTTAATTTGTTTTAGTGGTTGGTGGAAGACATGGTGTCGAAAAAAATAGAGTTTATGGTTGGGTTATTTGCATTAATTGGAATAGCTGCATTATTGATGTTGTCGTTAAAAGTTGCCGATAGTGGTATTTCTGGCTCAGGTGAAACTTATGACCTTTATGCCAAGTTTGATAATATCGGGGGGTTAAAGGTCAGATCTCCCATTAAAGTGGGTGGCGTTGTTGTTGGTCGAGTAACGGATATATCTCTTGATGTAGAAGACTATACTCCAGTAGTTACCCTAAATATTTATGCACAATATAATCATTTCTCTGAAGCGACATCAGTTTCAATATTAACCGCGGGTTTATTAGGAGAACAGTATGTAGGTTTATTGCCAGGGTTTATTGATGAGTCAGTCACCATTTTAGGTCCGGGTGATTATATCGAAGATACAAAACCAGCTTTAGTATTAGAAGAGTTGATCGGGCAGTTTTTGTTTAGCCAAGGAAGTGGTGAGTAAAGTTGACTATGAAAAAAACAAACAATATAAATAAAGTCGTATTGGCTATCGTGGGATTTTGGTTAATTTTTTCTGTTTCGGTATTTTCGGCTGAGATAGCTAAAGTAGCGAAGAAAAATCCTTACACTATGATTCAAAAAGTAGCAGGTATTACTTTCAAGCGTTTTGCCGATGAACACCGCTTAATTCGTGCCAATCCGAATTTACTTAAAACAATCATTAATGAGGAATTACTACCTTATATAGATTACAAATATTCGGCATATAAAGTGATCGGTGCTAAGAATTTTAAATCAACAACAGCACAAGAGCGTAAAGAGTTTGTTCCTGTATTTAGAGATTATTATGTGACCTCATTAGCACAAGTATTTACCTTGTATAACAATCAAAAAGTAGAATTTGCACCTGCAAAAAATCTCACTAATGAAAAAATAGTTGCCGTAGATACACTGGTCATTGAGCCAGGGAGAAACCCGATAAGTATTTCCTTTCGCGTACGTAAGAATACTAAAACTAATGACTGGAAGGCTTATGATATGGTTGCTGAAGGCGTTAGTTTATTAGACAGTAAACAAGCTGAATTGGCGAGTATTATTCGGCAGAAGGGTTTGCCGTATGTAACTGAAATGTTGAAGAAAAAAAGCATTCAAAATATTACTTTTAAAAAATTATAGGTCATTAAATGGCGCAATTAGATCTAACATTAATGGGTGGGAAGTCGATGGTTGTCGGTGAGTTGATCCGAACAACTATCACTAAATCATTTGAAACAAAAAGTAAAAACTTGTTTTCTTCACAAAAGATGATTGTTGATTTATCACAAGTAAAAAAAGTGGATACGGCAGGATTAGCTTGGCTATTGTATATTGTCGAGCAAGCAAACTTAAAGTCGTGCTCGTTAACTTTTATCCATGTCCCTCAAGAACTACTGAAATTAGCAGCCTTAAGTGGTGTTGATTCATTCATACCTAAATAAATAGACTCTCAAACTTGTACTAGCAATCCATTTAACGCATAGATGTTAAATGGAGATAGACAGAATTTCTAAAAATTCTAAGTGGAATTATACCTACCGTAAGGTAAATAGGTTAAGCTATAGCGATACACTGAACGGTATTTTTTATACACTAATGTTTATCGTTCATTACTAGCTTAATATGAGGTATATGTGGAAATTTCAGATATAGAAAAATTAATTAATGATGCCGTTGAATTAAATGAATTGCATGTTAGTTTTGACGGTTCACAATGTAAAGTTATCGCTATTGCAGATTTTTTGGGTGAGTTAAGCCGAGTAAAAAAACAGCAAACAATTTATGCGCCATTATCTCAAGCGATAAAAGATGGTGCTATACATGCGGTAACGATAAAAACATTCACAACGTCAGTCTGGCAACGTGAGAAAATGTTTAACCTTCCTCTTTAATTTAATCAACATAGAAAGAATAATCACTTGGATGCATTTAAAATAATTGGTGGACAACCACTACAGGGTGAAGTCACCATTTCAGGCGCTAAAAATGCGGCTTTGCCTATTCTTATGGCCGCTTTGTTATCAGAAACACCAATAACGTTTAACAACGTTCCTCGATTAAACGACATTGAAACAACGATTAAATTACTTAGTCAACTAGGTGCAAAAGTTAGTTGGTTAGGTGATAACTCAGTACAAATAGACGCGAGCACAATAGATCATTGTCGTGCCTCTTATGAATTAGTTAAAACAATGCGTGCTTCAATATTAGTTTTAGGTCCATTGTTAGCACGCTTTGGCCATGCAGAAGTATCATTACCTGGTGGCTGTGCCATTGGCGCTAGACCGGTTAATTTACATATCCATGGTTTAAAACTAATGGGCGCTGATATTGAAGTTGAAAACGGCTATATTATTGCAAAAAATGATGGCCGATTAAAAGGCGCGACCATTTTTATGGATACCGTGAGTGTGACGGGAACTGAGAACTTAATGATGGCCGCAGCGCTAGCTAATGGCACGACTATCATTGAAAATGCTGCACGAGAACCTGAAATAGTTGATTTAGCCAATTGCTTAAATTCAATGGGGGCAAATGTCTCAGGAGCCGGTAGCGATACCTTAACTATAGAAGGTGTAGAAAAACTTTGTGGTGAACAATATCGCGTTATGCCTGACCGTATCGAAACAGGAACCTTCTTAGTTGCTGCAGCGGTAACGCAAGGACACATAAAGTGTTTAAATACGGATCCTAAAGCATTAGATGCCGTTATTAGTAAATTACAAGAAGCAGGTGCTAAGATTACAGTCGGTGATAATTGGATTGAACTTGTGATGTCACAGCGCCCTAAAGCCGTAAATATACGCACAGCGCCTCATCCTGCTTTTCCAACGGATATGCAAGCCCAATTTGTAACACTGAATGTTATTGCACAAGGTACGGCAACAACAACAGAAACCATTTTTGAAAATCGTTTTATGCATGTGCCTGAATTACAACGTATGGGGGCAGATATTACGATTGAGGGAAATACCGCTATTTCAAAAGGTGTTGAACAATTAAATGGTGCACAAGTGATGGCAACGGACTTACGCGCTTCGGCAAGTTTAGTGATTGCGGGTTTAGTAGCAACAACTGAAACACAAGTCGATCGTATCTATCATATAGACCGTGGTTATCAGCATATTGAAGATAAACTACGAGCTTTAGGTGCAAATATTACTCGCATTAAAGCAAGTTAGTTTTTAGCTATCTAGATAGAAAAACTAAAAAGCTTTCGTTATTACGAGAGCTTTTTAGTTAGTAGATGTTAATTTTTGGTTTTAGTACCGTATTCAATGATGGTAACGGGGATATCTAGCTTTTGTTTTTGGCGATATATTTTTAATATTATGGTCGTATTAGGTCTCGTTTCAGCCACAATATCAAGTGCATCAGTAATGCCATAAATTGGTAAATCTTCAATCTGATACACAACATCCCCTCTTAATAATCCAGCTTCACTTGCCGGACTGTTTGGTGTGATATCACCAATAACAAAACCTTTGGCGCCTGTTAAATACTGGGTTGCTGAAACCCCTAGCCATCCACGAACAACGCGACCATGGGCAATAATTTTTTGCATCACTTTATTGGCTAACATATAAGGAACGGCGAAAAAAATACCTTGAATATTTAAGTTGGGATTTGAAAAGTTACGAGAATTTATACCAACTAAATTACCATTAGTATCCACCAGAGCGCCACCTGAGTTACCTTTGTTGATCGCAGCATCCATCTGTAAAAATTCTAAATAACTGGTATTACTTAGCCCGTTGCGGCCTGTAGCACTAACGATACCCTGAGTAACAGTTTGCCCAAGATTAAAGGGGTTACCTATGGCAAGTACCACATCTCCGGTCTGTGAAACTAAATCTTTTTGCTGGGGTATTATAGGCAGGTTATTTGCTGCTACCTTTAAAACGGCTAAATCAGTGTAAATATCATAACCAATTAGCTCAGCCGCAAATTGTTGGCCACTTTGTAGTAAAACAGTAACTTCATCTGCATTTTGCACCACGTGGAAGTTAGTTAAAATATAACCTCTACTATCCATGATCACTCCCGACCCTAATCGAGAACTTTGTTGTACGTTGTTGCCGTAGCCAACTTTAGTTTGTATTTCTTGAGAGTAAATATTTACAACAGCAGGCCCAGCCTCTCTAACCGCTTTGGCATAGGAAAGTGGTTTACTATCTTGTGAAGATGCTTGAAAAATATTAAGTGAAGCTAGATTGTTTTCTCTTAAACTTGGAATTAAAAGCAGTAAAACAACAGCAATAACAACGCCATAACTAGCAGAACGGATAATATACTTGAGTAGTTCGAAAATTTTCAATGAATTAGTTTTTATAGTTATTTTATTTAAGCCTAACATATATTATCTGTATCGATAATTTTAATATACGATTTTTATATTAAAAAAGACTCCAAAGGGAGTCTTAGTATCGTTATTTAATCGATAATTTAACGGATCATTAAATATAAATTTGTATTACCCCGGATGATATTTAAGGCAAATACCCCTTTTTGATCCTTTAAAAATGTTCTTAACTCGGCAATATTTTTTAAACGTGTACGATTTACACCACTGATCACATCGCCTTCAGCTAAACCTATAAGTGCTGCAGGACTATCTTGAGCAACAGTTTTTACCTCTATGCCTTCCCCATCAATATTATTTTCCAGCTCAGCGCCATCCAACATCCGATGAATACTTGCTGCTTCAACATTTGCTGTTTCAGACTTCTGTAAAGTAACGTTTAATTGCTCCTCTTTACCGTTAGGATGTACGACAGTAATTTTCACACTTTTACCTGCGCCAATAGAGCCAATTTTACCTTTTAACTCAAAAAACGACTTTACAGCTTTACCATTAACTTTAGTGATTACATCTCCTGCTTTAATACCTGCTTTTTCAGCAGCGGAGTCAGGTGCTACTTGTTCGACAAATCCGCCTTGATTTACTTCAAGCTCCATTGCTTTTACTAGTTCACTATTTACGCTTCGTCCAGATACCCCAAGAATACCTCGTCGTACTTCACCAAATTCAATGATTTGACCTATTAAATTTTTAACCATAGTACTTGGAATCGCAAAACCAATACCAACATTGCCACCATTTGGGCCTATAATTGCGGTGTTGATGCCAATTAATTCACCGTTCAGGTTAACGAGAGCACCACCTGAGTTGCCACTATTAATAGCGGCGTCAGTTTGAATGAAGTCCTCATAGTTTTCAATATTAAGGCCACTACGACCCAAAGCACTGACAATACCAGATGTAACAGTTTGCCCTAGTCCAAAAGGACTGCCTATAGCAACAGCAAAGTCACCAACACGTAAGTTGTCAGAGTCGGCAATTTTTATTTCAACTAAATCATCGGCATCTATTTGCAATAAAGCGATATCGCTGCCTTCATCAGTACCAATTTTTTTAGCTTTTATTTGTCGACCATCTTTTAAGGTGATTAATATTTCATCAGCCTCTGCGATAACATGGTTATTTGTAACTATATAACCTTCATCGGCATCGATAATAACGCCAGAACCTAGCCCCCTAAATTCACGCTCTTGAGATTGATTTTGATTTTGACGAGGACGTCCAAAGAAAAATTTAAATGCATCGGGTACTTTGGGTTTTATTTCGTGTGTGCCTTTGACTGAAATTAAGACCACAGCAGGAGTTACCCCTGTTAACATCGGTGCTAAGCTTGGCATGGTCTGACCATTCACAGACAGCGGTAAGTTAGCACTTGCAGGTAAACTTGATAAGGCAATTGTGCTCGATAAAATAATGGTACTGGCTAAAACAGACATTTTTCTCATATTTAAGACAACTCTCTATTAATAAATGGACTCAAAAAACTACTCAAATTCAGACTGAACGATTACAGTTAAGTTCCTATCTACTCGTGCTAGTATTTGTAACAGCTTGTTTCGAATCATCAAATAAACCGCTTGCTTCACCTGAATAATCAAGCGGAGGTTCAGTGATGTGAGACGTTTCTGTTTTTTCTGCGCGTTTATGACGAAGTGAAACAGTCTGTGCTAATTGATCTTGAGTTTCTTTTGAGAAGAAAGGCATCGCGCTAGATTCTTCAGGCGTTGCTTGTTGCAATAACTTGGTGCTTTGTGTCATTTGCTCCATAGCAATTTTACACGTGCTATTCATTTGTTCTAATAGCTTTGCTGAACTATCTAAATGCTCGGCAACATCAAGTTTATATTGCTCTAGAGCGGTTTCGCTATGACTTACTTTATTTGCAAGTTTTTGTTGGTTTTGTGAGGCAGCACTAAAGAATTTGTTGGCGATAAATCCTGTAATGGCACCGATAATAAAAATTGATAAGCCTAATAAGATTGTCATACGTAATTACCTTGATTGTAATAATGAAAAATAATGAAAAATAATGGGATTTTGGATCCCACATCTACTTTGATAGTTTTGTTTAAAAACGTTTCTTTGGGTTGCTATACTTAATGCTAATGTATCAAACAGATTATATATACTAAATATGTTTGCTAAAATAGATTTTTCAAGCACAAATTAGAATATAGATGATAAATATAGTGATTACTTAATGATAAACCTTTCTCCTTTTGATAAATATAGCCAAGATTTAAGCCGTGATGATTTTCAATATGACGCAGCACAAGAAAATGCGGTTAAAAATTTGCAGCGTCTTTATGAAGACCTGCAAAATAAACCTTTACCTGTTTCAGGTTTTAAAAAAGTACTTAATGGTTGGCAACGTATTCTTGCAAAAAAGCCCATAAAAAATATCAAAGGCCTCTATTTTTGGGGAGGAGTAGGGCGAGGGAAAACTTATCTTGTTGATACATTTTATGACTGTTTACCGATCAAAAATAAATCACGCGTGCATTTTCATCGTTTTATGCATCGAGTGCATCAAGAATTAAAAACGCTTGGTGGTCAAGCAGATCCTTTAAAAATAATTGCCAAGCGATTTGCAGATGAAAGTTGTATTATTTGTTTTGATGAATTTTTTGTTTCAGATATTACTGATGCCATGATCTTAGGCAGCTTATTTGAAGAACTGTTTGCTTTAAATGTTATCTTAGTCGCCACATCAAATATCATTCCAGATGAGTTATATCGAAATGGTCTGCAAAGAGCACGATTTTTACCCGCTATCGCCTTAATTAATCAGCATTGTGATGTGATAAATGTCGACAGTGGTATTGATTATCGTTTACGGACGTTAGAGCAAGCTGAAATTTATCATTATCCGCTAGATAATACAGCGAATGAAAATTTAGCTAGGTATTTCACTCAGCTTTCAGTGGATATGGGTCAAAAGAATAAAATAATTGAAATAAATAATCGACCATTAACAACCATTGAAGAATCTGATGGTTTAGTGCATTTTAACTTTTCAGTATTATGTGAATCGGCCCGTAGCCAAGGGGATTACATGGAAATAAGCCGACTTTACCACACAGTATTATTAGCCAATGTGTCGCAAATGAATGTCGATAGTGATGACGCGGCAAGGCGATTTATTGCCTTAGTGGATGAGTTTTACGAGCGAAATGTGAAATTAATCATTTCTGCTCAAGTTGCATTGGAAGAACTATATCAGGGAGGAAGCCTAGTTTTTGAATTTAAACGCTGCCTTAGTCGCTTGCAAGAAATGCAATCTCATGACTATTTAGCCAGTAAACATTTACCCTGAACAGGGAATCAAAGAGTACAGAATACCTAACTTTTGTACTCTCAGGCTACTTATCACTGACTTTCTGCACTGGCTTCTATTTATACTATTGATTTTTCCTCTCCTTTCCTTAATTTTACTTATTTTTCTTTTTTATCTAAATGTACTCAACTTTATTGTACTTATTTGGTCTGCCTCTGGTCTGTCATAAACTATGGGCAAGTTCGTGTATTTGTGATTAAAATCACAAATACACTATATATTGTGTTGTTTCTTATTTATGTACCCATATGTTGTGCTTATTGGTTGCGGCTTTAAAAGTTTAATATTATGATAACTGCATAATAATAATCGCTATGGAATATTTATGGCTGAACTCACCGTACAAGAATCATCATTAGACAAAATCAATTTACAAGCGGCATCTTTCGATATTTGGGATAAAAAGTATTGCTTGAAGGATAAACATGGCAATGCCCAAGAGCATAGCGTTGAAGATACTTTTAAACGCGTAGCACAAGCTTTGGCTGACATTGAACCGAATAACCAAAAGCACTGGCAAGAAAAATTCTATTGGGCAATGGAGTCAGGGGCATATCCTGCTGGGCGTATAATCTCGAACGCAGGTGCACTTAAATTTAAACCTGCCACATCAACTATTAACTGTACCGTGTCAGGCACTATTGAAGACTCGATGACAGGAATTTTATCTAAGGTGCATGAGTCAGGACTCACCTTAAAGGCGGGTTGTGGTATTGGTTATGAATTTTCGACTTTACGGCCAAGGGGAGCCTATGTCGCGGGTGCTGGAGCGACAACTTCTGGGCCGCTGTCGTTTATGGAAATCTACGACAAAATGTGTTTTACGGTTAGCTCCGCAGGAGGCCGGCGTGGCGCACAAATGGGAGTCTTCGATGTTTCACACCCTGACGTGAAAGACTTTATTTTAGCCAAACGCGAAGATGGTTGTTTAAGGCAATTCAATTTATCGCTATTAATTAGCGATGAATTTATTGAAGCGGTTAAAGATAATAAAGATTGGTTACTTATTTTTCCAATTTCTCATAAAGAATTACGTGCAGATGTCATCGACTTAACTGATCGTAGCAAAATTGTTTTTAAAGAAAATCATTTTGACGATACCTTTATTAAGCAACATGATTATATTTTGAATGAAGAAGGAAAAGTTGCCTATAAAATTTATAGCACCATGCCCGCTGCAAGATTATGGGACATGATTATGAGTAATACTTTTGATTATGCTGAACCGGGGTTTTTACTGATTGACCATGCTAACGAAATGAATAATAACTGGTTTTGTGAACAACTAAGAGCCAGTAATCCTTGTGGTGAACAAATTTTACCACCCTATGGCGCCTGTTTATTAGGCTCAATTAATTTGGTTAAGTTTGTTGATCAGCCTTTTACTATTCATGCTGAGTTTAATTGGGATAAATTTAGAGCAGTGATCAGCGTTTTTACTCGCATGCTCGACAATGTTGTTGAAATTAATGGTTTACCCTTAGAGCCACAGCGCTTAGAAATTGAAAGTAAACGTCGACATGGTATGGGATATTTGGGTTTAGGCTCAGCACTAACTATGATGACAATCGCTTATAATAGCCCTGATGCAGTCGCCTTTACCGAGCAAGTATCTAAGGTCTTGGCTGTTACAGGTTGGCAAGCAGCATTGAGCTTAGCAAAAGAAAAAGGACCAGCTCCGATACTTGCACAAACCTTTGTTGTTACTCAGCAGATGTTAGCAAAGCGCCCCGAAATGAAAAAAGATGGCATGAAAGTCGGTGATAAAGTTAAAGGTGCATTGTTACATGCAAAATATAGCCGCTATATGCAGCGTATTGGTGAAGAGTATCCTGAACTTATTGAAGAGCTTGCCAACGTTGGGGCGCGCTTTACTCATCACAGCTCAATTGCGCCAACGGGCACGTTAGCATTAAGCCTTGGTAACAATGTATCTAATGGCATTGAACCTAGTTTTGCCCATGAATATCATCGCAATATTATTCGCCAAGGAAAGAAATCAAAAGAATCAGTTGCCGTAACTAGTTTTGAATTACTTGCCTACAGGACATTAGTGAATAAAAATGCACAAGCTTTTAGTGATAATACCAACGAACAACTTCCCGGTTATTTTACTGCTTGTGATGATATTTCTCCACAAGAGCATGTTGATGTCCAAGCGGCTGCTCAGTATTGGATAGATTCATCTATTTCAAAAACGATTAATGTACCGACAGACATTGATTATCAAGCGTTTAAAAATATCTATTTATACGCTTATGAAAAAGGCTTGAAAGGCTGCACAACATTTCGTTTTAACCCTGAGGTACACCAAGGGGTATTAGTTAAGGAAGAAGATTTAGCCAATGTTGACTATGAATTCACCTTAACCGACGGCAGTACCATTACCGCCAAAGGTAATGAAGAGATTAACTATGACGGTGAAATTCACACCGCAGCTAATTTACATGATGCAATAAAAGAAGGTTACTACGGTAAGTTGTAAGTCAAAGGTACAATTAAAGGAATGAAACGATGCAAGAAATCATCCAAAAAATCACACGTGTTAAGGTTAAAAGTAAAGGGCAAGAAACACCCGCTACAGTCAAAAAAGAAACGAGCGTTAAGTTAAACGAAAGTATAAAACGCCCAGAAATGTTAATCGGATCTACTTATAAAATTAAACCACCGGTATCCGACCATGCTTTATACATAACTATTAATGATATTTTGCTAAATCAGGACAGTGAACATGAAATCCGTCGCCCTTTTGAAGTTTTTGTTAACTCAAAGAACATGGAATTCTATTCATGGATTGTCGCATTAACTCGTGTAATTTCTGCGGTGTTTCGAAAAGGTGGAGATTGCACCTTCTTAGTTGAAGAACTTAAAGCCGTATTTGATCCCAAAGGTGGATATTACCAAAGGGGCACGGGCATATTTATGCCATCTGTTGTCGCTGATATTGGCCACGTAATAGAAACACATTTAAAAACATTAGATATGCTACCGCTAAGTGAAATTGATACTCATCAACAATCTTATATTGAACAGAAACGCCAAAAGGCACCAGCAGAGCAATATAGTGAACTTAGTGGGTTTCCAGTAACCGCGACTAAGTGCCTAAAGTGTTATCAAAAGTCAGTGATTTTACTGGATGGTTGTGCGACCTGCTTAAATTGTGGTGATTCAAAATGCGGTTGATGTAAAGTATCTCAAAATATCAGTAGAGCAGGTATACATTGAAAACAGACTATTTACTTCATGGCGTAGCGCATAGAGTAACCAGTAACTGTGGTTTTAGCTTCCATAATAAGTACATCACTATTTTCTATGGCTTATAAATGAATAGGTATAAATGACATTTAATTTTATATTGAATGAAAATTAGGCGTGATCTTTATTGGTAACTTCTGTATAATGCGCGCTCCCTGACGTTACAAATGTCTAATATCCCCAAGATACTAGACGATGGACTCGATACTCGAAGGGGTAACAGCGTGGTCTTTAAACGAATAGTCATATGGCTATTTTTCGTAACATTTTAATATTGGGTTTTTTAAATGAAAACTTTTGTAGCAAAACCAGAAAGCGTACAACGCGAATGGTTCTTAGTGGACGCCGAAGATAAAACTTTAGGTCGTATCGCTACTGAAATTGCAACCCGTTTACGCGGCAAGCATAAAGCAGAATATACTCCTCACGTAGATACTGGCGATTACATCGTTGTTATTAATGCTGAGAAAGTAAAAGTGACTGGTAATAAAGCGAAGGGTAAAATTTACTACTCGCATACAGAATTCCCAGGTGGTCTTAAGCAAATTAGCTTCGAAAAGTTAATTGAAAAAGCACCTGAACGTGTACTTGAATTCGCAGTTAAAGGTATGTTACCTAAAGGTCCTTTGGGTCGTGAAATGTTCCGTAAACTAAAAGTTTATGCGGGCACTGAACATAAACATACTGCACAACAACCACAACTTTTGGAGCTTTAAGCAATGGCTGATAATCAATATTACGGTACTGGTCGTCGCAAGAGCTCAACTGCTCGTGTGTTCATGAAAGCTGGTAACGGTGCAATTACTATTAACAAACGTGACATTTCAGTGTACTTCGGTCGCGAAACTGCTCGTATGGTTGTTCGTCAACCGTTAGAGTTAGTTGGAATGGTAGAGAAGTTTGACTTTAACATCACAGTAGCTGGTGGTGGTATTTCTGGTCAAGCTGGCGCAATTCGTCACGGTATTACTCGTGCATTAATGGTTTTCGATGAAAGCTTACGTAGTGCTCTACGTCCAGCTGGATTTGTTACTCGTGATGCTCGTAAAGTTGAACGTAAGAAAGTTGGTTTACACAAGGCTCGTAAAAAGCCACAATTTTCAAAACGTTAATATTTACGTTATACAATTCAAAAGCCGGCATTTGCCGGTTTTTTTATATCTGAAATATACGACGTTCGTTAATATTTATACTCTTGGCTATAATGTCAAACTGGGTGGCGGCAATTAATCAGTATTTCACGCGCCTGTAGTTCTCTATCAAATAGCTTTTCTTTAGGTCAAGAGGAGTATTGGTTTTATATTAAGAGCTATTCTTTACTTTTTCTTGTTTTTCATCAAACTAACACTTCTTTACATCTAATATATTTAGTCTACTTTTAAAGAACCAACTAAAAAATAGAGATTTAAAATGAAAAAAATAATCATATGTATTGCTATGCTGACACTGGCTAGTAGCGTATCAGCTAAAGATGTCACATTTTATAATGCGGATGACTCTGCTCATACCGCTATTTGTATTGCAGCGGCCACGTCTGATGCTGCTTTAGAAGCTAAAATGAAAGAATATAAATACAGTGAGGCTTCGGTAAGTGGCTTAAATTGTAATGGTTTATCTATTGAAAAATTTGCCAAGAAACACCATGAAAGTTCAAGTGAAGAGGCTGTAAAGGTTTTTTCATTTGATAATTCAATGGGTAATATGGAAGCTGATGTTTGTATCGCTGCGGCGACTTCAAATAAAAGTTATAAAGCGTTAAAAGCAAAATTATCTAAATCTAAAGAGTTTTATCGCAGCATTTCTTGCAATAACAAACCTTTAAGTACGTTTGCTAAAAAGTTTGGCAATAAATCATTTAGAATTTAATGTATTAAAAATCATCTCGATCATACAACCTCTAATGACGTTCGTTTAGAGGTTGTCATTGTTGATTGAGAGGTATTCGTATCAACAGCCGGTAAATGGTTAATATATCCATATATAACTGATTTTCTCTTATTTTCCTTGTAAAAAATAGGGCATTTCTTTATGATCAGAAAAATTTTTTTATCGCTAGTTTAATTAAATCGCAACGATAGCTATTTTTTATTTTAAAACAACAAAAATCAAGTAGATTTAATTAAATATTAATTGGAGATTTTGAATGAGCAATGTGCCCATTAACAACGGCCGTCGACGCTTTTTAACTGCAGCTACTTCAGTAGTTGGTGGTGTTGGTGTTGTCGGTTTGGCTGTGCCTTTCATTGGTTCTTGGAACCCAAGTGCTAGAGCGAAAGCTGCAGGTGCTCCGGTAGAAGTCAATGTTAGTAAAATAGAACCCGGTCAGCTGATCAGAGCTGAATGGCGTGGAAAACCTGTTTATGTAGTGCGGAGAACTAAAGAAATAGTTGCTGCGTTAACTACTCATGAAGGTCAATTAAAAGACCCTGAATCAGTAGAACCACAACAACCCACCTATGCAACTAATGCTTATCGTTCAATTAAACCAGAATTTATGGTTGCTTTAGGTGTATGTACCCATTTAGGTTGTGCTCCTACTTATCATAAAGGCGATTTTGCTGAAAAAGTTGAAGGTGTCTCAGACGGCTTCTTCTGTCCTTGTCATGGTTCTAAATTTGATATGGCAGGCCGTGTATTTCAAAGCGTTCCAGCACCGACTAATTTAGTGGTACCAGAGCATTCATTCCCATCAGAAGGCACCTTACTTATTGGTGTCGGCCAAGGAGACGCATAATGTTTGCAAATTTAATGGCTTGGATCGAAAAACGCTTACCGTTAATGGATGCGATGAACAAGCATGCTGCTCAATATCCAGCACCAAAAAACTTTAATTTTTGGTATGTCTTTGGAATTTTAGCAAGTGTTGTTCTAGTCAATCAATTGTTAACCGGTGTCTGGTTAACGATGAACTATGAACCGTCAAGTGAAGGTGCTTTTGCGTCAATCGAATACATCATGCGTGATGTCGATTACGGTTGGTTATTACGCTATATGCACTCCACAGGGGCATCCGCCTTTTTTGTTGTTGTTTATATGCATATGTTTCGTGGCATGATGTATGGGTCTTATCAAAAACCTCGTGAGTTATTGTGGTTGTTTGGTATGTTCATCTTCTTAGTGTTAATGGCTGAAGCTTTCATGGGTTACTTATTACCTTGGGGTAATATGTCTTACTGGGGAGCACAAGTTATTATTTCGTTATTTGGAGCGATTCCGGTAATAGGTGATGATTTAACATTATGGATACGTGGTGATTATGTCATCTCTGGAGCAACGCTAAATCGCTTCTTTGCATTACATGTTGCAGCGTTACCTTTAGTTTTAGTTATTCTTGTGTTCTTACATATCTTGGCTTTACATGAAGTGGGTTCAAACAATCCTGAAGGTACTGATATTAAAAAGCCTAAAGGTAGTGTTCCTCTTGAAGAACAAAGTAAATTTCAGTTTCACGAACAATATACTAAAAAATATGACATCGTTGATGCGATACCATTTCATCCTTACTACACAGTAAAAGATTTAGTGGCTGTAGTGATTTTCTTAATCGTTTTTTGCTGGGTGATGTTTTTTGCACCAGAAGGTGGCGGTTACTTTATGGAAGCGCCGAATTTTGAACCTGCTAATGGTTTAAAAACGCCAGAGCATATTGCACCTGTTTGGTACTTTGGTCCATTCTATACTGTGCTACGTGTTATTCCTGATAAATTATTAGGGGCGATTGGCATGTTCTCGGCAATCATAGTGTTGTTCTTATTACCATGGTTTGACCGTGGTACTGTTAAGTCAATTAAATTCCGTTGTACTGCTCATACTGTTAACTTAATTCAATTTGCTATTTGTTTTATTGCTTTAGGTGTTTTAGGTACGTTACCTTCAAATCCATTGAACAATATGATAGGTACAATTGCGACATTTGGTTATTTTGGTTTCTTTGTTGCACTGTGGGTATACAGTAAAAATGAAAAAACTAAACCAGTTCCAGAGAGGGTATCAGGATAATGAATAAATTTATTAGAGCCTTTACGTTCGGAATCCTTGCGCTACCTTTGTTTGCATTAGCATCAAGTGGTGGTATGCATTTAGATAAAGCAGGTAATGACTTAGCTGATAAAGAGTCACTTAAACGTGGTTTTGATTCATATGTAAATTATTGCTTAGGTTGTCATCAGTTAAAATATCAACGTTACAATCGTACTTTTACAGATTTAGGTATAAGTGACGAAGATGGTCTGGCTAAATATTTACAGAATGGTCAAAAGCCCGGTGAGCATATTACTAATACCATGCCAGCTAAAGATTCAGCTAAATGGTTTGGTAGCGCACCACCTGATTTGACCCTAATGGCGCGATTAAAACCAGGACCTGATTATATTTATACTTATTTACGTTCATTTTATGTAGACCCTGAACGTCCATTTGGTGTGAATAATAAAGTATTTAAAGATGTTGGTATGCCTCATGTACTTCAAGGTTTGCAAGGACTTCGCACACTTGATGAGCACGGTAACTTAACTGAAGCAGCCGGTGGTTCGATGACGGCTGAAGAGTACGATGCTTTTGCTCGTGACTTAGCTAACTTTTTAGAATATACCGCAGAACCGAATAAACTAGAGCGTGAAGCAATGGGTTATTGGGTGATTGGATTTTTAGTTATATTTTTAATCTTTGCTTATTTACTTAAAGTTGAATATTGGAGAGATGTACACTAAATAGTTAATAGTGGCATTACTCATTTTTGAGGTTTATAACCTCTTGATACCCAAACGATTTAGATAGACTAAGTTGTTTGGGTTTATTGTTTTTTATTGAAGAATTTTATTGGAGGCATTATGGCCGTAGCTGCAAATAAACGATCTGTTATGAATTTATATTCACATGCAGATGACATGTATAGTCATCAAACACGCATTGTATTAGCAGAAAAAGGTGTTGGCGTAGATATTCACTTGGTAGATTTAGATAATTTACCTGAAGACTTACTGGAGCTAAACCCTTACGGTACAGTTCCTACATTAATAGACCGTGAGCTTGCTTTGTATGAAGCCAAGATCATCATTGAGTATCTCGATGAGCGTTTTCCACACCCACCATTAATGCCTGTTTATCCAGTTTCTCGTGGCCGTAGCCGCCTGATGATGTATCGTATTGAACAAGATTGGTATAGTCTTGCAAAAACAATAACATCTGGACCTGCAGAAGCAGCAAGCAAAGCACGACAAGAGCTTAAAGAACATTTATTGAATATAGCGCCGGTATTAAATGAAGCGCCATATTTTATGAGTGAAGAATTTAGCTTAGTTGATTGCTATTTAGCACCACTATTATGGCGTCTCCCAGTGTTTGGTATTGAACTTGAAGGACAGGGTTCTAAAGAATTGAAGACGTATATGCTTAAATTATTTGAACGTGAATCTTTTCAAGCATCTCTTACTGAGTCTGAGCGTGAATTACGTTTTGGAAATCCAGTGTAGTGTCTGAAATATCTATGACCTCTAATAAGCCCTATATTGTTAGGGCTTTTTATCAGTGGATCACTGATAATCAATTAACCCCTTATGTGGTGGTTGACGTGAATTTTTATGGCGTTTTAGTGCCTATGTCCTATGTAAATGACGGACAAATAATCCTGAATGTATCTTCGGCAGCAGTGGGCACTATTGGTTTAGGTAACGACAGCATCGAATTTAGTGCCAGATTTGGTGGTAAGCTTGAACATATCGTTGTGCCCTACGGTGCTGTAGCAGCTATCTACGCAAAAGAAAATGGTGCAGGTACATCACTAGCCATAGAACACCCTCCAGAACAAGATATTAAAGATGCAAGTGCAGCTTTAACAAGTGTTAGTTCTGAAAGAAAATCGGATGATCTAGCCCTTAATAAAGAGCAAAGTTCAGTTAAGAAAAAAGGCAGAGCAAGCCTTAAAGTGATTAAATAAAACACCGTTTAAACTTGCTCTATCAACAGCATCTAATAACAGGTTGCATGACTGATTTTGGTCATGCATGCCTTATAGTGTGAGCGTCCTAACCCGCTATATTTTTCATCTATAAAAAGTGCTTTTATACATAGAGATAATAATTAAAGTGACTTTGTAAATTCAAACATCTTAAAAACGCGGTTAACACCGCCGATATTTCTTGCTATATCAACGGCTTCATTAGCCTGACTTGAAGAAATTAAACCTAATAAAAACACTTCACCATTTTCAGTCACTACTTTTATGTTGGATGCGCTAATATTTTCGGCAGCAAATAATGCCGTTTTTACTTTTGACGTTAACCACAGGTCATTTGTTTTCGTTGTAAAGGATATTTCATTGCTGATCCGTATTTGGTTATGCACATGTAAAACACCGTTAACGCTTGTTATCGTCTTAATGGCCAAATCACGAAGGTAACTATTAGGTGCTTGTCCAACAACCAAAACACTGCCATTAACGCTAACAATTTGTAGATTAGTATTGTCTTGTAATGCTTGGTGTTTACTTAAGTCGTTATGAGCGGCTAATTCTATTCTTTGGTCATCAATTTGTTTACCTAAGGTACGTTTATCGACGGCAACGCCTGCACCACTAGTAACAGCTACAACAGCCGCGGCTACACACCCTTGTAATAATGAAATGCTGAGTAATAATACAGCGAGGTTTTTAATTGGCATCTTAATCATCCGTCTGTGGAAATAGCATCGTATCAATAATGTCACATAAACAGTGAATAACAAGTAAATGTACTTCCTGAATACGTGCGGTTCTTGACGATGGTACGCGTATTTCGACATCATTTTCACCTAATAAACCGGCAATATCTCCGCCATCACCGCCCGAAAGTACAATAATAGGAATGTCGCGTGAAACCGCCGCTTCAATCGCTTTTACTACATTGCGAGAGTTACCACTGGTTGAAATTGCAAGTAAAACATCGCCGCTATTACCTAAGGCTCTCACTTGTTTAGAAAATATTTCATCAAAGTGATAATCATTACCAATAGAAGTAATTGTTGAGGTATCCGTCGTTAAAGCTATAGCGGGTAATGGCGGACGTTCAGTTTCATAACGGTTTAATAACTCGGCTGAAAAGTGCTGTGCATCACCCGCTGAACCACCGTTACCACAAGCAAGTATTTTATTACCAGCTAATAAGCTTTGCACCATGATCATACCTGCATGTTCAATAGGGCCTGCGAGTACTTCGCTAGCGGCAATTTTAGTTTGGATACTTTCGGTGAAATTACTTTTTATCCGGTCTAACATAGCGGGTTTATGCTCCGTTGTGATTGATTAAAAGGCGTTTTTAAGCCAAGTTATTTGTGGTTGATTAATATCACCATCTAAAGCGATAATATCGAATCGGCATGGGGTATTATATTCATTTAAACCGTTTTGTTGCAGATAAAACTTTGCACATTGCTTAATTTTTTGTGTTTTTTTGTAAGTAACGGCAGATATAGCACCACCAAAGTTGTTATTCTTGCGATATTTCACTTCTACAAAGACATAGACATTACTTTCAAGAAAAATAATATCTATTTCACCCTGCCGATTACGGTAGTTTTTAGTTACATACTGTAAGCCATTATTAACTAAATATTGCTGAGCAAAATCTTCAGTTGATTGTCCTTTATTTTGGGTCGAGTGAGTATCATTCCATAACAATTTCTTGTACCTCTCCTTGCTCATACTTACCCCATAATAAACTGCGGGTTAATATATTTTGTGTATCTAGCTTGAGGGTGCCAGTTTGACCAAAATGTCTTATATAAGGCGCTGCTTTCATCGCAGGGATCTTTTTGACTAAGTTAACACTATCAAACCCCATTGCAAAAATACGCTGCAAGCTATCACTGCGCTCAGGCCATAATTTATGACTCACTTCTGCAAGCGTCTTATCTTGATATTTGCTTGTTAATAACCAAGGCATCTCTGTAAATGTTAGTCCTGACAGATCTTTACGTTCACTTGGATCTACTTTACCACTATGACTTAGCGAACTTGCAAATATGGGGATTAATGAGGCGTATGTACTTATGTTTACGTCAATGTAGGGTTTCAATAGGCGGGTTGCTGTCGGCGAAGCAACTAAGTAAATCATATCTATATCGCGTCTATTTCTTGCTTCTGTTTTAATTTTTTGGCGAATACGTAATTCCAGAGATCTGATTCTTTTTTGGCTCTGGTTAACGTCGAGGCTGTCTTTTAATAATTGTTGCATTTCTGAACTTTTATCGAAATAGACAATTTCAGGCTGTTGATTGGTGCTCAGATACCATTGTTGAGCGAATGACTTGGCAACGCGTTTACTGACATTATCCGCGAGACTGAAAACTATCGGGTGTTTAAATTTTTGTTTACTCAGGGTTGTTGCCGCTTGTATCGCTTCATCTTCACGCCTCATTGATAATGCCACATGATTTTCATTCATAGGTAAAGTCGACGATATATTCAATAGCAGGGTGGGTGTTGCATTATCAATAATGTTTAGATAATCATGTACATTTTTTTTCAACAAAGGACCAATAACATAATCGATATTTTTCTCATGGAAAGTAATAGGTAACGTTGCCATCTCAGTTTCATTGGAATCGATAAAATGTAAGGTTATCTCTTCATCATTATTATAAGCAGCAATAATACCCTGTTGAGCGACACTTCCTGCAGGTTCTTGTATACCGGACAAGGGTAAAATTACGGCAATATTCTTAATTTTAGTAGTGATAAATAGCGGTTCTTCTTTAATCTTCTTTACCACTGCGTTTGCTGGATGATTGGGATACTTGCGCTGCCATTGTGTTAAATAACGGTGAAAACGTTGTTGTTCGTGACCAAATTGATAGCCGTAGATAAGTATTTGTTGCCAACCCTTAATGTAGGGCGGGTTTAGTGACGTTAATTGCTGAAGTTGCCATTGAGACAAATGGCTTAGTTCGTACCAAATTGCCGATACAGTTTCATCATCTGCTTGATCATTCATTGAAAATGCTCTTAAAGATGAATCCAATGATGAAATGATCAGACCTCTTTGCTTTTGAACGATTGCATGGACTTGCAAGTAGCGTAAAGAGTGTTTTATGTTATGTTCTTGATTATATAATTGAGCCTGTCGTAATTGTTGATAGGCTTGTTCAATTTTGTTTAACTGCACTAGGTTATCAGCTTTAATTATGGCTAATTGGTAGTGTTGAAGGGGGTTGTGTAACAATGGGGAAACCTGATTGGCTACCCATAATGATTTCAAATAACTCTCTTCTTCGAAATAGGCTGCACTAGCATTAATTAATAACGGTATGGCTTGTTGCGTTGACACTTGTGCTGCACTTTGTAAATATTGTTGTGCTGATAATTGTGACGAAAGTATGCCATTTTTTTCAATAATAATGTGTTGGCTTGGCTTTTTGGTTGATGCATTTTCAGGCGTTGCACAACTTGCTAATAAAAAAGCAAGGATTGCGCTGTTTAGCATACATTTGCACCAAGAATAAAAATTTGTTTGAGTTAGCACTTATAAATCCGTGTTTAATAGCTTTATGCAAGAATTGTATCTTATAATAAACGTCATTTTCTTTTCTCTCAACTACAGAGATCACTTTTCATGCAAACACAGATAAATTCAGGTACTTTGTATATCGTTGCAACACCTATTGGTAACTTGGGTGATATTACTCAACGGGCGCTTGACGTTTTATCACAAGTTGATGTAATTGCCTGTGAAGATACGCGTCATACTGGGAGGTTGTTGTCAGAATTTTCGATAAAAAACAGAACAGTTTCACTCCACGACCATAACGAGAGACAAAAACAAGAGTATATTGCCAGTTTATTACAAGAAGGAAAAAGTATAGCACTCGTTTCCGATGCTGGTACGCCATTGATTAGTGACCCCGGCTTTCATCTAGTTCGCCATTGTCGCCAATTAGGTTTGCCGGTTAGTCCGGTTCCCGGCGCATGTGCTGCTATTGCTGCGTTATCTTGTGCGGGACTGCCGACAGATAGATTTTCATTTGAAGGCTTTTTACCTTCTAAAACAGGGGCAAGGCAAGCCACATTAACAGCATTAGCTAACGAACCTCGTACCATGGTTTTTTATGATGCACCGCGCCGCGCAATAGATACTGTTGAAGATATTGTAACTACTTTAGGTGGCGAACGTTATGTCGTGATTGCCCGAGAATTAACCAAAACTTTTGAAACGGTGTATTCAGATACGGCTGAAAATCTTTTAGCGTGGCTTAAAGAAGATCCTAATCAGCTTAAAGGTGAAATGGTGCTAATTATTGAAGGGCGCAAGGTTGACCCTAATGCCATACCTCCTAAAGTGATTGATACCTTAAAACTTTTACTTGAAGAAATGAAGCCGAAAAAAGCGTGTGCTATAACCGCAGAAATTTATGGTGTTAAAAAAAATGCCCTATACGATATAGCACTTTCACTGAAATAATGACTAGTTACCATTCAAAGTACTCAAGTACTTTGGAACAAGTATCTTGAATGGTAACTGTTTATAACCAGCCTTTTTGTTTTGCTAAACGAGCGGCATCAATTCTATTAGTCGCATTGAGTTTAGCAATAGCTTCAGACAGATAATTACGGACAGTACCTTCAGAGAGAAATAATTTTTTAGCTATTTCACTTGTTGTTAATCCATCGCCAGCAAATCGTAATGCTTTTCTTTCTTTGTTGGTAAGTAAGTCTATTTCGCCCAAAGCATTTATCGCTAACTCAGGATCAATAACTGTCCTTCCTTGATGTACTTTAATAATGGCGTCTATTAAATCGTCAGAAGGAGCTTCTTTTAAAATAAAGCCTTTTACCCCCGCGTTTATTGCACGTTTAATATAACCACTGCGCGAAAACGTGGTCATAATAACGAGACGAATATCTTTATACTTTTTTAAAACTTCTTCAGCAAGCTCAATACCACTTAAGTGCGGCATTTCTATATCAGTTAATAAAATATCAATTTTTTCTAAATCATTATTTTTTAATAAACTGAGGGCTTTTTTTCCATCCTCTGCTTCGGCAATAACTGTTATTTGAGCATGTAAATTTAACAAGGCACATATCGCACCCCGAACCATAGCCTGATCTTCGACAACCATTACATTTATCATAAATTATTCTGTATAGGTAAATTCACATGTAAAGCAAAGCCATTATTAGTAGTGATATTTACATTACCATTTAATTGCAGGCAACGCTCTTTAATGCCCATTAAGCCATTACCTTCATCATAAGCAGAGCAAATACCATTATCAATTATATCTAGCTGTACTTGTTGGTTTTTATTTAATAAATTAATATTTACTTTGGTGGCATTACTGTGGCGCATAATATTAGTAACGGCTTCTGTTAATATTAAAATTAACGTTGACTCAATAGTGGCCGATAGTTTTTTAGTAACGTATGTTGTCTCTATTTGAATGTTTTGATGAGTGAGTGCAGCAACTAATGTTTTAAACTTAGTGGCTAAGTCCTGTCGTTTTAAACCGGAAACTGCCTGCCTAACTTCAGCTAATGTTTTTCTACTCATTGCCGCTACGGCTTTAATTTCTTTCGCTGCATTTTCTTGATCTTTTAATTGTATATATTTATCAGCTAGTTCAGCTTTTAATGCAATGGATGAAAGACTATGACCTATTACATCGTGTAAATCTCGTGCAATTCGTTCTCGTTCGGCAATGGTGGCTAATTGTTCTATTTGTTGCTGGCTGTGACTTTCCTTTATCTGATGCTTAACATCTCGTTGAGTCAAACAGCCAAAGATATAAAGTCCACAACATATGGTTAAAGCGGGCAGGTAAAAATATAAACTTGATATAGCTAATAGGTAACCCGTTAATATAATGACTAGCGATAATAGAATTGTTGCCAATAAACTTTTTCTAAAGGTTAAATTAAAACCACTAATGAAAGCAACATAACCAAACAGCGCCTGTGTTCCTACCGTAAAGTAGGTGCCAAATGCAGCGACCAGCGTCATCATAATTAACAAGGGAATAACGTCAGTTCCTTTGGCGTAAACAGCTTTACGGTACAAAAAAATAAACGCTATAAAGATAGACAAAATATAAAACATATCAGTGAGAGCAATATGTTCATAATTACCAATAGTGGGTAAAAAATAAAAGCTGGTATATATTAAAGAACCCCACATCCAATAAGGCTTATTGCCATCGGCGATACTTTGCTTAAATGTATTCAACTGACTCTTCCTTTGTGTTTTTGCATTATATGCAAAGAAGGATTGTTATTTAAAACAGTCCTTCAACTTTACCTTAAAATTAACTATTGTTTTTAAGTAACATTTTTGCCCAATCAAAATTTGGTTTAAGTTGTAATGCCATTTTAAAATCGGCAGTTGCTTTCTCGTTATCATTTAGCGCTCGGTAAGTTAACCCTCTCCATACATAAGCTTCTGCCTCACCCCAATAGTTATTAGAGTTACGGTCATATTCAAATAATTCAATTGCGTTATTTAATAGTTCCACCGCTTTATGTTTACTACCACCGTATATTGCAGGGGTGTTGAAACTCATAATGCCTTGAAATAAAGATATTCTTGGGTTGTTTGGTGCAATATTTTTAGCTTTTTTTGCTGCATCAAAAGATTTTTGACCATATTCAGCGCCTAATTGTGGCTGATAGCTAATCATTAAACCATAACTCTGTGATAAAAGTGCCCATGACTCATCATCCCCAGGAGTAGATGCCACTATCGACTCGAGTTCACTAATTGTTGAAACAAGAGTAGCTATCGCTTGGTCTTTATTTGAATGTACATTATGTAAGATAGACAAGCGATAGTAGGCTAACGCTTTTATGTAATGGTCACTTTGCTTAGCGATCTCAGTTAATACGTTACTATTTACTGAGATATATGCAGATTCAATAGTGTCTATTTCTGCTTGACTGGCGAGAACAGAAGTTGTTATTAATAATCCTAATGCTAGTAATGATTTCATTATATTTCCTTTATTAAGTTTAGTTATTGCGTTACTTGATTGACGTTATAAAGTTTCCCCTAATTTCAGATATAACGTTAGAGCGGAATGTCATAACTTTATAATGACAAATGTCATGATTTTTTAACTAATCAAGGTAATATTCTTTTGTTTAATGCAAGAGTTCAGGTAGAATGCTCGCCGAGTTGACTAGACAATCGCTGCCTAAATTGCTTTTAGTATTTTTAGGGGGAGGAAAGTCCGGGCTCCAATGAGCAGGGTGCCAGGTAACGCCTGGGGGGCGCAAGCCCACGACAAGTGCAGCAGAGAGAAGACCGCCGATGGTTTCCTTCGGGATTCACAGGTAAGGCTGAAAGGGTGCGGTAAGAGCGCACCGGATTGCTGGTAACAGTAATTGCAGGGTAAACTCCACCTGGAGCAAGACCAAATAGGGTTTCATGATTATTTTAACGCAAGTTGAAATAATATAAGCGTGGCTCGCGTGGAAACCGGGTAGGTTGCTTGAGCCTTAGAGCGATTTAAGGCCTAGACGAATGATTGTCACTTTTCTTCGGAAGAGATACAAAACCCGGCTTATGTGTTGGCTCAAACCCACTAAAATAACCCTTGTATATCATGGGTTTAGTGGTTGTGTATTAAGTGTAGCCGGCCTAGTGGCCGGCTCATGCTATTCCCTAATTTTTAAATTCCTAACGCATTTTCGCGTCCTTCGTTTTCTCCATTACAACACTCAATACTCAATACTTGATTGATGTGCGTATTATGCGCATAATATGATCATGCAATGCATAAGGTGAATCAAATGAATATAACCCTAGGTAAAGAGTTCGAACGAAGAATTTCAGAAAAAGTTGCTGATGGTTTGTATACCTCTGCAAGTGAAGTCATCCGTGATGGACTGAGATTGCTATTTGAAAAAGAGACAGTCAAAAACCAGCAGTTAGAAATATTGCGCCAAGAAGTATCGAAAGGTTTTGAACAGTTAGCAGCTGGAGAAGTATCAAACCGTAGTGTAATGGATATTTTTGAACAAGCAGAGAAGGATGCTGATGCTAAACTATAGGTTATCTCCATTAGCTGAAGAGGATTTATTAAAAATAATTTCTTCTACTATTGAAGCATGGGGCAGTGAACAAGCCAAAATATACTCACAATCTATAGATGCTGCATTAACTAAGCTTGCTCAATACCCAAGTTTTGGCCGTCAAAGGGATGAGCTTTATAAAAATGCGCAGAGTTTTCCCATAGAGAAACATATCGTATTCTATCAAGTCAGTGATACTGGCATTGATGTCGCTCGCATTCTTCATCAGCGTATGGATTCATCTAAACATTTTTAATGGACTCTGATAATATCATTCGATGTCAGATATTTATGTAAAGCAACTCGCCAAAATAGATACTCGCCTCGATACTCTCAATGACGAGCGTCTTTCGTTACTTAATGAACGCAAAGCAATAGTTGCAGAGCATGAAGCTTCTTTAGCTCAAAATTTTAATCTACATGCTTCACCCGAATCTAAAATTGAATTATTCCTTTCATACTTCAAAGGTCGAGAAGACATTTATCCGTTTAGATGGGAATCTAAAAATGGCCGGAGCGGGTATTCTCCAGCTTGTTGGAATGAATGGCAGCCTAAAATTTGTAACAAACCCAAAATAAGTTGTACCGATTGTACAAATCAAAAATTCAAAGTTCCCGATCATCAAGCTATTTATGGACATTTAAAAGGCATACAAACCATAGGTGTCTATCCACTTTTAACTAATAATTCAACTTACCTGTTAGCTGCTGATTTTGATAAAGGAGACTGGTTTGATGCGGTTACAGCATTTGCAACAACTTGTGAATCATTAAAGCTCCCTTATTTACTGGAGCGTTCAAGGAGTGGTAATGGTGGTCACATATGGATATTTTTTTCAGAAGCGGTGAAGGCAATTGATGCACGAAGATTAGGAAATGGTTTGCTCCGTAAAAGCATGGATCTTTATCCATCACTTTCTTTTAGTTGTTTTGATAGGTTGTTCCCCAATCAAGATGTGATGCCTGAAGGCGGTTTTGGTAATTTAATTGCGTTACCTTTGCAACTTGAACCGAGAAAATACAACAATAGTGTTTTTATTAATAAAGAAGGCATTGCCTATAGTGATCAGTGGGCTATCTTAGCTGCAACAAAAAAGCTTTCAAAAGAACAGCTTCAACAACACTTAAAAGAATTGGATGATTACGCTCAGATAACCTCTGAAGAGGGGGCTAAGATGGAACCGTGGCAAAAATTAGAACGATTAGAGCATATTGAAATAGCAGGCTGTCCACAGCAGTTAACCCTGACATTGGCAGACCAACTTTATATACCTATTGTTGATCTGCCTGGGAAACTCACATCGACATTAAAGCAATGTGCAGTTTTTTCAAATCCTGAATTTTACAAACGACAAGCGTTACGTTTATCGACTATTGGTACAAGTCGTTATATATGTGCCGCTCACATAGAGAATGACTATCTTATTCTTCCAAGAGGTTGCTTAAGTGATGTGATAACAATCTTATCGAGCCAGCGAATAAAGTTGGAACATTGTGATAAACGATTTGATGGTACTGAATTAGATAAGGTTAAATTTACTGGCAAGTTGAAGAGCCAACAAAAAAAAGCGGTTAACACTTTATTCGAACAGACAAACGGCGTGTTTGTTGCGTCAACAGGTTTTGGAAAAACGGTTACTGGATTAGCCCTTATTGCAAAACGAAAAGTGAACACTTTAATCTTGGTTCATAATCGCCAATTAGCGGATCAATGGCTAGAGCGAATCAAAGTTTTCTTAACAAATGTAGAAGTTGGCTCGTTGCTAGGTGGTAAAAATAAATTAACCTATGAAGTTGATGTGGCAACCTATCAAAGTCTCGTTAGTCGCAATGGATTAGAGATTAAACCAGTCATTGATAAATATGGACAAATATTAATAGATGAATGTCATCATTTGCCAGCATCAAACTATGAGAGTTTGATAAAATCAGTTCATGCTAAATTTATTCATGGATTAACAGCTACGCCTAAGCGGCAAGATGGTTTAGAAAAGTTAATGCACTTCCAGTTAGGTCCCGTCGTATACAAAGCAGCTACAATGACTAGTAGTTTTGAACAACATGTGAAAGTTACTCAAACAACTACACGTTTTCCAGTAGAATGGTTGCGCCCTGAAACTAAACCTCATATATCTCAGGTTTATAAGCATTTGGTTTGTGATCAAGTTAGAAATGAAATGATCGTTACAGGCATCAAACAGTCAGTAGATAACGATAGATCAGTGATGGTACTTACTGAAAGAAAAGAACATATTGAATTGCTCACTGAAATGATTGCTAATATAGGAATAAATGTTGTTGAGCTACATGGTGGTATTTCGGCAAAACAGCGACAAGAACGTATCGCTTTCTTATCAAGTAAGAAAGATAAAACGGAAGAAGGAGAACCGACTGTAATCCTAGCAACAGGAAAATATGTCGGTGAAGGGTTTGATTTACCTTATTTGGATACACTGTTTATAACACTGCCTATAGCTTGGAAAGGAATTTTAGCTCAATATGCGGGGCGGATTCAGAGAGAATGGAGTAATAAAAAGTATATCCAGGTTTATGATTATGTTGACGACTTTCCTACCTTAATGAGAATGTGGAAGAAGCGAGAGAACGGTTATAAAGCACTTGGATACAAGTTTGATGGGCAGAAAAACCTTAAATTGTGAAATTAAAATAATTCCTTTAAATCAATGTGTTGAGTTGTTTGTTTGAGTTAACTTATGTGTCAGCTCACCAATTTTAGTAGCCGCTTGATTTTCTTATAGAAGATCAAGCGGATTGCTAAAATCCTTTCATATCAAAAGTATAATCAATCAATGGTAGGCAGCCTCGAATTTACACGCTTAATTAATCATTCAGCTTACTAATTAACTATCAATTTAACTATCAATATTTAATGATTAAAACGAATAACAACAACGTTATAAAATTCATAATTAGTATATCTAGTTACTGAAATTTATGTCTTGTTCTTACCCGTTTTTCTACAGAGAAAAGTAGACCACTTATTTAATCAAATTGGTATTACCTGTTCAATTCAAAGACGCTTAAGCGCGGATTTGCCCCTGACCAGCGACACGATATTTAAAAATAGTCAACTGTTCCAAACCAACGGGTCCACGCGCGTGAATTTTACCCGTAGCAATTCCTATTTCCGCGCCCATGCCAAATTCACCACCATCGGAAAATTGGGTTGAGGCATTATGCATGACTACGGCTGAGTCAATAGTGCGCATAAAAGTTTCTGCTGTCTCGTCATTTTCAGTGATAATAGCGTCTGTGTGTTTGGACGAGTGTTTATCAATAAAGCTTAGCGCTTCATCGAGTCCCGTTACCACTTTTACAGAAAGAATAGCGTCTAGATATTCAGTGTCCCAGTCTGTATCGGTAGCTTCTTTGATACGTGCATCACAGGATTGCGCGGCAAGGTCTCCGCGAATTTCACAATCGTGCAAAGTATTCACCAGTTGAGGTAAAAAATCAGTGGCTATTGCTTGATCCACTACCAAACTTTCGGTGGCACCGCAGACACCAGTTCTGCGTAGTTTGGCATTTTTAATAATACTTAATGCTTTTGCTAAGTCGGCATCTTTATCCACATAAATGTGATTATTACCATCTAAATGAAGTAATGTTGGCACCTGAGCCTCGTTTCGTACCAGCTCTACTAGACCACGCCCACCGCGAGGAATAACGAGGTCGACATAATCAGCACAACGCAGTAATGCAGCTACCGCAGATCGGTCATCAGTATCAACTAGCTGAATGCAAGTGGTCGGTAAATTAGCCGCGCGCAATCCTGTTGCCATACAGTCTACAATAATACGCGTAGAATTGAGGCTTTCAGAACCGCCACGCAAAATTACAGTATTACCTGATTTAAGACATAAGGCTCCAGCATCTGCACCTACGTTGGGGCGTGATTCATAGATCATACCAATGACACCAATAGGTGTTGATACACGGGTTATTTTAAGACCATTTGGCCGATCAAATTGTGCTAATACTCGACCAACCGGATCGGCAAGTTTAGCAATGCTTTCTAGAGCGACAGCCATATCCTCAATTCTTTCTGGGGTTAGTTTTAGCCGATCAATAAATGAATCGGCTTTGCCTGCTTGCTTAACACTTAAAACATCGACAGCGTTGGCTTCGAGTAGCACCGTCATATTTTGACGCAACGAACTTGCTGCAACCGTTAATGCTTGATTTTTCTGTTCGGTCGTTGCCGTAGCAAGTACCTTGGCGGCGGCTTTCGCCTGCTTGCCAAGATTTTCAATCATATTTTCGATATCAATAATTTTACTGGTGGTTGACATAAGTGAGTTCCCTTTGTTTGCTTATTCAAAACTGTTTGGATAATTCAATGCTATTTAATTTAATTGAATGACTAACACGCTATATTTTCATTTAAATTTTATATTAAAGTTCAGTTTTAAGTACTTTGTAGTAGTCATAGTATGCATTGCTCTGAATACTGTGACGGATATTATATTACTGACATATTACTGGAATATCGTGCTTCACGTTATCGTTCATGTTACCTATGATGCACGGAAAAGGTCAACGTAACTCTTTTGCGCGTTGATAAGCTGCAAAAACAGTTGCCTCAAATAGTGTCTCTAACTTGGTATCCTGCATAAGCGCCGCCAACCCTGCTGCTGTTGTACCATTTTTACTGGTCACAGAGTTTCGCAAAACGTCGATATCTTCATGGTTAGTCATTGTTAATTCAATTGAACCACCTAGAGTGTTGAGCACCAGTTCTCTGGCTTTTTGCGGTGAAAAGCCCAATTTTATCGCTGCTTCGATCCAGCAGCGCGCTATTTCGAAAGCATAACCCGGCCCGCTGCCGGCGACTGCAGTAACTTTGTCTAACTCATCTTCACTGTCGGCCAAATGGGTATAACCCACAGCATCGGTTAACGCTTGAGCTGTTTTAATTTGAACAGGGCTACACTTTGAGTTTGCGTACAATGCGCTGACACCTTTACCGATCTGCGCGGGTAAATTAGGCATCACTCGGATAATAGCTTGCTCGCCAATCAATTTCTCTAATGAAGATACAGAGTAACCCGCAGCGATAGAAATAATACAGCCGGAATCAGCAAGATGGTTATGATAAGTGGGTAATACTTTTTCAATAAGCTGTGGTTTAATCGCAATAACGATGATATCGAAGCGTTTGTCAGACAGTTCTTCAATGGTCTGTGTGACGATGACTCCGGATGGTGCTTTGATTAAAGAAGGATTAATAATAGTGATTGTGTGGTTGGTAGACGTTGCCCAACGAGTCAATAATGAACTGCCCATTTTTCCACAGCCAATCATAAGTAATGACATGAAACTCCTGTTTTTTTAGTTTTCTTTGAATGAAATGCAGATCGTTTTGCAAGTGCTTTTATGAACATTTTTGCAGCCCTAAAATACGTTTTTGTAATACGTGATTTTTAGGTCAATTGAAAAAATATGGTTTTTAGTATATGATCTGCGCACTCATTTGTCGATCATTGTCAAATACTAACGTTTATTAAAAACGTTTCAACAAATTTTTATCTACTATTTTTAACTCGAACAATTACAAGCAAAACCCGTTTTATTGGTAATAAATATAGTGCTAATACAACAAGAAAATCTCTGACATATCATCGACCAATTTAGTGTTCGGTTCTACTCAGTTATTTATTTTAATTAATCAAAGTACGGAGTAATTTTGCCTTCATTTGAACAAGTAAAAACAGAAAAACCTTCTCGAAACAAACCACGCATCGTTATAAAAGTTGGCTCGAGCCTATTAGCAAACGTTAAAAATTTAACCCCTAGTTTTGCTTTTATGCACGGTCTACTTAGTGACATTTCTATACTACGCGATCAAGGCTACGAAGTTGTACTTACTTCTTCTGGGTCAGTAGCATTAGGTCTTAATAGTGTTGGCTGTACTATCGAAAATGCCAGTGTGCAAGATAAACAAGCGGCAGCAGCGTGTGGACAACCGATACTAATGCACGCTTACAAGCAGATTGCGCTTGAGTATGGTTTTGATATTGCTCAGGTATTAGTGACCCTAGATGATCTTGAAAATAGACGTCGATTTCTCAACATTAAAAATACGGTTCATCGCTTAATAAAGCAAGGCGTTATGCCTATCGTTAACGAAAACGATACTGTGACCACCGAAGAAATTCGCGTCGGCGACAATGATCGACTCGCCGCTAAAGTTGCTCAAATGATAGGTGCTGAATATTTGTTTATTTTAACCTGTATCGATGGTGTTTATGACCGAGACCCTTCAGAAGAAGGCGCTGTATTTGTAGAGTCTATCGAAGATGTGAGCAGTTATATGGAAGCGGCAAGCGGTACCAGTTCTTTGGGTACGGGTGGCATGTTAACTAAATTGCAAGCAGCAAATATGGCACAGAATGCTGGTTGTACTACCATTATTGCCAGAGGTACGATGGAAGAGCCTGTTACGGCAATACTTCGTGGCGAACGTAAGCATACTAAATGTATTGCCCATTCATCGCCTTCATCGGCATGGAATATTTGGCTAACAGATCGCCTGCAAATGGCGGGTAGTCTAGTGATAAAACAGCATGTCGCTGATTCATTGTATGGCGGTGACGATGGGTTTTCATGTCATGATGTTATTTCAATACACGGAACATTTGAGCGCGCTGATGTACTTCACGTTTATGATGAGAATGGCGAAGAAATAGCCCGTGGTTTGTGCAACTTTTCGTCAGATGAAACTGCTATTATTTCAAGCCGTCCTGATGAGGCGGTCAAAGATATTCTCGGATATACGGCTTCCCATCATTTGATTAATAGTGACAATTTGGTCGTTTTGGGTGAACATCACCTTTCTTGGGATGAACCGATTCAAAGTGAATAACTCAAATTAAGGGCGCTGTCGAATACTAGTTTGTATTTTATGCTTTACCTTTGTCTTCGACAGGCTCTAGTTTTATTTTTATCCTATTAATACGTCCATATTTCGATCTAAATAATCGCTGATTGTAATTAACCTATCACCGTCAATTTTTATTATTTTTTCTTAAAAAATAGGACGGCGGTAAATTATAGGGCTATACCTATAATTCATTATTGAACCTTGTGATTAAGCATTTAATTTTATATAAAATCAAGATTCTGTAGCATTTATTCTTTATTCTTTAGCACTATAAAAGTAATAACAGGATAGCTGATTCACGTTTACCCTAAATAATTAAAGATCCCCTTGCCTGATAAAAAGTGTGTGCTCTACTTTAATTGCAATTCTATCTTCATTACTCTTCTAAATTCTGTTTCTTGATCTATATCATTATTCAATTTGCCTAGCCGCGTAGTATGTGTGGCATATTGTCGCAGTTGGGTTTTTATTTGCGACTTTACCTTAAATGACCTAAAGGCCTGTTGCGATAGATGAAAATGAGATATTTAATTACAAGTATTATTAAGCCGTTGTCTTGTATATTGACGCTGACATTTCTTATGGTTTTTTCTGCGCAGGCATTATTTGTTAGTCCACCTAAAGATCCCATGCCTTTTATTCAGCAAATATTTTCTGAGGCAACCCAAATTGGCGAAAAACAGGGTGAGCCCTTAATTTGGACGGTATATAAAGACCACGTTATTATTGGTTATGCCTTTGAAACTAACGATTTAGCTAAGATACCAGCCTACTCAGGCGAACCTGTCAATATGCTGGTGGCGATAAGCTCAGCAGGTACTTACCTCGGAGCTAGAGTACTTGAACACCATGAACCGATTATTTTAGCGGGTATTCCTGAAACTAAACTTTACGAATTTACCGACCAATATGATGGTTTAAGCGTTAGCGATCGTTTAAAAGTAGGCGGTAATAACAAGGACGGTGTGGTACATCTCGACGGCCTATCTGGTGCTACGGTTACTGTTATGGTGATGAATGTGGCCATTACTAAGGCTGCGACCAAAGTGGCGCGCGCTTTAGGTATTATTAAAGCCAGTCAAGAAATCATTCAACCAATGTCCACGATTTATCCTGATGTTTATCAAACCGCTGATTGGCAAACATTGGTCGGTGATGGCTCAATTCGTAAATTATCATTAAACAGAAATACGATTGACCAAGCTTTTATGGGTACTAAAGTTGAGCATATTGAAGAAGCTGCTGCAGAGCAGAAGCAGGATATGTTTGCTGAAATTTATTTCGCGCAAGTCGATATACCTTTAATCGGTCGAAACTTGTTAGGTGACAGTGAATATCAATGGTTAATGAAAAGCTTGAAAGAGGGCGAACATGCCATTGTACTGTTAGGCAATGGTTATTCTTACAAAGGTTCTGGTTATGTACGTGGGGGGATTTTTGATCGAATTCAAATATTACAGAACGCTGAGGCATTTGCCTTTCGCGACTTAGATCATAATCGTGTAACAGATATATTTATTGATGGTGCGCCTCGTTTCAATGAAATGTCACTGTTTATTGTTCGAGCACAGCATCAGTTTAATCCGGGTGTTGACTGGCAATTAGAGTTACTTGTACGCCGTCAACTAGGCGCTGTTGATAGCTTATTCACCTCATTTAAAGGTGATTACCATACCTTAGATAAATATGTTGATCGCCCACCGCTGATCTATCCAGAACCCGAGCTCACCTTGATTCAGGAAGTATGGCAAGAGAAAGAAATTGAAGTCATTATCTTAATTATTTTACTCGTGATTGTAGTGATGAGTCTGTTCTTTCAAGATATTTTGGTTCGTCATCCAACCTTTATGCACAACTTTCGTCATTTGTTTTTAATTATCACCGTCGTATTTATTGGTTGGTCATGGAGCGGACAACTATCCATAGTGAATGTCTTTACCTTCTTACAAGCCTTTATGTCTGACTTTTCGTGGGACTTATTTTTACTCGACCCAGTGATATTTATTTTATGGGGAGCTGCTGCCGTTACCATGATGTTGTGGGGACGGGCGGTGTATTGTGGCTGGTTATGTCCTTTTGGCGCACTACAAGAGTTGATGAATATCTTTGCCCGTTACATAAAAATACCGCAATTTGAACTGCCTTGGGCTGTGCATGAGCGTTTATGGGCGATTAAATATCTCATTTTATTAGCACTCTTTGGTTTATCGATGGAGTCGCTAGCCCTTGCTGAACAGTTTGCTGAGGTTGAACCCTTTAAAACAACGTTCTTATTAAAATTTGACCGAGAATGGCCGTTTGTTTTGTATGCCTCAGTGCTGCTTATTATTAATATTTTTAATCGTAAGTTCTTCTGTCGTTATTTATGCCCGTTAGGTGCGGCATTATCTACCAGTAACAGTGTTCGTTTATTTAGCTGGTTACGTCGTCGCCCTGAGTGCGGTCAACCATGTAAAACGTGTGCTAAAGAATGTGAAATTCAAGCTATTGATCCCGACGGTGTTATCAATATGCGTGAATGCCATTATTGCCTAGATTGCCAAGTCACTTATTTTAATGAAGAGAAATGTCCGCCATTGAAAAAATTAGCGCGGAAAAAAGCAAAATATAAAGAAACAGAAATAAAAGCCATAAATGTTGCTTAGCTTGTAGAAAAACACGCAGGTGATATTTTGGATGTAAACATAAAAAATAATTAACTATAGTGGAGAAACGTAATGAGTAACGACGATAAAAGCTCTAATAACGTAGCGTTAGAGAGCGAAGGTAGACGTAAATTTTTCGGTAAAACAGCGTTATTAGGTGCCGGCGTAGTTGCTGCTCCGATGACTGCTGCGATGTTTGCGAGTACGGCAAGAGCCAATGCAGCAGAATACGCAAAAAACGAAGCCTTTGTTCATCCAGGCGATCTTGATGAATATTACGGCTTTTGGTCAGGTGGTCATTCTGGCGAAGTACGTATTATGGGTATTCCGTCAATGCGCGAACTTATGCGTATTCCGGTATTTAACATCGATTCAGCAACCGGTTGGGGTTTAACGGACGAAAGTAAGCGCATTAAAGGTGATAGTGTAGATTTACTTGCCGGTGATTCTCATCATCCTCACATGAGTATGACAGACGGTCGTTACAACGGTAAATACGTATTCATTAATGATAAAGCTAACTCTCGTGTTGCCCGTATTCGCTGCGACGTAATGAAATGTGACAAAATGCTTACGGTACCAAACGTACAAGCTATTCACGGTTTACGAGTACAAAAAGCGCCATACACTAAATATGTTGTGTGTAATAGTGAGTTTGAAATTCCGATGAATAACGATGGTAAAGCTGGCATGGAAGATGTTAGTACTTACCGTTCGTTATATAATGTGATTAACGCAGAAACTATGGAAATGGCTTTCCAAGTAATGGTTGACGGTAACCTCGATAATACGGATGCAGATTTCGACGGTAAATATTTTGCATCTACATGTTATAACTCAGAAATGGGTATGAACTTAGGTGAAATGATCACTGCTGAGCGTGACCATGTTGTTGTCTTTAGTTTAGCGGCTTGTGAAGCGGCATTAAAAGCAGGTAAATTCAAAACCTATAATGGTAATGATGTACCTGTTTTAGATGGTCGTAAAGGTTCAGATTTAACACGTTATATTCCTGTACCTAAATCACCTCATGGTTTGAATACTTCACCTAATGGTGAGTACTTTATTGCGAACGGTAAATTATCGCCAACCGTTTCAATCATCTCAATTAAAAAATTAGATGCCTTATTTGCTGATAAAATTAAACCACGTGACACCATTGTTGCTGAACCAGAATTAGGTTTAGGTCCACTTCATACCGCGTTTGATAATAAAGGTAATGCGTACACAACATTATTCCTTGATAGCCAAATTGCCAAGTGGAATGTTCAAGACGCAATTGATGCGCACAACGGCAAAAAAGTGAACTATATTCGTCAAAAATTAGACGTTCATTACCAACCAGGACATAACCATACGACCCAAGGCGAGACACGTGATGCCGATGGTAAATGGCTAGTCTCTTTATGTAAATTCTCTAAAGATAGATTTTTACCTGTTGGTCCATTACGTCCTGAAAATGATCAATTAATTGATATTTCTGGTGACGAAATGAAATTGGTTCATGATGGACCAACGTTTGCCGAACCCCATGATTGTATAATGGTTCACCGTAGTAAATTAAAACCATTAAAACTATGGCCACGTACCGACCCTATCTTTGCTGAAACTATTGCCCAAGCAAAACGTGACGGTGTTGATGTTTACGCAGACAATAAAGTTATTCGTAATGGTAAAAAAGTGCGTGTTTACATGACGTCGATTGCGCCAACTTACGGTATGAATGAATTTAAAGTGAAATTAGGTGACGAAGTGACGGTTATCGTGACGAACCTTGACCAAGTTGAAGATGTAACCCATGGTTTTTGTATGACTAACCATGGTGTACAAATGGAAATTGGTCCACAAGCGACTGCTTCTATTACTTTTACTGCTAACAAGCCGGGTGTTCAATGGTATTACTGTAATTGGTTCTGCCATGCTTTACATATGGAAATGCGCGGTAGAATGTTGGTTGAAGCTTAATCTCGTTGTTTTAGTGTGATATTACCAATAGGTTCTGTTACACAGCTAATGTACGGCAAGTTATTAAGCGCTGTTCTTATTAAAAATAAGGCGTGATCTCTTTCAGGGGTCACGCCTTTTTTATGTAAAAAGGCACTTATTACTAACTAATTCTATATAGCGCGCAAATCTTATTACCCGACGGATCACGTAAATAGGCAAGATAAAGTTGCCCTGCACCCATAGCACGCACACCCGGAGCGTTTTCACAGTTTTCACCACCGTTGGTAATCCCTGCGGCATGCCAGGCGTCAGCTTGCGCTGGAGAGACTGCAGAAAAACCTATTGTTGTGCCATTACCATGGCTAGCAGGTTCACCATTAATAGGTGGCGTAAGTGCAAAAATGCCATTATCCGTAAAATAAAAACAGCGACCTTTTTCGTCGAGAACGCCAGGTTTATGGCCTAATTCTCCTAAAATGGCATCGTAAAATACTTTAGATGCTTTAACATCGTTCGCTCCGATCATGATATGACTAAACATTTGATTTTCCTTTGTTAGTTGTTGTTTATTCGCTAATTTGTATTACATTTTTTTAAATTCATTCTGCTTGAGTTATCTATTACGTATGCTCGTTGAATATCAGTATTTCATTAGTACTAATATCAAATAATATCAGCTAATAAGGGGGCATGTAATTAGAAAATAGATAAGGAGGTTTAATATTTATTACTTTCTGTTTATGGTCAAATACTCTAAAGCTATTTTATAATTTTACTTTAAGGGGACTGAACCATGAATACCTAGCGAGCATAAACATTTAAAAGACTAGTAACACTTTGTTTATAAAAATTAAGCTCTAAAATTGTGAGGTCAATTTTTGGCTATACCCGTGGCCATTGAAGATGCGTGATTTTGAGCATGGCTAAAAGTTTTAGCTACAAGATGCATGATTGAGTAAGCGGGCTATTAGGATTGAATGCAACGCAGTAGATGAGGTTTTTAGACTGATCAAAACCTGCATCTTCAATGAGTACGGGTATATACCCCTACAGATATAAATTTTATATGGATCACAAGGGTACCAATATGCATTTTTATGTATTCTAATTTTTTGGTAGAATATTATTAATCAATAACTAAATGCGGTATTTTACAAGACAGTTATCTACCGAAACTGTGAATTTGAAGATATAATATCTTCAAGATCAAAACATATTTATTATTTAGATACTCACGAAAAATAGTGTAAATAACATTGACCTCCCAGTAATAAATTAAAAAGTAGAGTGCCTAACATTAATTTCCCCATTCACCACGTATTAGTTCGCTTATTACAGGAAATAAAAAATAACCCAAATGTGGTATTACAGGCTGAGCCTGGTGCAGGTAAATCTACGATTGTACCGCTTGAATTATTAAAAGCTGACTTCTTGAAAGGTCAACGAATTATTATGTTGGAACCGAGAAGAATGGCAGCTAGATCAATCGCGAATTATTTGTCTCGTTGTCTTGGAGAAACCGTAGGTGAAACTGTTGGTTATCAGGTTAAAAATGAAAAAAAGATCTCAGCATCTACAAGGCTTGAGATACTCACCGAAGGTGTGTTAACGAGAAGGCTACAATCGAATCCAGAATTAGCAGGTGTCGGCCTTATAATATTCGACGAGTTTCATGAACGTTCAATTAATACTGATTTATCGCTGATGTTATCTACTGAAATTCAACAAGTTATTCGTGAAGATTTACGTATTCTAGTTATGTCAGCAACATTAGATACAAAATTAATATCAGGATATCTTAATGATGCCCCTGTGGTTTTGTGTGAGGGGCGATCATACCCAGTGAGCGTTTTTTATCAGAAAATTGATAAAAGACAGTTAGCTGCTGCTGTTTCTAATGCTATTGGTGAAGTGATTGACGATGATGGCGATATTCTTGTTTTTTTATCAGGTATCGCAGATATAAAAAGATGCATTTCCCATGCTCAAGCACAATTTAGCGCATATAATAAAATTAACTTTGTACCTTTATACGGTTCGTTATCCTTAGAGGAGCAAGAAAAAGCCATCGTAGGAGCATCGTCAGGTAGTAGGAAAATAATATTCACAACCAATATAGCCGAAACTAGTTTAACTATTGAAGGTATTACTTGTGTAATTGATACGGGCTTAGAGAAGAGACTTACCTTTAACCCCGCTAGTGGCATGTCAAAACTTACGACCTCTAAAATTTCTAAAGCATCAGCAGAACAACGTAAAGGTCGCGCAGGTAGATTGTCACAAGGGAAATGTTTGAGGTTATGGAGTGAGTCTGAACATTTATCGCTGAGTGATTACCAACCAGAAGAAATATTGAATGCCGATTTAGCAGATGCATTATTAGAGCTCGCAAGTGCAGGCCATTCTAAATATAAAGAGATAAATTGGCTAACACCGCCACCGATCGCGCATTTTGACTCAACCCAAGATTTGCTAATTAACATTGGTATGCTTGATAAATTAGGAAAAATTACCACGCTGGGTAAACAAGCTAATACTCTTCCTGTTCATCCTCGGCTGGCAAAGATGATGTTAGCAGCTAATGGACGCCAAGAATGTGAACTAGCGTGTAATATTGCTGCACTTTTATCAGAGCGAGATATATTACAAAATAGTGATAGTGCTGATTTTTTAATAAGATTATATGCACTTGCTGAGTACCAAATGGGTAATTTGAATAATTCTTATGTAAATCGCAATGCCTTAAAAACGATAGTTAAAGATGTTCGTACTTTGCAGTCGTCAATAAAATATAAAACCAGCCAAGAAGGGCTTGTTAATGTACCTGATATTGCAGCATACCTGCTCCTTTTAGCTTTTCCGGAAAGGTTAGCGAAAAGGCGTTCAGCCAATAGTAATAAATATCAACTGGCGAATGGTAAAGGAGTGTTTTTAACGGAACATGATCCTCTGATCACACATGAATTCTTAGTCGTTAATGATTGTGATGCTCAGCAAAAAGAAGGACGTGTATTTAGCGCAATGAGTTTTAATAAAAATATATTATTAGAAAAATTTCCTGATGAGCTTATCGAAAAAAGAGAATACGAGTTATCAAAAGCGACGGGTAAAGTGTATGCAAGGATATTGAAAAAATATGGCAACCTTATTATTGACGAAACACGAAGTAATGATGTTCCCGCAGAATATATACTAGACAGTATTAAAGTCCTTTTAAAAAAAGACTTTAGGAGCATGTTAAGTTGGACCCGAGCGTGTGATGAATGGATGAACCGAGTTGTATGGCTTGGTGGTAAAGTTAAGGGTTTTCCGGTTTTTACTGAAGAGGACATAGTCGGTTCTGCTGAAAATTGGTTATTACCTTACGTTTCTAATATTAAAAAATTATCTGAGTTAAAAAAAGTTAAAGTGTTTCCATTGTTATCTTCATTGTTGAGTTACCAAGAGTTGAAAATACTTGAGATGCAAGCACCCACTCACTATTTAACGCCCAGTAATAAAACGGTTCCTATCATTTACGACGAGCATCAAGGCCCCACAGTATCAGTAGTTTTACAGGAGGTATTAGGCGAACTAGTATCACCAATGCTTGCCGGTAATAGTGTTGCACTTCGTTTTGAATTGTTATCTCCAGCCAAAAGACCCGTGCAAATAACTAGTGATTTAGCAAACTTTTGGGGCGGTTCTTATGTGGATGTAGCTAAGGATATGAGAGCTAAATACCCTAAACACCGATGGCCTATAGATCCATTTTCTGAAAAAGCAGGTCGTTCTTTTAAAGCCCGAAATACATAATGTAGAAATTCAAAAATGCGTAGCCATTCTATAGGCATTGTATGATATTTTAAAATACAAAATAATTTACTTTATATCCATCAAAGAGAAAAAAATCACCTATGCCAAAGCCGACTAAGCTAGAAAAAAATGTCGAAAATGTTGAAAATATGGAAAAAAGCTTAGCTAAACGCATTTTGCACTGGCTTTTTTATACCAGTTTAAAACTTACCTTTGTATTGATGATTACTATAGGTATTTATGCAATTTATCTTGATGGG
Source organism: Alteromonadaceae bacterium (assembly GCA_047621305.1). Taxonomy (GTDB): domain Bacteria; phylum Pseudomonadota; class Gammaproteobacteria; order Enterobacterales; family Alteromonadaceae; genus Colwellia_A. Next base: position 28,553 of record JBLHNB010000015.1, on the reverse strand, counting down.
AAAGTACGTCAAAAATTTGAAGGACAGCGCTGGCAAGTACCGGTACAAGTTTACGGTAAAGCTGAGGAAATTAAGCTAGGAGACCAATTGAGTTTAATTCCTATCGCTTCTTCACTGCATTTTTCAGGTTATAAAAAAGTACATTCGGTTGTTCATGCTGGGGAGTATGCATTGTCAAAACACCGGTTGATTGTTTTTCGTCGCATCTTTAGTTTTGACAGATTAATGGTGACTGCGAAAAAAATAACAATTGATGTTGAAAATGGCAAAGTGAGTCAACTTTATGATGATAATACTCAAGTTGAAAATATTCGCCTGGAACCCGTATTACTCGATCGTATTGTTCCCGATAGTAAAGAAGACCGAGTTTTGGTAGCGTTGGAGAAGGTACCCGAGAAGCTGCTTGATACCCTATTATTAATTGAAGATAGAGATTTCTATTTTCATTCAGGCATTTCTCCATTAGGCATTTTACGGGCTTTATACAATAATTTTATTGCGGGGCGCACCGTGCAAGGTGGTAGTACCTTAACGCAACAGTTGGTTAAAAATATGTTTTTGACTCGCCATAAAACACTGTGGCGAAAAGTTAACGAAGCGATTATGGCGCTCATCCTAGAATATCGTTATAGCAAAGATCAGTTGCTTGAAGCCTATATTAACGAAGTCTATTTGGGACAAAATTATGCGAACGGTATTTATGGTTTTGGTTTGGCCGCTGAGTTTTATTTTGGTCGTACCCTTGAGCAATTAAATAATGAACAAATAGCAACCCTAGTTGGCCAAGTAAAAGGACCCAGTTATTACGACCCTTGGCGACATCCTGACAACGCCTTAACCCGACGTGACCTTGTATTGAAGTTGATGTTTCAACATGATTTATTATCTAAAGCAGCATACCAGCAAGCGATAGAATCACCTCTATCGATAAGGCATAAACGTCGATTGCTTAAACAAAAATATCCTGATTACTTACAATTGGTTAAACAAGAGTTAGCTAAGCATTTATCTGAATACGATCAACAATCCGGTATCCGTGTATTCACCGGTTTTTCTCTTTATAGTCAATTGTTGTTAGAGCAAACGGTCAGTGAGCAATTGCCTATCCTTGAAAAAGGAAGTAGTGAAAGCCAATTGCAAGTCGCTATGGTGGTTACCGATATTATTTCAGGTGAAATTAAAGCATTAGTGGGCGATAAAGAAAGTGGTTACGCAGGGTTTAATCGCGCGATAAATGCCAAGCGACCGATAGGGTCATTAATTAAACCCGCAATTTATCTAGCTGCGCTGGAGCGTCACGAGCAGTTTAATCTGGCGACGGTTTTAGAGGATAAAAAGTTAACCGTGACAACGGAGGGGGGAGATAAATGGCAACCCAAAAATTATGATGGTAAATATCGAGGGCAGGTGAGCTTTATTGATGGCTTGGTTAAATCATTTAACGTGCCAACCGTCAATTTAGGCTTAACGTTAGGGTTAGATAATATTGCTGATGTTATTTTTGTCTTAGGTTACCAAGACAGTTTAATTATGCGTCCATCGGTATTATTAGGTGCATTAGATATGTCTCCTCTTGAGGTTAATCAATTTTACTTACCTATAGCAAACAAAGGATATGCACAGCAAGGGCATGCCATTAATCATATTTTATCTGAGCAAGGAGATACCTTATGGGCTTTTGATAATCGTAACGCTCAGCTATTTTCCTCACAAGCTTCATATTTAATTGATTATGCGCTAACACAAGTGACCCAAAGAGGCACTGCTAAGTCCTTATCGTGGCGTTTAAAGGGAGCTTTACTTGCAGGAAAGACCGGAACGACGAACGAACAACGTGATAGTTGGTTTGTGGGTTTTGATAATAAACATTTAGTCACAACTTGGTTAGGACGAGATGATAACCAACCAACGACACATACCGGTAGCAGTGGTGCTTTAGTATTATTTTCCCAGTTTATGAGTAAACAAGGGGTTGAAAATTTAAATTTACTTATCCCCGAAAGCGTTGCCATGGTAGCGTTTGAGCCAAAAACGGGTAATGCTGTTTCTGGTGATTGTGCTGATAATATAAAGCTGCCAGCGATCACAATAAATTTGAGGTTTATAAAAAAGTGTGCACAGCCAGTTGAGGAAAAATCGTCATGGTTGGAAAAATTATTTGGAAAAAGCTAATAAAATCACAAAAAAAGCTCACATTATCGACATGTTTTTTTTCACATCTATGCTAAATTAAGTTTATGCCTCTTCTATTAAATGTTATTTTTTGCTTTAATATGGAATAAAATTAATCGTAAGCTTAAAAGTCCGTAAGTATTTTTTATGTGGTTTTACACCATGTATTAGCACCTCAGCTATGATAGGAAGCCCGCACGTAATTAGTTAAAGGAGGTTGAATGAAATATCGTACCAGTTTTGGTTGTTTTAATAGGCTTTCGGAAGATATTGTTGAAGTTATTGCCGATGAAGGTGTTGAATTTACTTTAGAGATGATCGACGAAGGCCACGAATTTGTTGCACAACACGTTAAAGGCGATTTTGCGTTACTTGTTAATCGGATCAATACATACTCTTATAGCTATGAAGCTAAATTATCTGTCGCTTCATATGCAGGCCTCAAGGCAATAGCCTTTGTTTATTACAATAATGAAAGCCAAGATATTATTGATGATTTACAAAATGTACGCGTGATGGATCAATGGAATACTAAAACGTTTTCAGGTTTAGAGCTAGGCTGGCAACAAGCTTATGATTTCTTAAAAAAAGAGATGAGTATGTTAAAAATTAATTAATATAGGTGTCATTAAACATTATACGAAATTAATTTTTTTGAAAGAGTAGATGAGCATAAGCTGTCGGTTTTTTAGTTTCAGGAAAAAGCTTAGCGCCAGTCTTCATGACGGCGATTTTACGATTATCTCGACAAAGTATCATGGTTTTTCGATCCTCGTTTCACTGGTATCGAGCTACATTATTTATCACCTACATGGCTATCCATGTAGGTGATATCAAAATCACCAATTAGCTATAACTTAGCAAAGCAGCGGTCTGCTGCTTCTAAAGTTAATTCAATTTCTTTATCTGTATGTGCGGTTGATAAAAAACCTGTTTCATATGCTGATGGTGCTAAATAAATACCTTCTTCGAGCATCAGGTGGAAGAAACGCTTAAACTTTTCTGCGTCACAAGCTGTTGCTTGTTCATAGGTAGTAACGTGTTCTTCTTCAGTAAAAAAGAAGCCAAACATTGCGCCAACATAATTAATACTCAGCGAAACACCATTTCTTTGTGCTGCGGCTTGTAGACCCATAGCAAGCTTTTCGGTTGCTTTGCTAAGTTTTTGATGTTTATCATCTTGGCCGCTTTCACTATGAGATAATTCATTTAAAGCGGCTAATCCTGCCGCCATAGCAATAGGATTGCCCGACAATGTACCCGCTTGATACACGGGGCCCACCGGAGCAATAAAGTCCATTATTTCTTTTTTACCGCCAAATGCGCCAACGGGCATACCGCCGCCAATAACTTTACCTAAAGTGGTAAGATCAGGAACAATGTTGTAATAAGCTTGCGCACCACCTAAGGCAACTCTAAAACCTGTCATTACTTCATCAAAAATTAATACACTGTGATGCTCGTCACAAACCTCACGTAAACCTTCAAGAAAACCTTCAACAGGGGGGATACAATTCATGTTACCGGCAACAGGTTCAACAATAATACAGGCTATTTGATCTTTATATTCGGCAAATATCTGCTTAACTTGTTCAATATTATTGTAACTAACTGTTAAGGTATGTTTCGCAAAATCAGCTGGAATACCCGGAGAACTAGGTACACCCATAGTCAAAGCGCCAGAGCCAGCTTTAACTAATAATGAATCGGCATGACCGTGATAACATCCTTCAAACTTGAGTATTTTATCGCGATTTGTATAGCCACGCGCTAAACGAATCGCACTCATCGTTGCTTCAGTACCTGAGCTGACCATACGTAATCTTTCCATAGAAGGAACAAGTTCACGTACTTTTTCTGCCATGGTTATTTCAAGTTCTGTTGGTGCACCAAAGCTTAAGCCATTTTTTGCGGTAGCAATAACTGCTGCAAGAATCGCAGGATGGTTATGACCTAAAATCATCGGTCCCCAAGAGCCAACATAGTCAATATAAGCTTTATCATTGGTATCATAAATATAGGCACCATCAGCGCGTTTAATAAAGCAAGGTGTGCCACCAACGCCGTTAAATGCCCTTACTGGGGAATTAACGCCACCGGGGATCACTTGTTGGGCATTTTCAAATAATTGTTCAGATGTTTGCATATTTGTCATTTATTATTGCTCTAATTTTTGTTGGTTTTCCAAGTTACTGGTTTTTCATATTGGCTTAGGTTATTTTCAACACCTAAAGTAAGGGCGAATAATGCCATTCTTACCAATACACCATTTTGCGCTTGTCTAAATATAGCCAAGTTATCTAAATCATTTAAATCAGTATCTAACTCGTTAGCTTCAGGGCGAGAATCACGCGGTAGAGGGTGCATGATCACCGTGTTGTTTTGACAATACTGCTGATAAATCTCTTTGTTTAAACTGAAATGTCCTCGGTAAAGCTCAGCTTCATCTTTACTGGCAAAGCGCTCTTGTTGAATACGCGTTTGATACACAACGTCGCAAGCGAGGTTACCTTCAATACTATCGGTGACAACCACTTCATGACCAGCATTAACAAGTGTTGATATAACACTGTCTGGCATTTGTAGAGCATGAGGTGCAATCATCGTTATTTTAATCTTGTTAAATAAACTTAATAACTTTGATAACGAATGCACAGTGCGACCATGTTTTAGGTCACCCATCAAAGTAATATTTAAGTTGTCTAAGCCTTTGTTAAAATGCATCATCTCTGACTGAATGGTGAATAAATCGAGCAATGCTTGTGTGGGATGTTCATTGGCACCATCACCACCATTTATCACAGGAACACTACTCCCTTTAGCAAACTCCGCAACAGAATGCATTTTAGGGTGACGCATCGTAATGACATCGGAATAACCGCTGATCACGCGTGCGGTGTCAAATAAAGATTCCCCCTTACTTAACGATGAATTTTCTTCACCAACCGTCTCTCGAACAAACCCTCCTAATAAATTGAAGGCAGTGCCAAAACTTATGCGGGTGCGAGTACTAGGTTCAAAAAATAGATTGTTTAATATTGCGCCCTCTAATACGGTACAGCGTTTTTCACGCATCGCATAAGGAGCCATTTGAGAGGATACCTGTAAAATACGAGAAATGGCGTCACGGTCAAACTGTGATACCGAAAGAATATGGCTTCCTTCAAATTTCATCATAGATAGTTACCTAATTTAGCAAGTGGTATTTTGGGCAGGAATATAGCATAAATCAGAAATATTGAGAATATTTTATCAATGATAATGAATTTTCGTTGATCAAAATCTACAAATTTGTCTGTGAGAACAGGATAAAGTGAAAAATTATATATTTAGAGAAAATTAAATTTTTTGCTATAGTCGTTAGCAGCAAATAACGGAGGGTTTATACTTTATTCAAGGAATAACAGTGTGATGAGGTTTTTATTTTTTATCTTATTAGTGTCAGTATCGCAAGCATGTCTAGCTCAAGATGTTGTTCGTTATGTTCATTCAAAAGAGCATTCAGACTTTAAAGATAAATACTTTGTTGACTTACTTACGTTGGTTTTGGAAGCAACTAAGTTTGAATTTGGTGAGTATCGTCTACAGCCTGTTGCTATTGATATGCCGCAAGAAAGAACATCAATAATGTTAGAACGCAATGAATATATAGATCTCACGTGGCGGATGAGCACAAAAGATTTAGAGCAACGTTTACAGGCTATTTACATACCTCTACTGAAAGGTCTGGTGGGCTATCGGATTTTTATAATTCGTGCTGAAAACCAGTCATTATTTAGAAAAAATATAACACTAGAAAAATTAAAATCTTTGCCTGTTGGGCAAGGCTATAACTGACCAGATAGTGACATATTAAAAGCCAATGAATTTAATTTGGTCTTAGGTTATGGTATTAATTTATTGAATATGTTGCAAAAGAAGCGCTTTGATTACTTCCCTCGTGCTTTGTATGAGCCTTGGCTTGAAATAGAAAATAATAATCAGTTCATTGTCGAGCGAAATATAGCGCTTAAATATTTTGCACCGATGTACTTTTTTGTGAATAAAACAAATAAACGTTTAGCACATCGACTTAATAAAGGTTTCAACCAGCTGATAAATTCAGGGGAATTTGATCGGTTTTTCAATAGCCATGAAATGATTTCTGGTGTTTTTACGAAAGTAAATTTACATCAACGAAAAATATTTGAACTACCAACGCCATTAACTTCTGAAAATACAAAAAAATTACTTAACGATAAACGTCTTTGGTTTACTGCGTTTTAACGCTTTTGTACTTTGTTAAAAAGGCTTTACATAAACCAAAATAACGATGCCAAGTAAAATAAAGACGGTAATTTCGTTGAATAAACGGTAAAACTTACCACTGTGCGTATTTTTATCTTGTTGAAAGTCTTTAACTAATTTGAAGCAATATCCATGGTAGGCCAATAAAAATAGAACTAATATTATTTTCAGGTGTAACCATTTTGCTGCGACAAACCACGAATAGCCGTATTGGTAGATGATTAAAAACCCTAATATGATGGTGAAAAGTGCAAAGGGAGTTACAAAGAGTAATAACCGCCTTTCCATGCCTTTTAAATGCGTGGCTATTTCTAAAGACGTTGTTTCTGCGTGGTTAACAAATAGTCGTGGTAAATAAAAAATGCCGGCAAACCATGCCACCATAAAAAAAACATGAAAGGCTTTCAACCATAATAGTGTTGCCATTAACTAAATTTTCCTTCTACTAAGTACGCACGAATTTGCTCAAAAGTAATGATCCCTAAAATATCTTTTGGATCAATATCATAAATGTAAACACCACCTACCCTATGCGCTACTAATGCATTATAGGCTTCTGATAACGTCGCCTGGCTAGATAATGGAAATAATTGGTGCTTGATTAGCTGCAGACTCTCTAATGATTGCTCATTGTTAAGTATCACAGGTCCGGTAATTAATTGATAATGACTATTACCGTCCGTATTTTTGATAATGATCGGGTGATCTGGCTTTGCTGCTATAAACGCCGACTTTATATATTGCTCGTTAGCGGTAAGGTCATTTTCTATTAATGTTATATTTTCATTTAAAAAACCTATGACACCTACTTTTTGTAATGATTTTTCAATAGGTGTTTGTCGATAAGTTAGTCCAAGAATATTGGCTTGCATTACAAAAATAGATTTGCTTTTAAAGAATTGACCTGATGTTACACAAGCAACTGCGATGACTATCATCGCGGGTACCACAATTTCAATTTGATTTGATAGTTCTACTATGGCTAATAGTGCCGCAAGCGGGGCATTAAGGGTTGCTGCCATAAATCCTGCCATACCCATTAAAATAAAATCGCTGCTTAAGTTAGCGTCAGGTACAAATAAAATAACAATAGCTGCAATACCAGCGCCTGCAATAGAACCTATGCCTAGAATAGGACCAATAATACCGCCAGGTATACCTAAACCTAATGCAAACACTGTCATGACAAGTTTTGCGATCAGCAAAGCAAATAATAACTGGAATTCATAGGGATGGTTAATCGAGAAGTCAATGGCACTTAAACCTGTGCCCATAGCAAAAGGAATAAAGTAGCCTAATCCACCGGTAATGAATGCTGCGAGCATTAATCTAGAAATAATGTGATATTTTTCTGAAAACTTGGTGATTAACACCAAATAACGATTAAATAAAAATGCGATAAAACCTAAAAATAATCCTGCAACAATAAGCCAAGGGTAATGTTGGTAATTCATGGTAATTTGACTAAAGTGCTCAAATTCATGGACAGGGCCAAAAACACTACGAGTCATGATAGAACCTATCATCGCTGATAACATGATCGGAATAAACATATGAATTTTATATTCACGCAATATAACTTCCATCACAAATATCACAGCGGCAATGGGGGTGTTAAAGCTTGCGGCTATTGCTGCGGCTACTCCACAACCACAGAGGGTACGCATACTATTATGAGGAAGTTTTAAAATGTTACCAATATAGGTGCTGCTTGCTGCTCCTAAATGCACCGCAGGTCCCTCTCGGCCTACAGAAAAACCAGTAGCTAAAGCGATGGCACTGCCCCAAAATTGATTGAGGGTATTTTTTAATGGCATAACCCCATTAGCAACTTTCAAACGATGCAGAACCAGTGGAATACCAGTGCGTAAATATTTATATCCCGTTAGCCATGCGAAAAGTAAAATAATTAAAGCACCTATAATAGGTAAATCAAAACGACTTACTTGATCTAAGCTGTTATAGTTATCTTTTTTTACGAGGTAAAGTTGCTGAATAGCTTCGATACTCAGTGTAAATAATATAATTAATAATGCAGATGCAAAGCCGCCAATCATGCCAAGTAAACATAATTGCCATGAAGTTATTGGTAGCGCTAATTGCTTTCTAAATGAATTTAATGAGAACATTGTTAATAAGCGTTAATCATTTAAACCTTAATATTGACTGTCGTGTTTAACAGCAATTTTCTTCAGGATAGCATAATACTTTTCAAATGAATTGGTTAGCAAAAATAAATCTAAATGTTGTAGTACATCGACTGGGTGTATTCCGTTCTTCGTTGTTATTAGTCCTTTTGATCATAACGTGTGTTTTTTGTGGTTATCGACTGGGGAATTTTTTCCATGGCTATCAAATTCAAGCAATTACTGAATATAAAAATCGACTAGAGATTTTATATCAGCAGCAAGTTGATCAAGTGAAACGGCTTAATACTTTAGAAGTTGAGTTAGAAGTAGAGCGTTTGGCTAACCAACGTTCACTTAACCTGTTAAAAAATATGGAAACCGAGCATTATCAGGTTAAAAAAGAGCTCGCTTTTTACGAAAAAATTATGGCTCCTGAAAAACAAGTTGACGGGGTAGTGATTGACGATGTTTCAATAACACCAACGACAAGTTCGAGTCATTATCGATTTCAAGTCGCACTTGTTCAGCAGTTGCTAAGAAAACGTTTTGTTAAAGGCTATATAGAAATATCCTTAACAGGAAGTTTGGAAAACAAACCCAGTACAATCAAATTATCGAATATATCTTCATTAACTAAAAATGATTTATCTTTTAGTTTTCAATACTTTCAAATTATTGAAGGTGAGTTTACCTTGCCTGAAAATTTTATACCGGAACAGATAAATGTCTCGACAGTTTTACCTAAAAATAAATGGCAAAAGTATCATCGTCTTGAAGAAAGTTACTCATGGGCAAAAATAATTCAAATTCAGTCACGCTCATTAGCACTAATACTTGACTAAATTAGTCAAGTTTAAGATAATCTGCACCAGCTTTTATTGTACCAAGTAGAGAAACATGTCTAACCCTGATTTACCCATTAAATTTTCCGATGCTGCTGCTACAAAAGTACTGGCATTGATCACCGAAGAAGAAAACCCCGCCTTAAAACTGCGCGTTTATGTCACCGGTGGTGGTTGTTCAGGATTTCAATACGGTTTTACCTTTGATGAGAAAGTAAATGAAGGTGATATGACCATTGAAAAACAAGGTGTCACTATGGTAGTCGACCCTATGAGCATTCAGTATCTCGTTGACGGTGAAGTTGATTATGTTGAAGGTTTAGAAGGTAGTCGTTTTTTAGTTAATAACCCTAACGCAACAACAACCTGTGGCTGTGGTTCATCGTTTTCAATTTAACAGTAACTTGATTGTATCGGTAGTTATCGAAACTACTAGCAACACCTTCTCTTGCTAGTAGTTAAATGAACCAAGTGCTACTTAATACATATTTATCTAATCACTATTTTTACCCATGTCTTCATAACACTCACTTTAAACTTCCCTGCGTCATTTAAATCTTACATTTTCATACAAATTTCACAAAATGTTGCAAAAAACGCTTAGACAACACCTTATTCAGCCAGTAACATAACCCATTATTTTTATCAATTTGATGAAAAACCCTCTTATGATTAAGCCAGCGTGCTCAATTTTAAAAATGTATTAATAGCCATAAAAAGGACATTCTATGAGTAAGTTTACACAAGGACGCCAGTTATTAGCTGAGCGACCTTACATTCTCGCTATTTTAATTACGGTGATATTGGTGCTATGGATGGCTTCCGGTGTGACACAACAACCAGAAGCGCCAGCGAAAAAAGTTAAAGGTAATGCCTTAGTTCCTAAAGTCAAAGTTGAGACCCGCTATGCCGACACAATTAGTGATAGTGTGGAATTGTATGGACGTACAGAGCCTGATCGTATCACAACATTAAAAGCTGAGATTAATGGGAAAATAACGAAAGTTTTAGCTAAAAGAGGTTCTGTAGTCAAAAAAGGAGAAGTAATAGCCAAAATAGCCATTAATGACTTTGAAGCTCAATTAAAGCGCAGTAAGGCATTACTCGATCAAAGAGAAATTGAATATGCTGGCGCAAAAACACTCAACGCTGATGGTTATCAAGGTAAGGTTCAAGTTGCCAGTGCTAAGGCAAACCTCGAAGAGGTGAAATCTGAGATCAAACGTTTAGAACTCAATATAGAACATACGATTATTGTGGCGCCCTTTGATGGCGTTTTAAATACACGTTATGTTGAAGAAGGCGACTATGTGCAAAGTGGTGACAATATTGCCATGATAGCTGATTTAGACCCGCTTATTGTCCGTGCCTTTGTGACTGAAAATCAAGTGAGCCAGTTATCGGGCAATCAAGCAGCTAATATTCGTTTACTTAATCATAACAGCATTGATGGCATCGTTCGTTATATTGCCAGTGTTGCTGATGATGCGACTAATACGTTTAAAATTGAAATAGCGATTGAAAATACCAAATACCAATATTTGGCAGGACTTAGTGGTGAAGTCAATATTCCTCTGCAACTAGTACCCGCCATTAAAATTTCTCCCGCGTTACTTGCTTTAGATGAATTAGGCAATATTGGTGTTAAAACCGTTGAAAATAACATCGTTAAATTCACGGCTATTGATATTGTTAAAAGTGAAAGTGACGGTATTTGGTTAACAGGCTTAGGTCAACAGGCTGATATTATTACGCTAGGTCAGGGCTTTGTTCGAGCGGGTGATGAAGTTAATCCTGTGATGAGCTTAACGGCTAAGTAAGGAAACTAAAATGTTATCTATGATTGAAGCGGCGCTTGGTCGTACACGTTCAGTATTAATGATTTTTTTGTTGTTATTAATTTCTGGTGGTATTACTTATATAAACATTGCCAAAGAGGCAAACCCTGATATCACGATGCCAATGATATATGTTTCTATGGTACATGATGGTATTTCTCCAGAAGATGCTGAGCGGATGTTAGTTCGTCCCATGGAAAAAGAACTAAAATCTATTGCTGGTATTAAAGAAATGAGCGCGAATGCCAGTGAAGGGCACGCCTCGATAACTATAGAATTTATCGCGGGGTTAGATCCCAAAGAAGCTTTGGCAGATGTTCGCGATAAAGTGACGTTAGCTAAGGCTAAGTTGCCTTCGGAGTCTGAAGAACCTGAAGTTCATGAAGTGACCATGGCGAATCAAGTCCCTGCCATCACGGTGATTTTATCTGGAGCAGTCACAGAACGTGGCTTATTAACGTTAGCCCGTGATCTGCAAGATAAAATTGAAGGTATGCAGGAAGTACTTGAAGTGGATATTGGTGGCGACCGTGAAGACATGGTTGAAATCATTGTTGATCCATTATTAATGGAAAGTTATGGCCTTGATCAAGGGGATATATATAACCTTGTTGAACGTAATAACCGTTTAGTACCAGCAGGTACCATGGATACTGGTAAAGGGCGTTTTGCCATTAAAGTCCCTTCAGTTTTTGAAACGGTACAAGATTTATTAGAACTTCCTATTAAAGCCGATGGCGATAAAGTTATTACCTTTGAAGATGTTTCAACAGTAAGACGTTCGTATAAAGACCCGACCTCCTTTGCACGTTTAAATGGTGAGCGCTCGGTATCGCTAGAAATAAAAAAACGTTCTGGTGAAAACGTTATTATAACGGTTGATAAAGTCAAAGCACTGATCGAGACAGAAAGGGAAAAGTGGCCCAATCAAGTTGTCGTTGATTATATTGGCGATCAATCAGTAGAAATTCAAGACATGTTAACTGATTTACAAAATAGTGTTTTTTCAGCGGTATTATTAGTGGTTATCGTGATTATCGCTGCATTAGGTTCTCGTACAGCCATGTTGGTTGGTTTGGCTATTCCAGGTGCATTTTTAACCGGGATTTTGGTGTTAGCCATTGCCGGTTACACCGTTAACATTGTGGTACTTTTTGGTTTGATCATGGCTGTTGGTATGCTGGTTGATGGCGCCATTGTGGTCACTGAATTTGCCGATAGACAAATGAATGAAGGCCAATCAAGAAAAGTGGCTTATGGCTTGGCGGCGCGCAGAATGGCATGGCCTATTATCGCATCAACGGCAACCACATTAGCGGCATTTGCACCATTAATGTTTTGGCCAGGTATGATGGGCGAATTTATGAAGTATCTACCGATCACCTTGATTGCGGTGTTAACTGCATCTTTAGCAATGGCTTTGATATTTGTACCGACACTTGGGACTATTTTTGGTAAAATACGCCCATTAACTAAACATGACAAAAAACAGGCTGAAATTTCTGAAAATGGTAATTTAGCGGAGCTTAGTGGTTTTACCGGTAAATATATTCGTCTATTAACTAAAGCGATTAATCATCCTTGGAAAATCTTATCAGGTACGATCTTGATGTCGATTTTTGTGGTGTGGTTATATGGTGCGTCAGGACTTGGCGTGATTTTCTTTCCTGAAATGGAACCTAATAGCGCTACTATGGTAGTGCGCTCGCATGGCGATTTATCGATAAAAGAAAAAGATGCCATCATGTTCGATATTGAAGCTAGTATTCTAGATTTAGATGAAATTGAAACGCTATATACGCGAACTGGCGGTAACGATCAAATTGGTACTTTTCAAGTGAACTTTATTAACTGGAAATTCAGACGTCCAGCTGATGAGATTATTGCGGAAATTCATACCCGTACAGACGATTTGGCCGGTGTAGAAATTGAAGTAAGAAAAAATGAAGATGGCCCTCAAAACGGCAAAGATCTTCGCCTTGAGTTGAGTTCACGCTTTCCTGAAAAATTACAAGAGTCAGTACACATTATTCGTAATGCTTTGGTTGCGGATGGACAGTTTACTGACATTGAAGACTCAGGTTCTAAGCCTGGAATAGAATGGCAATTAAAAATTGATAGAAGCCTAGCGGCAACCTATGGTGCTGATGCGGCTTTAGTTGGCACCACAGTACAAATGGTCACTAATGGTTTAAAACTAGGTGAATATCGACCTGATGACGTTGATGATGAATTAGATATTCGAGTACGTTTCCCAGAAGATAAACGTAATATTGGTCGCTTGGACACGTTGCGAGTTAAAACGGTAAATGGCTTAGTTCCCGTGAGCAGTTTTGTTGAACGTAAAGCGGCACCTAAAGTTGATACAATCCATCGTATTGATAGTAAGCGTGTAGTAACTATTGAGGCGAATTTAATTCCTGGAGCACAACTCTTAAAAGTATTACCTAAGTTAAAAGAGCAGTTTCCTGAACTTGGCATACATCCAAGTGTTGAAATTAACGTTAAAGGTCAAAGTGAAGATCAACAAGAGTCAGAAGACTTTTTAGTGAAAGCCTTTGGTATTGCTTTGTTTGTTATGGCTATTATTTTGGTAACACAATTTAATAGCTTCTATCAGGCGTTATTAATTTTAAGTGCTGTTATTTTCTCTACGGTTGGTGTTTTCCTCGCCTTGTTTTTGTTACAAAAACCCTTTGGTATTGTAATGGGAGGGATTGGTGTTATCTCTCTAGCAGGTATAGTTGTTAATAATAATATTGTTTTGATTGATACCTATAATGTCTTACGTAAAGAAGGCTATGCGGTTATTGATGCCATTCTAAGAACCGGCGCTCAACGGCTACGACCGGTAATGTTAACAACAATTACCACTATTCTTGGCTTGTTACCTATGGTGTTGCAGTTAAATCTAGATTTTTTTGAACGCACTGCTGTATTTGGCGCGCCATCAACACAATGGTGGACACAACTGGCCACCGCTATTGCTGGTGGATTAACCTTCGCAACGATATTAACCTTAATCTTAACACCTTGTATGTTAGCGTTGCGGGATAATAAAAAAGAGAAAAAAATGGCTGAGGCTCAATTGAAAAATGATGCTGAAGTACCTTCGATAATTAATGCAGCATAATCGCTAAAGAATGAGATTTAAATACTATTTAACTCTCTATGTCAGAGTTTACAAACGGTAGGCTCTGACATTTTTATATTTAGCGATATACATTCTGATACGCTACCGTGATGGGTATAGTAGGATGATAATTATCGATAAACATACCATCTGACGCTATTTTTTAATTTAGCATCAATATAATCTTGAGGGATCTACATGACTGGAAAACTAATTTTTAAAACGATTAAATACTTAACCGTAATGACTGCCATATTCGTATTTAATGTATCTGCTGATATATTAAATAATGATGAAAAGAAGCAAATGTTGTCATTAAAAAGCACGGCGATGAATTCTGAGCTTTCCTACCAGCTGGTTGAATCATTAACAACAGAAGTTGGTCATCGCTTGATGGGCTCTGAAGGTGATAAAAAAGCGATAAAGTGGGCAGTCGCTAAAATGCATGAACTAGGGTTTGATAAAGTTTGGACAGAAGAAGTAAAAGGCACTTTTTGGCAACGAGGAGAAGTGCAAGCCAATATAATTTCACCTTATCCACAACAAATTTCAGCTATTGCGCTTGGTGGTAGTATATCAACTGAAAATTCAGGACTTACTGCAAACATTGCACATTTCCAAAGCTTTGATGACCTAAAAGCAGCTGCTGATAATAGTTTACATGGGAAAATAGCTTTTATCTCTTATCGTATGGAGCGTCATATTGACGGTAAAGGTTATGGGCCAGCGGTAGGTGCACGTGTTGGTGGTGCTGCGGTTGCGGCACAAAAAGGCGCGTCAGCATTGATCATTCGTTCAGTAGGGACTGATAATAATCGTACGGCTCATACGGGCATTATGCGTTACCAAGAGGGGATAACGAAGATCCCAGCGGCGAGTATTTCTAACCCCGATGCGGATATGTTGATCAATCAATTAAATCGAGGTGGCGATGTAAGCTTCTTTTTAAAGTTAATTGCACATTCAGACCCTGAAGTTATCGTTAAATCAGCTAATGTTATTGGTGAAATTACCGGCAGTGAATTTCCTGATGAAATTATCTCTATTGGTGCTCACCTAGACAGTTGGGACGTTGGTACCGGTGCGTTGGATGACGGGCTAGGTATAGGTATTATGTTAGCTGCAGCACATCATATTAAGCAACTACCGAACAAGCCAAAGCGTACCATCCGCGTGATTTTATTTGCGGCAGAAGAGGTTGGTTTATTAGGTGCGAAGGAGTATATGAATCTTCATAAAGATAATATGAAAAATCATATTATCGGTGCTGAGTGGGATTATGGTACAGGTAAAATTTATAAAATGACTTCAGGTGTTGGTTCTGCTGCTCTTCCTGCAATAAAAGAACTTAGCCACTATTTACAGCCGCTTGATGTCGAATTATCGTTGGATAACAATGCAAAAGCGCAATCAGATATGAGTCTATTGAGTAATGCAGGTATGCCGAGTATGGATTTTTCGCCTGACGCGCTGGCGTATTTTGATTATCACCATACCGAGAATGACACTTTAG
This sequence comes from Alteromonadaceae bacterium, assembly GCA_047621305.1. GTDB lineage: Bacteria > Pseudomonadota > Gammaproteobacteria > Enterobacterales > Alteromonadaceae > Colwellia_A. Next base: position 12,639 of record JBLHNB010000015.1, on the reverse strand, counting down.
ACAAAGTTAACAAGGACGATATAAAACAAAATACCGCCGTTTATACTTTATTTGCGTATTTTTCTGCACAGTCAGGTATTGATTTTAGAAAGTAAATATTAGGTGCTTTCTAGTGAATCTGCTTTCTATCGATAGATATATGAGAGAAAGCAGATTTTACTGTTAAGTCTGTGCTCGCTTAGATGTTACTAAAAAGTTTTATATATCTGATTTTATTGGTTTTTTTACTACTACTGTACATTATATAAAATACACACCCATTCTCTATATTTTAAATAATCAACCACCTTGATTTTATTGTAACTATAGACTTAACTCTTTAAAACATAATACTAATTTATTCAATTACCCTTTTGTATAGAGTTGTTACTTGTAGAGCCTTAGCACTATAGTGCTATAATAGGGCAGCTAAAGAGATCTTATCAAATTGAATCACCTCACACTCAGTGGTTAGAGCATTATTCCATTGGGTAATTAGCTGCTATTAAAAATAAATTTTATCTTAAAATGAAGAGAGTACTTGTTATGAAATTTTCTATATTTGTTAAAGCATTGGTAACTTTGTTGTGTTTGGTATCTATACCAATGCAAGCAGAAGTTAACTTGTCTGGTTTTGCTAGTATTAATGCTGGTAAAGTACTAAATGGTGACGGAGCTCCGCAATTTGGCGTGCCACCGACATTTCTTGCTGATTATCCTATTGTTTCAGCGTATGAGGAAGAATGGAGTTTTAAACCGGAAAGTTTATTCGGTATTCAGGTTAGCGCCGATCTAGGTAATGGTTTAAGCGCTATCACCCAGGTGGTTGGTCGTGGCGCAAATGACTATGATCCAGTCTTTGAATGGGCCTATGTTTCTTATGATATTAATGAAAACTGGACAATTCAAGCAGGTAAAAAACGCTTACCACTTTTTTATTATTCTGATTTTTACGATGTTGGTTATGCCTATGTTTGGATGCGGGCACCGGCAGATAATTATACATGGCAAATATTTAATTATAATGGTATCAATGCACAATATACAACCGATGTTGGAAACTGGTCGGTTAGGACCAATATATATTCAGGTAATGAAGATGATACAGAAAATAAATTATTAGGTGACTTCTTCTTTAGGGCAAAGACCAGAGAAATATGGAAAGATATTATTGGCGGTGTTATTAACCTGAGTAATGATTGGCTTGAAGTTCGTTTGACTCATATGCAATATACCAATGAACGATATATTAATGATGAAAGAACGCTTTGGAATGGTGAAGATCAGCGTGACGGTAAGTTTTATGGTTTAGCTGTGAATGCAGATTTTGGAAATTGGTTTATTTTAAGTGAAGCGAGTCGATTAGAATTAGACGGAACCTTCGATACTAAAATGCTGACTTTAGGTTATCGCTATAAGACATTAACGCCTTTCATTGCCTATTCAGAATTTGAGTCAGAAGGTACTGGAGGAGAAGAGCATAATACCACAGCGGTAGGTCTACGTTGGGATTTTCATGACTCTGCCGCATTTAAAGTACAATTTGATAAGGTAAAAGATAATTCATTTGATTTTGCCGTTGCAGGTGACAGTGAATCATTAACTTTTGGCATTGACTTAGTATTTTAGGAGATTGAATATGAAAAATTTAAAGAAAATATTAGTTATCGCCGCAATTTGTTTTAGTAATTTTTGCGCAGCTGAGGTTATTGTGATTGTTAATTCAGCTAACAATGATGTTATCGATGATCAGTTAATTAAAAATATATATTTGGGTAAATCAAAAGCATTCCCAAATGGTAATAAAGTAAAAGTCTATAGCTTAAAAAGTAGTCAAGAAGATACCGAGTACTTTAGAAGTAAAGCACTTAAAAAGTCGAATAGTCAGTTCAAATCTTACTGGTCAAAATTAGCTTTTACCGGTAAAGGTAAGCCTGCTACAGAGCTTGGAAGTGCAGCAGAACTTATTGATGCAATAAAGAATGATCCAAATGCTATTGGTTTTATAAATTCAAATGATGTGAGTTCAGAAGTGAAAACGTTGGTGAGTTATTAATTCACATGATATAAGTACTAAAGTGGAAGCTTTAGTGAGTTATTAATTCACATGACATAAGTACTAAAGTGGAAACTTTAGTGGGTTATTAATTCACATTATATAAGTACTGAAGTGGAAGCTTAGGGATTATGAATTCAAATGAAGTGCGTGCTGAAGTGGCAAACTTGAGTGGGCTATTAATTCAAATGATGAAAGTTTCGAAGTGGAAGCTTTGGTGAACGAGCAATTATTGAGGTAAATATGAATTTTTTTAGAAAATTACCTATTTTTCACAAAATATTAGCGATTTTAGCCACCGCAATATTAAGCTTTGTCGTTAATTTAGTTATTAATATTAGTGCTATTTCTAAGAATCAGGTGTTGTTAACGACGCTTCAAAATACCACGATTCATCTTGTTAACTTAACCAGTGAAAATGTGACTAATTGGCAGAGGGTCGATGAGGTTTATACGCAAAGTGTCTCATTTGGTGATGAAGATTTAGTCGAGCAAGCAGGAAAACGTTTTGGTCAGTTACTTGAAAATTTTAAACGTATAGATTCATTAAATAAAAACTTTTCGAATATAGCTTCATTGAGTTCATCAGGTGAAGAGTATAATCAAATAGCGAAAAGCATCTCACTTGCTTTCATCAAAGAAGAAGTTGACTTTGCATCGGCACAAGCAAGTATCGAAAAGAAAGGTAATATTTTTGAAAAAATGAATGATTTATTACAAAAAGATAAAGAAAAAGCGTCAAATTTATTCAATCAACTCGTTAATGAAACCGTCTCCAATTCAAATGATTCCAGAGATTTAAGTATCATTTTGAGTATCTCCTTATTAGCCTTAATGTCTTTGCTGAGCATTATCATTGCTCGTTCAATTAGTCGCTCTGTAGTGACACTTGACGATTCATTAAAAGAATTAGCTGAAGGTGACGGCGATTTAACCAATCAAATAAAAGTGGTTAGTCAAGATGAGCTTGGTAGCGTAGTACATCATTTTAACGCATTTACGCAACTACTAAGGGGTACTGTTAAGGAAATTGTTGATATTGTTCCTCCTCTAACACAAAGCGCTGAACAATTAGCTGAAAAAGTACGAGATGTTGATGTCAATGTGAAGAGTCAAACAGAAATTGCCGAAATTACCAAACAATCTATGGTGGAAATGCAGTTTAGTGTTACTGATATCGCAAAATCTGCTGCTGAAGCTGCAAATGCTGCAGGAGAAGGTGAGTCAGAAGTAAACCAAGGTATGAATAATGTGCAACGTTCATTGCAGATTTCTGCAGAGCTAGCACAAGAAATTGGTAATGCGTCAGATGTTATTGATCAACTCGCAAAAGATTCTCAAAATATGAATCAAATACTTGATGTTATTAACGGTATTGCGGAACAAACTAACTTATTAGCATTAAATGCTGCAATAGAAGCGGCTCGGGCAGGTGAACAAGGTCGAGGCTTTGCTGTAGTCGCTGATGAGGTACGAAATCTAGCTTCTCGTACGGCTTTATCGACCACAGAGATCCGCAGTTTACTTGATAAGCTTATTTCAGCAGCTGACCAATCGGTTAAAACAATGGGGTTAGCTCGTGAGAAGGCAAACAGTAATGAAACTATATCATTAGAAGTTGACCATTCATTAACGAATATTAAAGAGCAAATCGGTTACATTAGTTCGATGAATAGTCAAATAGCTACAGCGACTGAAGAGCAATCTATTGTTGCAGAAACTGTGGTTAATAACATTGAGCAAATGTATAGTAGTTTTGGTTCAACTCAGATTGCTATTGGTGAAATTGGTACTGTGGCTAAATCTCTCGATATTAATGCGGTGAAATTACAAAAAACAGCATCTAAATTTAAAGTATAAATATTATTTATACTGCATATTTATAGTAAATAGTTATCCTTCCATTAATAGAAACTCGATGATTTTGTTCATATCCAAATCAAAATCATCGGCTCTAACACCTTTTACAATAAAATCATCCTCGGCAGATAAGTCGATATTTTTCGCCATCTCATAGTGATTTTTTTGAGCGTCGTAAAATGTTCTCACTTTGGGCTTGGTGGGGTTACCTTGATTTTTACGCTCAACTATCGCTATTTTATTAGAATTAAGCTCAACTAAAGAGCCCACTGGGTATACACCCATGCATTTAATAAATTGGTCAACCAATGAAGTGTCTAGCTGGTTTTGTTGGGCAAGCTTTCTTAATATATTAAATGATTTTACATGGCTGTAGCCGTCTTTATAGCAACGGTTGGCTGTTAGGGCATCGAAGATATCGCAAATGGTAATCATACGGCCATATTGCGTAATATTTTCTCCTTTAATTTGTAAAGGGTAACCTGTGCCATCTAGTTTTTCATGATGTAGAGCCACGACTTCGAGACTAAGTTCAGCAATATCAGGCGTACGTTTAATGATATCAATAGAGTGATTTGCATGAGACTTCATTATTTCAAATTCATTGTCTGTGAGTTTCCCTGGCTTATTTAAAATAGTATCTGGGACCATTATTTTGCCAATATCATGTAAAAACGCACCAACAGAAAGTAGTTGAATGATTTGTTTATCGATATTTAAAAAACGTGCAAAAATTGTCATTAGCACTGAAACTGAAACAGAATGCTCTAATAGATACTCATGTTTTTTACGAATATTAATAACACAAGCTAAGGCATCTGGATTTTTGAAAATTGTTTCTATTGTTTTATTGGTAACTTCAATAACAGGGGTTAAATTTAACTCTTTACCGAGCAAAGCATCTTCAAAAACGTTCTTTTGAATGTTTTTTGCTTCATTAAATAATTTGAGGGCTTTGGTGACGGATAAAATGACAGGGCGATTGTTATCATCTGTGTACTTTTGAGTAGCACTTTTTTCTTTTATTATCTCTGTAGTCTTGGTTAATGTTTTACTGGTATCAATAAGTAGTGTTTTTACACCTTTACGGAGCAAATTTTGTATTATTTTTTCGCTTTTTATATGACCAGGGTGAGTTAAATTAAAACTACCGCGTTGTTTAACAATATCAACAACAAAATGTCCGATTCTTAATTCGCTAATATTAATTTCTATTATCATTAAAATATTAACTCTATTTCTCGTTAGTTGATGTTATTCACTCGTCTATTAAGTGTAATACAAAATTCAAAAACGTGGTCGTTAATATGTATTGGTAATGACGTATATTTTCCGCTTGCGGCTATGCGTTTACTGACAATACTGCTTTATTTTTATAGAGGTGCAGATCTGCCTTTTTGAGTAAAGCATCCATATTAATATTACCTTCACATTCTGCAGCACCACAGCTGATAGTAATATTGATCAGTTTACCTTGATATGGCATTGGGTTGTTGACAAAAAAATGGCACAAGCGTTTAGAAGCTGCGAGGGCTTCTTCATAAGTCTGGCTTGCCAAAGTAATAACAAATTCATCTCCGGCATATCGAAAGCATCGATCATTTTCGCGGATCAACTCTTGTAGTTGGCTGGCGACGTAGCTTAATACTTTGTCACCACAATCATGGCCATAAGTATCATTAATTTCTTTAAATTTGTCGCAGTCTATAAATAAAAGTGAAAAGGGTACACCATATCTACGTTGACGAATAAGTTCTTCATTGATGGTTATTTCCATCAATCGTCTGTTCGCTACTCCGGTTAAACGGTCATAGTTTGCCATGTATTCTAATTGTTCTCTGATCAACACATTAGAAAGACATAAGCTAATTTTTACGGCTAACTGCTCGAGATGATATGTACCTAATTCTGGATGAAAGCGCATTTCATCATTGTCGGTAAATAACAAACTACCAAATAACTTATCTTCTAAGGTAAGCGGCGTTAATGCGGCAGACTTTGTTAGCGTTAGTAAGCTTTTAGGGATGATTGTAGCAATCTGTGTCAGGTCATTCGTTAAATAAGGCTTATTGTTTTTGTGGTATAGACTTAAATGCTCATAAGATATTTGACGTGTATTTTGCTTATGCCAATCGGACTGTAAGTTGCCATTTAACAGATAACTAAGTGGAGTGGGTTCTACCAGTAGTAAATGGATGCCAGTTAAATTAAATTTATCCTTAATTGATCCAAGTAAGTGCTTCAATAGCTCGTGGCTTGATTGGCACGATAAAACTTCAGTTTCTATTGCAAATAGTTTCTTTGAAATAGATTCATTAATTCTTGAATTTTCAATTAACTGGTTTAGTTCTGACATTTACTTCCCTATAAAATAAAGCTGGCTTATTGTTATACTTTCTACTCGGTTGTGCAAGCATTTAGTCATGATATCACTGGTATTAAAATTGCTAGCTAAATGGTTAGTGTTACTATCAGACTTATTGTTATTGACGTTAGTTGTTAATCTTTTAAAATTGATGCCGATACACTAGTTAGTTTAGCTATTTTCCTTTAATGCAATTTTCACTATTTAGGTTTTATTATGCGCTGTTTAATTATCTTTTCTTTATTTTTGTTGTTTTTCGTTCCTGTGAGCTATGGGCAAACACTACAAGCCGTACAAATTTATACAGACAATCAACTTTTGAATTTAATAAAGGAAAATAAGCACTTAAGTCGAGTGGTTCTTGATGAATGTCAGCTAATACAAGATATCGAAGCGCGTGCAAGTAAATCTAAAATGCCGTCATATCAGTTCTTATGGGGAGATATGTTAGCATATGGTGTTTGTGTGGAGACAGATTTACCGCTGGGTTTATATTATATGGGAGAGGCTGCAGATCAGGGACTATCTGAAGCTATTGAGCAGTTGGGGCGTTATCATCATATGGGTAAGTTTATGCAACCAGATATTAGTAAGGCAATAATTTACCTCAAAGAGGCGGCAACGTTAAAAAATTTAAAAGCACAAATGCGTTTAGCGAAAATTTATAATGAAGGTTTTGGCAGTCCACTTGATTTCCCTATTTTATATTCCCAATTACATCACTCAGTAACTAATGATAAAAAAACACATAAAAAAATCACTAAGTTATTAAGCCAATTAGCGGAAAAAATGCCAGAACGTATCGTTTTAGAAGCAATGAAAACCCTTGAGTAAACATCTAGATATCATTTTCTTCAAGAGCAGTATATTGCAAGATTAACTGTAGGGATTAGTTAGTGTGTTCTATGAATTTGTATTTTAGCTGGTATTAAGGCTTAGTTAAAAATGCGTATATCAATACGCATTTTCTATTGGTAAGTTACCACGTTAATCGGTATTTTTAACGGTAACGATTCTGTAAATAATCGAATACGGCTCTAATCCCAAAAGCTTCACCACCGAGAGGTCGACCCGATAAATGACGTACGTTAAACGCCATTACATCAAAGTGTACCCAATCGGTTTTATCGCTGATAAACTCTTGTAAATATAGCGCTGCCGTAATCGCTCCGCCAAAAGGTGTCGTTGAACAGTTTGTCATATCCGCGATTTGGCTTTTAAGCATATCTTTATAGGCATCATGCAAAGGCATACGCCATACAGGGTCATTAATAGCAAGACCCGCAGCTGTTATACCCGCCGCAACATCGTCATTAGTAGAGAAAAAACCCGGTAATTCAGTACCCAAAGCCACGCGCATTGCACCAGTTAATGTTGCAAAGTCTATTAATAATTCAGGTTGATCGTTCTCTGCTTCAGTCAATGCATCACATAATACTAAACGGCCTTCGGCATCGGTATTGTCAATTTCAACAGTAATACCCTTACGTGTTGTAATCACATCACCTGGACGAAAGGCATTATTTGATACAGCGTTTTCAACAGCAGGAATAAGCACCCGTAAGTTTATAGGTAAATTATGTGCCATGATCAGCTGAGCCAAGCCTAAAACATGAGCAGAACCGCCCATATCTTTTTTCATATTACGCATACCCGCCGCAGGTTTTAAGTCTAAACCGCCACTATCAAAACATACGCCTTTGCCCACAAGTGTTACTTTAGGATGCGTTTTATCGCCCCATGTTAAATCAATAAGTTGAGGTGCATGGACACTAGCACGGCCAACAGCGTGAATGGTTGGGTAATTTTCTGCCAATAAATCATCACCAATAATTTGTGTCACTTGACCACCGAAGCGTTCAGCGATACTAACGGTACTTACGCCGATATCTTTAGGCATCATATCTGCTGCAGGAGTATTGATTAAATCGCGGGTAAGTGCTGTTGCTTCAGCATATATTAGCGCTTTATCAACCGTACTTTGATTGGCTACAGAGAGTATTGGTAGGGTTTTGTCGCTTTTTTTATAACGATTATACTGATAGCTACCGACTAACCATGAAAAACAAATAGCATCTTGGTAGTGTGCTTCAGTGTTAAGTAAATATTGCCCTTGTGGAAGTTGCTTAATTATGTCGCCACAAGAAAAGTAGTGCTCGGGGTGTTCAGTAACAAAAAGTACTTGTTCAAGCTCTCCTTGGGCATTAGGAATGAGTGATATGCCTTCATCTTTATAGCTAGTTTGTTTTAGCCAATTTTGTACTTGGCTAGTCTGTTGTTTTAACCAAGCGTGATATCCAATTTTATCAAAAATGAAAAGTGGGATGCCTTTATTATCGGCGTTAAGTAATTGCTTCATTTTATGCCTTTATTATTTTGTTTGCTTTGTATTGAGTCATTGTCATTGTTTAAGTGTAGAGTTAAAGCAAAGTAAGAACAATCGTTCTCTATCTTGGGTTATTTTGGCTCTATTTTAACCTCAACGTTTACATCCAGGATTTACCGCTAGATTCAATATGATATAGGCAGCTATTAACCAGTTCTTTGCCTTGCTCTTCGGTAATAAATGGAATATCGATAGCACCAGAGGCTAAGACTAATTTAATGCTACATAAACCTCGGCGTTTCATAAATAGACTTTGCTTAAAACTTGTTTGTTGTACTTTATAAAGAGGAAAACAATAGTAATCGATACCAAAGACACCTTTACGTACATAGATATAATTTTTGTCTGCTGCATAGCCCCAACGAAGCCAATGCATATAGGTAAGCAGGCAAAGAAATAAAAACACACCAGAAAAAATGAAAACGAGTTGGAGCTTATTATTATATAGCACAGTTGCCAAAACGGCTAAATATAGTGGCAACCCTATAAAACCAATAATACGCATTAAATAGCGTTTGCTGATCGCTTGAAAGGGGAGATCAGCGAGTTGATTATTGGGATAAACTTCATTGATAAGGGCATTTGCTTGCGCAGGTTTGATCGACGGAACCATTATTTTGTTGATTAACGATGCGTTTTGCATTCCTTGCATTCCCGCATTACTCTGTTCGAAATTGAGGTTGACGCGCTTTAATAGCATGTCTAACCAATCACGTTTGTGGGTAATCATCTGTAGTCTTGATAGGCGCATAGTCACTTCATGTTTAGTAAATAAACCACTACGACGAATATAACGGTCTCCTTTTTTGGTTAAGGTATAGCCGTAAAAGGTCATGATTGAACCAATGACAGAAAATAACGTGAGCAATAACATAATAAACATCGTCATTGATAAAGCATACAGGCTCACTTGCCACCAAGAGTGGGTAACCAGATTGAATGACTCACCCAAATTAAATCCTATAGCTAATAAAAATTCGCCACTATAACGTGCGATCTCATCATACATAGGGGCTAATAAACCGAGGAAAATCCAAATACGATTACTGGTAATACCATGGATAACTAAATCCTTAACGGTTCGCGTATTTAATAATGTTTCATCTGGTGGTATTTGAATCGCTGCTGTTGACTCTAAATGCTCGGCTAAAAGATCTATATGCATTTCATGTTGCGTTAATATTTCTTGTTTTAGTTTTTCAGCAAACTCGAGTTTTAAGGCAACAACTTTCGCTTCTTGTTTTACAGAGCCTGCAGTATCAAGGGTTAAGCAAGCAAAACCAGCGTGACGATAGTAAATAGGTTGTTCAATTTTTACGTTTTGAATACGAGAAAAAGGCAGGTTCACCTGCTTTTTATTGAGCACGCCAGAACGAATTTCAATACTTCCATCGGAAAGTCGATATTGGAAAAAATAGAAACTAAGTAAGGCGTAGGCGAATAATGAAACACCGACAAAAATCGCAATAGGTAAAGCAAAAAAAAGGTCGTTTTTTATGGTGTTATAAGCAATCAAGAGCCCCGGTGCGATAAAAATAAACTGTCCAACCAATGTGCGAATGAAAGTGACAGAAAAGTACAGTATGGCTATGGGGGATAATCGTTGCCAAGTATGGGTTGTTATGTCATTTGTAATGCTATTGCCAACAATATCCTCTTTTAATTGAGCTTCGTTATCCATATTGCACTGAATCCTTGTGTTGTAAAATATATTGGCGAATATGCTGTGCTGTTGTTAGCGACAATCCCGGAATTTCAAAAGTATGCATCGCGCCACCAGCACTAAATACTTGTAAGGTTGCTAAACCTATACGGCGCTCAATTGGCCCCTGTTTTAATTCAATATGCTGAATACGCGTGATAGGTTGAGTCACCATTTTTTTGAATATCAAACCACTAAAATAACTTAAGTCATGCGATCTAAGGGCATAGGATTTTAGAGGGTCGGCAACACTATGATAAAGAGTTAAGAGGATGAGTATCGTGGTAATAATTCCGCCAATGATAGGCACAACTAAAGAAAATACAGTTGTCAATGCGATAAAAGGTTGAAAATAAATACTAAGAAATAGCAAAGCACACACCAAAGTGGTTAAGCTTAATATGATCCTATTGGCTTTCGGGTATTTTTTATCGAGTAAAAGCATATCAATGTCATCAATGTTTGGCCTATGCTTACTTGTTATTTGATCATTGGTAAACTCAGCAATACTCATGTATTCATTCCTTTTGTTGTTAATGGCAGGGGAGCAATCAATTAATTCAATTGGCAATACTATATCAGACATTTTATGTCATAGAGAATGTTGATCCTATACTTTAGGTCGAGGACTTATAAAAGTGTGAGGGATATAAGTGGCGGATGAGGTCATACCTTTTGAATGGTAAAAAAATAACAATAAGGGAATAAATAGCATTAATGGGGAATGTTGAAGGAGGTCATTATATTCTGAAATATATGGGTATATTCACAATTGTATCAAAGTGTGACTTTATTGGGAATTTAGACAAGAGTGTACTAAGTTTATATGTACAAGGATTTATATCCATGGGTGATCAATTTTATTGCACTCAATTACATTCAATTTCACTTAATTCAACTTAAGTCCAATTCAATGTAAATAGGTTGGCTATTAATGATAGGGAATATTTTGTGATTCAAAGCAGCACTATTTTACTCGTTGATGATAATCAAAATAATCTGGACATATTAAAGTGTTACCTAAAACCTTTTAATTATAATATATGTGCTGTTACAAGTGGTGAGAAAGCACTGAAAGTTCTTGATAAAACGAATATAGACTTAATTTTGTTAGATATCGTTATGCCAGGAATCGACGGTTACCAAATCTGTAAAATATTAAAAGATACTCCTCGATATGCTCATATCCCTATTATATTTGTCACTGCTAAAGTTGAGCCAGAAGACCTTCGCAAAGGTTTGTCCTTTGGTGCTATTGATTACATTGCTAAACCGGTAAATGAAGATGTGGTTATCGCTAGGGTTAAAAGTCAGTTAGCTCAAGCCCAACAGCTAAATTTAGAGCGTAACTTGATGAAAAAAGAACGTAAAATGGCAGATTTAGGGAAGATGGTTGCAGATATTACCCATGAAGTTGCATCACCACTTGGCACTATGATGTTGTTGGTTGACTATATACAAGAGCAGACATTGATTATTCAAGATGCCTTTAAGCAACAATCTTTAGATAAAAAGAAGTTCACTCATTTCATGGAACAACTAACGAAAGCACTGGATCATTGTAGACATAATTCTACAAGAGCATCTGAAATAATGCTTAGCTTTAAAGAAATTGCAGTTGATCAGTGTAGCCAACGTTTAATTGAATTTGATTTATTGAATTATATTGAAAATATTTTAACTACGATACAACCTACGTTTAGAGGGGTTGGTCATAAGGTGTTACTCGATATAGAAAAAGACTTAATTATTCATACTTATCCGGGAGTCTTATCGCAAGTTATTACTAATTTAATTAATAACTCATTAATGCACGCTTTTAAGGATCAACAGGTTGGTGAAATTAGAATAATTGCCAGCGTTGCCAACAATCAAGTATACCTACGTTATAGTGATAATGGCGTTGGTATGACTATCGTCCAGCAACAACACGCCTTTGATAAATTTTATACAACTAAGGCTGGCAAAGGTGGTTCAGGCTTGGGGTTAGGTATATGCAAAGAGCTTATTGAAGATACATTAGATGGCACTATAAATATTGATAGTACAGTCGGTGCTGGTACCGTTTTTATTATCACCTTTAAAAAGACACAAATCTAGATTGACCGTTAGGTTTTGTTCTCAAACGTCCTTACTCTCGCTCGCAAAAATAACGGACATTCTATATATACCCGTACTCATTGAAGATGCAGGTTTTGATCAGTCTAAAAACCTCATCTACTGCGTTGCATTCAATCCTAATAGCTCGCTATTACTCAATCATGCATCTTGTAGCTAAAATTTTTAGCCAT
>JBLHNB010000014.1:0-77067 GCA_047621305.1 Alteromonadaceae bacterium | reverse complement strand
ATTGTTTGCTTGAAAAGTTCGCCCTCAAACCTCTTTATTATTTTGTATCAGGAATTTCCTGAGGAACACTGTTGCTTAAATTTTGATAATTTAGGATAAATGGCGTTAAAAAACTGTTTTAGCACGCCAGCATGTTATCGAATACCTTTATGATTTATGGCAGTTGACGAGTTATTGAAATATTTATGATGTGCAGTTAGAAAATTTAGAATGAGTGTCAGCCAAATCTAGCCAAATCTTCAAGCCAAATCCGCAACTCAATTTGTCGCATTAAAAGGACATGTTATGGCTGTCATAACATGAAAAATCACACATAAAAGCCATTTTCAGCCTAATATTTAAATTACACAGGGCTAGTTATCAAATTGAATAGGATAAGTTTCCTAAAATAGGCCGTTATTAGCCATTTCGTGGAAAAATATGGCGGAGTATTTACTACTTTACGTTATACTGCCGCGCTCAAAACATGTATTTAATTTAGCGGAGTTCCATCATGCACGATCTGTATTATAAAGGGCGTATCCACACCAGAGAAAACCACGTAAAAACAGGTTATAATACTAAGCGTACCGTTAAGCTTGGCACTGAAAAACATCCATTAACGTTAGTTGTTCCTAACGATGAAAGAAAATTAGCAGTCGCGACGTTAGTTACCGAAAATGGATTATTTGCAGATATAAGTGTAGATAATACAATCGAAGAAAACATCATTGAACTTAACGCCATACTACACAAGATAACGACCACTAGATTCGACAAAACACCCAACCGCAATGATCCATGTTCATGTGGCAGCGGCAAAAAATATAAAAAGTGTTGCAGTCAATAACCTCTAATCTCAAATTTTAAACATTTATAGCAAACCGAACCTTTATAAGCTCTCTAGCGACATGCCCAGTCAAATAGTGATATATCACAGGTAACGCGTTACCAAAAGGCATCATATTGAGGAATTCAGGAAAATATTGCTTAACAACAATGCCTTTTTAAGTAGTTGCTGACTTTTGTAACATAACTACAAACACTAATACTCTGTGACGCAGGAAAACGGCCGATGGCATATGCTGCCTAAGTGGCGTTTATAAACACTTGCGTTATATAATTTCACACATGTACCTGTGCTGTGTTACCAAGACGATTCTTTAATGTTTTTCTTAATCTATTGATTTAATAGATAGTTTGACAAAACTTCATGAGCAGGTATTTTTTAAATTTAATTTAGAACGTTAAATTGGGTAGTAAATTGAAGAAACCAATAAAAGCAGCATTATTATCTGCACTTGTGTATCCCGGTGTAGGACATTTTTTCCTTAAAAAATACGTCTTCGGCGCTGTTTTTGCTGCGATTTTTTCGGTGCCTTTATATCTCATTACTCGCGAGATTATCGTCAAAGCAAAAAATATTGTCGAACACATTAAAAATGGCGAAATACCCTTAGATATTTCTGTAATTTCAGCATCATTATCAACTTCTCCAGTAGGCGTCGATGCGCAAGAATTAACTATTAAAATGTATGTTTTAGTCATTATTTGGTTCATAGCCATAATTGACTCATACCGGCTTGCACGTAAAATATAATAACGTAATTTACTAGGTGAATATGGATGTTTTTATAGCGGATATTAAATATTTAGGCACATATAAAAAATTTTTACTTGAATGCTTTAATCATGGCCTTGAGAAGTATGAATCGGCACTTGATGATCCTAAAAGTTACCTTCAAAGTTTACTTGTTGATTCGCATCTCACGTCTACTTATTTTTGTGTGCAAAATGATGAGATATTAGGTGCAATTAGATATCGTCATCACACGAATACTTATATTAAAAACGTCATTGGACATGTTGGTTATGAAACAAAACCGACTGCTCGAGGCAAAGGTGTAGCTAAGTTTATGTTGTCATGGATACAAAAGCACGTATTAACAGATACCATTATTAGTACCTGCGAAATTGATAATATCGCTTCAAAAAAAATCATTGAACGTTGCGGAGCAAAATATCTAAATCAAATTTATTCACCAGAAAAAAATAGTGAAATAAAAAGGTTTCAATTAGAGCCAGTATTTCCCCCCAAGAATTAAAAACAAAAGAGTAGATTGCAATTATTCAATATTTTATCTAACAATAGTCGTACAACAATATTATGCCCTGAACCAGGGGTAACTGCATTTAATTAACGAGGAATAATCTCAAGATGGAATATCCAATTGAAGGTTCTTGTCAATGTGGGCAAGTAACATACAAATTATATGAAAAACCTATCATGGTTTTGGCTTGTCATTGTACTGAATGTCAAAAACTCTCTACGAGTCATTTAGTATCACTGCAATTATTTCAGCAACGGCTATTGATGTGAATGGGGAGTTAAACGAATGGAGTCGTTCTGCAGAGAGTGGTAATAAAAATAACGCAAAATTCTGTCCTACGTGTGGAAATAGAATTTATCATTATAACCCTCACGACTTGAACACCATCAAATTAAAGTTAAAGCCAACGGGATTGTTGGACGCAGCAATATTTGAACCATCAGCTCACGTGTGGGTAAGTGAAAAACTGAGTTGGTACCAGATCCCTCATGGCGCTAAAACCTTCGATAAACAGCCTTAAGGGAAATCTTAATAAGTTTGCTGATAAATTAAGATAAAGTATTGATCTTAATTTATAAACATCGTTGTAGTCGTAACGTTCTAATAAAAAGTAAGTAATGGTTATTAACCGATTTACACTGTTTTATTTAAATATTATGTTAGTAAGCTTTTAATTATCAGGTACTTTATGTGCTTTTTAATTTCGCTAACATAAAGTAATATAGCAAAAGGTAGAAATGCGAAATAATTAACAGTATTTCGCTTTATTACTTCTATTAATCAACCAATGATGAGTCCTTTAAGGGATATTATATTTTTAGGATAGCTATTATGAATTTAGATAAATCAACAAAACGTATAGAAAAAAGAGTTAAAAAAGGATTTCAAGGTTATCCTCAAATTACACTGAGTTATTATGGTAAATCCACTAGTTGCCCAACGGAGGTAGTTATTGGCTTTGTTTTAGAAGAAGGTGATGCAGCGCAAGAACAAAAATTTACGAGTGACGGTGATGCCAGAAAAGACGAGACCATTCAAACGACATTATTAAAAGTTATCGAACGAGCAGAAGCAAAAACAGTGATAGAAATATCGGGCGTTGCCATTATTTAATGATGTGAATCCATGTTGGGGGCGCATGCCACCATTGACACCCACACTGATTTTCAGACAAGAAAAAAGCCAGCATTGTGCTAGCTTTTTTAATTTATTTATCATGTAATGTTTAATTTTGCGCTATTTTCACTCGAATTCTATTATTTGCAACTCTGGATTCGTGTAACGTGGAAATTGCCGCTTTCGCTTCTTTCTCATTAGGCATTTCGACAAAAGCAAAACCTTTTGATTTACTTGTTGCTTGATCTAAAACTAAGCTACATTCTGCTACGGAGCCATGGGCAGAAAACAGGATACGGATTTCTTGTTCGGTTGTTGAACGTGAAAGGTTACGAACTAAAAGTTTCATAATGTGCCATGTGATATATTATTTCGAACTGAATTATCTCATAGTTTTTAAATAGACCAAGTTATTTTGGATATTTAAGCTAAATAACTGATAAATAGCGTCTCTGGTCAGTAAAGTCTATATCTCATCACAACGCAATATGCTGTTTAAAGCTAAACTAAGGAATCAGAGTAACCCACGTACCGATATAAATGAAAAATAAAAGTCATTCAATTTAAAGCACCGCCGTGCTGGTCTATTTTAACCAACACAAACGGGCAATAATTTAATGAAAAGGGCATAACACTGTATTTCTCATACTATAAATGAACAGCATGCCATTTCTTTAATAAACAGTCCAATAGCGTACGGTTACATTACCTTCGTTATGCACCATAAAGTTTTTGTTGTAGTAAATATCTATGCTTAACTCAGCGTAGTCTGAATC
This sequence comes from Alteromonadaceae bacterium, assembly GCA_047621305.1. GTDB lineage: Bacteria > Pseudomonadota > Gammaproteobacteria > Enterobacterales > Alteromonadaceae > Colwellia_A. The sequence goes on along the minus strand of JBLHNB010000014.1, from coordinate 73,085 downwards.
GAAGCTACGATCAAAGCTAGGTACTTTATAGCTACAAGCATAACTAGATTTTTTGTAAAGATTTTCACTTGGCTCAATAAAGTAATAAATCATATTTTCACGACATTCAATCACTTGATAATAGCTATTTTCAAGTGATTTTTTAATTTGTTGAGTTTTCTCACCATACTGAAAAACCTCATCAGCGTTTTGATAACCTAGGTTAATGTTAACTTGGTTAGCATTTTCAGCAAGTACAGGAGTTGAGATCAAAAGTAGTGTTGATAGTGCCATTAATATATTTTTCATTTTATCGTCCATCCATTGAGTTAAGTGAAATAATTTAGCCTAAATAACGGTATAAACATTAATGCATGAAAGTTAAATTTAGGTGAACAAAAGATGAAACTATTATGTATTAATAGTTGTATCCAAAAAATTTGAATGAATATTTAGATACACAGGTCTATTAACCTAAGAGGCCCATGTTCTGTCAACGGAGTTATTTTGCTGCGAAGTATTACTATTCAGTTCGTCGTATTTGTTATTATTTTCAATGTGGTTTCTTGGATTAGAACGTCATCAATGTTAGCAACTAATACAGTACTTGTTGAAGATAATTACCCATTAACCTCACTCATGAATGAGCCAATAATACTCAAGGCGCATGATAAAATCACGGTTCTATATTTTTTTGCCCCTTGGTGCCAAATTTGTCATGTCAGTATTGGTAACTTACAAGCCCTTTATGAGAAAAATCAGCATATAGATGTGATTGCGGTCGCACTTGACTACATGAATACAGATGAAATAAAGGACTTTTCTTTACAGCATCAACTAACATTTCCTATAGCGCTGGGAACAGAACAAGTGAAAAAGTCTTTTAAAATAAATGCTTATCCTAGTTATTATATTATAAATGCACAAAATACTGTTATTGCTCGTTCACAAGGATATTCTTCGGAGTTTGGTTTGTATTTACGCACACTTTAACACTTCTGATTTAGACCTTGATTGTGTACACTAAGGCATTCAAAATATTAAGAGCAGATATGATTCATGCAAATAACGTCTAACTTTGATAGTGGTAATATTCGAGTACTTGATGCTAGTAACCCAGCGGATATACAACTAGAGATAATCAAAGACCATCAATCTGATTTTTATCAGTGGTTTCATTTTAAACTTCATAATACCGACCATGTTGAACATCAACTCAACATTGTTAATGCTGGTGGTGCCGCTTATGTTGAAGGCTGGGAAGATTACCAGGCCGTCGCATCCTACGACAGACAGAGTTGGTTTCGTGTTCCTACCGACTTTGATGGTAAAAAACTTTCGATCACCTTTACACCTGAATACGACTCAGTATATTTTGCCTATTTTGTGCCTTATAGTTACGAACGTCACCAGGACCTTATTCATAACGCGCAACTTGATATTGACTGTCAGTTACAAGTTTTAGGTCAAACCATTGACGGACGTGACCTATCTTTACTTAAAATTGGTGAAGAGGGCGAAGGTAAGTCCGTTATTTGGTTAACGGCTCGTCAACATCCGGGTGAAACTATGGCCGAATGGTTTATTGAAGGTCTGTTAGGTCGATTGCTTGATGAAGATGACGGTGTTGCACGTTCATTGTTAACTAAAGCGGTTTTCTATGTTGTGCCTAATATGAATCCAGATGGTAGTGTGCGCGGGCATTTACGTACTAATGCCGTGGGTACAAATTTAAATCGTGAGTGGGCAGAACCTTCAATGGAAAAAAGCCCAGAAGTTTATTTAGTGCGTGAGAAAATGCTTGCTACAGGTGTCGACTTACATCTTGATCTTCATGGTGATGAAGCCCTACCTGTCAATTTTGTTGCCGGGTGTGAAGGTATTCCATCATATGATGATCGCCACCAAGCGCTAGAAGAAAAATTCAAACAAATTTTACTTCATATTACGCCAGAGTTTCAAGATGACAAAGGCTACGATAAAGATGAACCGGGTCAAGCTAATCTAACCTTAGGTTCAAACTGGGTTGGCGAGCAGTTTAAATGTTTAGCCTATACCGTCGAAATGCCATTTAAAGATAATGAATTATTGCCTGATTACAGCGTTGGCTGGTCTGATGGACGCAGTAGTTTATTTGGTCGCGACTTTCTTACGGCAATCTATCATGTCGTTGATGACTTGAGATAATACTGAAAAGGGCTTATAAAGGCCCTTTTTAATAAGACTTCATAAAAATAAAATAAAATATAATAAAATAATAATAAATCAGGAGATAACAGTGCAGGATATCGTAAATACGCTCAATAGTTATATATGGAGCCCCTATCTTATTTATTTGTGCTTAGGAACAGGAATATTTTTCTCTGTTTTGACACGATTCGTTCAAATTCGTCATTTTAGAGAAATGTGGCGATTACTACTATCAGGTAAAAGCTCTAAAAAGGGTATCTCATCTTTTCAGGCATTAGCAGTGTCGCTTTCTGGTCGTGTTGGGGTTGGTAATATTGCCGGTGTTGCTGCTGCCATTGGTTTTGGTGGGCCTGGTGCTGTATTTTGGATGTGGGTCGTTGCTTTTTTAGGCGCATCGACAGCTTACATCGAGTCGACCAATGCCCAAATTTATAAAGAAGAAGAAGATGGTGTTTACCGTGGTGGTCCAGCTTATTATATCGAAAAAGCGATGGGACAAAAATGGTATGCATGGTTCTTTGCTATTTCAACTATTGTAGCTTGTGGTTTGTTATTACCCGTTGTGCAATCAAATGGTATTGGCGATGCATTAGTGAATGTTTTTGGCAAGGGCGGCACGGTTAAGTCGTTTATAGGTGATTTGGCGTTAACTAAAGTTTATGCGGCAACATTAATTGTTGTATTACTGGGCTTTATCATTTTTGGTGGTGTAAAACGTATTGCCAACTTTACTCAGGTTGTCGTTCCTTTTATGGCGCTAGCCTATATCATTGTCGCTTGTTCAATTATTGCCTTACATATTGATAAATTACCCGGTGTTGTTGCAATGATATTTTCAGATGCTTTCACACCTATGGCCGGCTTTGGTGCTGCCATTGGTTGGGGCGTTAAACGTGGTGTATATTCAAACGAAGCAGGGCAAGGTACTGGGCCTCATGCAGCAGCAGCTGCAGAAGTTGAACATCCTGCACAACAAGGATTAGTACAAGCCTTTTCTGTTTATATCGACACCTTATTTGTTTGTTCAGCCACCGCTTTTATGATCTTGATCACTCAGTCGTATAACGTTTTACCTGAAGGTTCAACCAGCTTTATTGTACAAAACTTAGCTGAAGATGTTGTTATGAGTGGTCCTGCGTTTACGCAAATTGCCGTTGATAGTGTACTTACTGGCTTTGGTAAACCTTTTATAGCGATAGCATTATTTTTCTTTGCTTTCACCACCGTATTGGCTTATTACTTTATCGCGGAAAATAATATTTCGTATATTAATCGAACTATTAAGATTCCAGCGCTTAAATTTTTCTTAAAAATACTGATCATGTCAGCGGTATTCTATGGCACCGTTGCTGAACCAAGTGCAGCATGGGGTATGGGCGATATTGGTGTTGGCTTGATGGCTTGGTTAAATATCGTTGGTATATTGATTATTTTCTTTATGTCAAAACCTGCGATTAAAGCGCTTAAAGATTACGAACGTCAGCAAAAAGAGGGGGTGAAAAACTTTACCTTTGATCCAAAAAAATTGGGTATTGATAATGCTGATTTTTGGGAAGATCGTTTAAATAAGAAAAAATAAGTAATTATTAGCTAAATCTTTATAAAAAACGCCCACAAGGGCGTTTTTTTTTGTAAACTATCGTCACTATTTCTAAGAGTGCACATAATGGCCGTTATACATTGTCCAAATTGTAAAAAGAAAATTTCCGACAAGGCAAAGTCTTGTTCACATTGCGATATTGTTATTGCCGGAGTAGATCAAGCGCAATTACAAAGTATAAAACAAATAAATACGATAAAGGTTCAGCAAAATTTAATGACCCATTCATTTATTGCCATGCTACTTTTTTGTGGGGGCTTTCTTTTTTTGTATTTGCAAGATGCTCAACCAGGAACATGGCAATATATTACCTCGATAGGTAGTACTTTTATTGGTTTTGTTCTTTATATAGTGACACGTGTACGACTCATTATAGTAAAACGAAAATAACCACAACAGAATTTGTTGCCATTCTACGCTTCAAAACAGAGTTTAAAATTTTAAGAGACAATCATGGATATAATTCAATTAGTAGAAAATATGTCTCAAGACATGTACCTGCGCTTAAAACATGCTGCTGAAACAGGTAAGTGGCCAGAAGGTAATGTGGTAGATCAAGCTCAAAGAGATTCCGCCCTACAAATTGTCATGGCATTCCAAGCCAAACGCATGGATTCAGATGAAATACTAAGCATAGGCGCTGACGGTAACATTGTGACAAAAACTAAACGTGAACTTAAAGAAACGTTTTCCGAATTAAATAATATTGCTAGGTTCTCAGAATTATGATTTTTTCTAAATTTTTTAAAGCAAAATGGCAAAGTAAAGACAGTAATATCCGAATTGGTGCGATTAATGATGAATTACAAATCAATAACCCCGAGCAACGAGATATTCTTCAACAATTACTAGAACAAGACAATCATGAATTAGTTCGCCGTGCAGCACTATTAAAACTCAACAGTTTTTTTGTGTGGTTAGATGCAAGTAAAAATAATAATAATAAAAAAATTCGTGAGTTTTCTTTAAAACAAACACAGCAGATTTTAACGGGTCAGCATGATATTAAATTATCGTTAAAAGAAAAACTGGAATATATTGAACAATTAAAAACCACAACAGGACTTGAAAGCTGGTTACAAGAAGAACAAAATCCTGATCTGATCATCGCACTTTATGAAAAAATAGCTAAGCCACTCTTAATTCAAAATCTATTTATCAAAAAACAAAATGAACAAGTACAAGTTTATCTTTTAGATTTTGTCGATACCACCAACGTATTAGACAAATTAGCGAAACATGTCAGTAATGATAAGGTATCTTTGCTGATCACAGAAAAATTAGCGGCATTGATCACACTTTCAGAAAAACCAAAAAAATTAACGAAACAAGTTCAACTGCTATTATCAAAGTTATTAGCCTTAACGGATCTAACTGATTATGAAATGATGATCATTAAAAAAGAACAGCTTCAAGATGAATGGCAGGGGGCTGTAATAGACTTTGATTGTTTTTCTGAGAAAGAACAGGCTACATTTAAAGATAAATATCTACAGATTAACTTAAAGCTAGATAAAATCTTTGTGGCTAAAGCTGAAGCCTATCAGCAACACTTAATCGAAAATAAACTTTCACAAGAAAAAAATAACGCTAGTGATACGTTCACCAAGGCGGTGTCAAGACTAAGTCAGTCATTGGCAACTTCAATATTTGAAAATGTCGATATTGATCAAGGGAGCTTTCAACAGTCACTGAATTCATTGAAAAATGACGTTGTTAATTCAGTCCTTAACGACAAAGAAAAATTACATTTCCAACACCTTATCGATTTTCAATTACAGCGTCTAAACCAATTACCGGTTATCGCTCAATCTGTAACAGAAGCTACACATTTAATTTCTAAAATTTCACAACTCGCCTTGCCAACAACCATTGCGGAATTAAATGAACGCCAACCGGTTTATAAAGACTGGTTATCACAATGGCAAGCTGTCGAAAAACAAGCTTTTGGAGCTTTGCCGGAATCAATTGTAAATGCCTATCAAGAAATAGCGCTATTGTGGCGAAAAGGGCTTAATGAACTTATTAGTCAACAAAAAGCACTGTTTATACAATGCCAAAAAAAATCACAAGACGTCAATGGGTTAATAGCACGTGGTAAATATAATGCCGCATTTGGTGTTTTTAAACGGGTAGAAAGTTTGTTTGTTCAGTTATCAGAAAATCAACAACAGCGCCTTCAACGTGATTATGACAGCATCAGTGAAAAAATAGCTGAATTGAGCGATTGGGAACACTATATAGCAACGCCAAGAAAAACCAGTTTACTTGCAGAAGTAAAAGCGCTGGTTATGACACCTTTAGATAATCCTAATGAACAAGCCGCTAAAGTTAAACAATGTCGTACCACATGGAATTCGTTAGGACATGCCGATGATGACGTTGAAAAAGCGTTGAATGATGAATTTAACCAAGCCTGTGAACAAGCCTTTGCACCATGTCGACAGTATTATGGTGAACAAGAAAAATTAAGAGAACAGCACCTTGCCACACGATTAGCGATTATCGATGAGGCCAAAACATTTGCACTATTACTTGATAATGTAACTAATAATTTAGTAAATAATGAAACTAAGGATTGGAAATCTGTTGATGGTCAATTGAATAAGTTACAGCAAAAATGGCAAGATGCTGGCGAAGTTGAACGGGAAAAATACAAAAGTTTGTATCATCAATTTAAGGCTATATTAGCCCCAGTAAAACATACGATTAAAGCGTTTCATGATGAAAATACTAGGCTTAAACGTTTACTTATTGACCAAGCAAGCCAAGCACTGCTTAAAGACGATGTATTTGGTGCCATTCAAGAAGTAAAAGAATTGCAAAATAAATGGCGAACTATTGGTTATGCAGGCCCTAGACAAGAAAATAGACTGTGGCAAGAGTTTCGTCATATCAACGACAGTTTATTTAAAAAACGTGATGAAGCTAAAAAATCAGAAGATGCTTCTCAGCAAGAACGATTACAAACGTATCAGGACCAACTTGAACAATTAAAAGTGGCATTACCCTCTGGGGCTGAAATGGCGGAATTACAAAATGCTAAAAGTTTGGCAGAACAATTATTAAATGAAATAGTTGAATCTAAGCCAGTAGTTAAGTCCGTTTACAACGCCATTGAGTCTTTTATTAAAGAGATTAATAGTGATATTAAGGTATTTAATGAACAGAAAATACAACTAGATTGGCAACATGTTTTTCATTTACTTCGTCATATTGCCAAAGCGGACGTTGATAAAAACAATATGCTAACAAATGAAAGTTATATGACGCTTTCTGCCTCATGGCAAAAAAGATTGCTTGATGTTATTAAGAGTGAAGAAACTTCACTAAGAGCTTTAAAAACACTGGAATTAGAAATATTTGCGGGCATTGAATCACCCAGTGAATTAAAGCAAGAACGCATGAAAGTGCAAGTTGATTTAATGCAGCATCAGATGTTGTCAGGTGCTACGGTAGATTTACAAAAAAGCTTTATGTCATGGTTACAACTGGGCACATTTACCCAGAATGATGTAGCGTTTATTGAAAGAATAGAACCTATTTATTGTAGATAATCTCTATTTAACGATACAAATGATCACTGCTATTTTAAAGGTAAAGAACTAAAAATTACGAACTAAAAGTTACAAACTAAAGGGCTTGAATAATATCTATTCAAGCCCTTTTTTAATAGTTGAACTTTTGAATAGTTCAATGGTAAAAATAACCAAGAAGCACATAGAAAATACAGATAAAATCTAGATAATCAATCTTTGCTACTTTGCTACTTTGCTACTTTGCTCATATTGAGTGCAAGCAACGAGTTAATATTGTGCATTTGTGTAAAACCACATACTCCCTCCTAGTTATAAAACTAATTTTATTTAAAATAACACTTAATTATCATGTTGTTGAAAGATTTTTCGAACAATTTTTTATCATGGTATTAAATTTGCGATGTATAGACTAATTGAAACATTAAAAATTAATTAGGTAGACATCATGAGCGAGAATAAGCGCGTAAATAAACAAAAGATTGTTGTCGTTGGTAACGGTATGGTAGGTCATCACTTTATCGATCAATTGCTAAAAAATCATGGAGATGCTCACCAAGTCGTCACGCTTAGTGAGGAGTCTCGTTTAGCGTATGACCGCGTTATGCTGACCAGTTACTTTACGGGTAATACGGCTGATGATTTAGCGTTAACTACGCCACAAGCTTATGATGAGCAAGGTGTTGAATACTATATCGATGCACAAGTCACTGAAATTAACCGGGCAAGTAAAACCTTACAAACGGCAACAGGTCAAAAAATTGATTATGACAAATTAGTCCTTGCGACAGGATCATATCCTTTTGTACCACCAGTACCAGGTAAAGACCAAGCTAACATTCATGTTTATCGTACCTTAGATGATTTAGATGCAATTGCTCAATCGGCAAAGTCTTCTAAGGTTGGAGTGGTCATTGGAGGTGGTTTACTCGGACTAGAAGCTGCTAACGCGATTAAACAATTAGGCTTACAAACACACGTGGTTGAATTTGCGCCACGTTTAATGGCTGTGCAACTTGACCAAGATGGTGGTGATTTACTACGTCGCAAAATAGAAGATTTGGGTGTTTGTGTACATACCCAAAAGAACACCACTGAAATCATTGCAGGTCAAAGCTGTCGCTATCGGATGAACTTTGCGGATGGCTCATTTTTAGAAACAGATACTATCGTATTCTCAGCAGGTATTAGACCTCAAGATGCACTAGCACGTTCAAGTGGTTTAGCCCTTGGTGAACGTGGTGGTATTGCGATAAACGATCAATGCTTAACCAGTGATGAAAATATTTATGCCATTGGCGAATGTGCTTTATGGGATAACAAAATTTTTGGTTTGATTGCTCCAGGGTACGCCATGGCAAAATCGGCTGTTAGTCATTTAACGGGCGGAGAAAAGCGTTTTACTGGTGCTGATATGAGTACAAAATTAAAACTGCTCGGCGTAGACGTTGGCAGTATTGGTGATGCTCATGGTAATACACCGGACTCACAAAGTTATAGTTTTGTTGACTCTGCTGCGGGCACTTATAAAAAAATTGTCGTCAGCAGTGATAGTAAAACACTACTTGGCGCGGTATTGGTTGGCGACACCCGTGATTACGGTCAATGGTTGCAGTTAATATTAAATGAAATTGAATTAACGCAACCACCAGAATATTTACTTTTACCTGAAGTTGAAGGAGAAGGGAACTTTAGCAATGCCGCCGTAGGTGTTGATGCGTTACCTACTACCGCGCAAATTTGCTCTTGTTATGACGTCACTAAACAAGACTTGTGTAACGCCATAAGCGATGGCGCGCACGATATCGCTGCGCTTAAATCTTGCACCAGTGCTGGTACGGGGTGTGGTGGCTGTGTGCCGCTGGTAACACAAGTATTAAATAGTGAACTCGCTAAAGCAGGTGTTAGCATTAACACCGATCTTTGTCGTCACTTTGCGTATTCTCGTATTGAGTTATTTGACATTATTCGTGTTAAACAAATTCGTACTTTTGACGCCTTATTAGCAGAATGTGGCCGAGGAGACGGTTGTGAAATTTGTAAACCGGCAGCTGCGTCAATGTTGGCATCGCTATGGAATGAACACGTTCTAGCCGAAGAATTAGTAGGCCTGCAAGATACTAACGATAATTACCTTGGTAATATGCAAAAAGACGGTAGTTACTCCATTGTTCCGCGTATACCTGCGGGTGAAATCACACCTGAACACCTTATCCTTATTGGCTCAATCGCTAAAGAATATAACCTTTATACCAAAATAACCGGCGGTCAACGTATTGATTTATTTGGCGCACAATTAAATCAGTTACCCCTTATTTGGCAAAAAATGGTTGATGCGGGTTTAGAAACTGGCCATGCCTACGGTAAATCACTACGTACCGTAAAATCTTGTGTTGGTAGTACTTGGTGTCGTTTTGGCGTGCAAGACAGCACCAGTATGGCCATTTTGCTTGAGCAGCGTTATCGCGGTGTCCGTTCGCCTCACAAAGTAAAAATGGGGGTGTCGGGTTGTGCGCGTGAATGCGCGGAAGCACAAAGTAAAGACTTTGGTGTGATTGCTACCGACAAAGGCTGGAACCTGTATGTGGGTGGCAATGGTGGCATGCGTCCACGGCATGCTGATTTATTTGCCAGTGATCTTGATGATGCCACGCTGTTACGTTATATCGATATTATTTTAATGTTTTATGTACGTACTGCAGAGCGATTACAACGTACCTCGGTATGGTTAGAGAATCTAGAGGGCGGCTTAGATTACCTTAAAGAGGTCGTAATAAACGACAAACTATCGATTAACGACGAGTTACTCGCGCAACTGAATCATCTAGTAGATACCTACGAATGTGAATGGAAAGTAACCTTAAATGATCCGCAAAAATTGAAACGTTTTAACCACTTTATTAATAGCGACAAACTAGACGATAACGTCATTTTTACGACTGAGCGTAAACAAATTCGTCCTGCGGTTAAGAAAGAGCTAGTAACTAGCTGATCAGCTTTGATATAAAAATAATATTTTTGTAAAAAATTATAAAAATAACATAGTAAAAGAAAAACTTTAAGGGAAAAATTGATGACCAATATTGCCGAACATAAATCAAAAGAAGCAAACGAACTTACTAACGATCTCTCTAACGGAATGTCGAATAAGAACAATGACTGGCTAACTATTTGCAATATAGCAGATATTGCTAAAAATACAGGTGTTTGTGCAGACTTCAACGGCAAACAGGTAGCTATCTTCCATATACAAACGACAGGTGATGATGACACGATTCGTGGCGTAAGTGCAGTGAAAGCGGTATGTAATCGCGACCCTTTCTCACAAGCGAATGTATTATCACGTGGTTTGATCACCGAAAAAGAACGTCAATATTACGTTGCTTCACCTTTATTAAAACAGGAATTTTGTTTAGATACCGGACAGTGCCAACAAGACAATTCTATTGTTATTACCACCTATAAATCACGTATCGATGGTGACTTAGTGCAGTTGATGGAGGCATAATCGATGACAAACATGACTAATTATAGTGTCAGTAACACCACGTCGGGTCAATTTAAGGTCTTTTCTTTTCAAGGACCAATGAAAGTTTTACATCTGAGTTGGGGCGCTTTTTTTATTAGTTTTTTGGTGTGGTTTAATCATGCTCCACTATTAGGGCTCATTGCAGAGACACTAAGTTTAACCAGTGCGCAAATTAAAACCTTACTTATTCTAAATGTCGCGTTAACGATACCCGCACGTATTTTTATTGGCATGGCAACGGATCAATTTGGTCCTCGTAAAACGTATAGCTTGTTATTACTGATCTGTTCAATTCCTTGTTTTATGTTTGCGTTAAGTGATTCTTTTGAACAACTTGCTTTAGCTCGATTTTTATTGGGTTTTATTGGTGCTGGTTTTGTTATTGGTATTCGTTTAGTGAGTGAATGGTTTCCTGCTCATCAACTGGGCATCGCTGAAGGTATTTATGGTGGTTGGGGTAACTTTGGCTCCGCAGCGGCAGCTATGATACTACCTGCATTAACACTTTTTTTAGGAGATGGACTGTTAGGCATGGAAGGTTGGCGATGGGCCGTTATTGTTACAGGCCTTTTATGTTTTTTCTATAGTTTTATCTTTTATTATGGCGTGCGTGATACACCGGCAGGAGCCACTTACTTTAAACCAAAAAGTGCTAAAGCAATGGAAGTAACCAGTGTCGGCGATTTCTATTTACTCATTTTTATGAAAATTCCACTATTTGGCGCGTTAGCCTTACTAAACTGGAAGTTGTCACCGTTGGGTGTGAGTTTGATCAGCGAAAATATCAGCATTATTATTTATTTGGGATTACTGGTTATGTTTGTTTATGAAGTGATTGCAGCTTATCAGGTGAACAAAGATATTTTTGTGACCCCGGTAGAGCCTTTACATCAGTATTCTTTTAAACAAGTTGCCGTACTTAATGTTTTGTATTTTGCCACCTTTGGTAGTGAATTGGCTGTGGTTTCAATGTTGCCCTTATTTTTTAGTGAAACATTTGATTTAAATATGATTTATGCAGGTCTTCTTGCTTCAAGTTATGCTTTTATGAATTTGCTTTCACGACCTTTAGGTGGCTGGATCAGTGACAAATATGGTCGTAAAAAAACCTTAATTATTTTAACGACAGGTTTGAGTATAGGTTATGGCGTAATGGCAACCATTACTGGTGATTGGCCGTTACTATTAGCCGTTGTTGCAGCAATGTCATGCTCTTTTTTTGTACAAGCAGGCGAGGGCGCAGTGTTCGCTGCAGTCCCATTAATTAAACGTCGTTTAACAGGCCAAATTGCTGGTATGACTGGCGCTTATGGTAATGTTGGTGCTGTTTGCTATCTTACGGTATTGTCTTTTGTTAGCTACTCGGTATTTTTCTGGGTGATTGCGGTGAGTGCATTTTTGGGGTTGTTGATGTTATTTTTAATGCAAGAGCCAAAAGGCAGCATGGCAGAAATTTTACCTGATGGTAGCGTCGAACTTATTAAAGTAAATTAATGTCTAATAAGACTCACTAAGGTAAATGCTCAATAATGACAACGGATAATAATACACGGCATAAGCAGCAAGATGATTTAGTTATTTCCTATGGCGGTTATTCAAGCAAAGGTGATAAAAGTGAGAATCAAGATGCTTTTACGTTAAAAAAGAATCAAGGTTTAGATCTTGAACTTAAAGGACATGTTGCTGTAATTGCTGACGGTGTTTCAAGTGCTAATTGTGCAGCAAAAGCCAGTCAAATGAGCGCTTGTCATTTCATTAATGAATATAGCGCTACACCAGAAACGTGGTCAGTAAAAAAATCAGCAACTAAAGTCATCAGCTCACTTAATCAATGGCTTTATGCGCAGCAATTAGTTGCTGATGAACAAGGTCGTTTAGCCCAGTGGTTCACTACCTTTACTGCACTCATCCTTAAAGGTGAACGTGGTCATATATTTCATATTGGTGATTGTCAGGTCGCTAAAATTAATGACGATGGTTACCAAGTATTAACTAAAGAACATGCCAGTTTATCAGGTACACTTAATCGCGCATTAGGGGCTGGGACGCATATTGAAATTGATATGGTCACGACTCCTTTAGCCCAGCATGATACATTAATGCTCAGTTGCGATGGTGTACACCATTTTGTTAAAAGCAAACAAATACAGCAATTATTAACCGCGCATCACAACCTAGAAGAAGCCAGTTTATCGATCACCCAATTGGCTAAAGCACAAGGTTCACCCGATAATCTTACTTGTTTGTTGATTAAAATAGAGCAGTTACCAACCCAGGCTTTCAGTCAACTGGTGTTTAATCGAATACAACAAGTGATACCGCCAGCACTGCGCATTGGTAGTAAGTTAGATCATTATGAAATACTCGATACATTACAAGAAACGAGTCGCTCCCATGTGTACTTAGCAAAACATACCCTAACGAAAAATAACCACGTTAACGAAACAGATGAAGAACAACTCGTTGTCATTAAAACGCCTTCCCTTAATTTTAGTGAAAATGAAGCTTACTTAACGGGCTTTATTAAAGAAGGTTGGATTGGTCACAAAATTACGCATCCTGCGATGATGAAAATCTATGATAGTGTGCCTAATGGTCGTTTTTTATATCATGCTTGTGAATATATTGAAGGACAAAATTTGGCCGCATGGAGCAAAGATAATCCACTGGCTGATTTAATAAAAGTGCGCGATATAACCAGTCAGCTTGTGAAAGCACTTAGGGTATTGCAACGTCATGAAATAGTGCATTGCGATATCAAACCTGATAATTTTATTATTGATAGTCAAGGTCGTATTAAGTTAATTGATTTTGGCAGTAGTACAATTGGTTCGGTTGATGATGGCTCTGTTGATAGCGCCTCGGATAAGGAAGCAGCGTTAGGGCTAGGTACCTTAAATTACAGCGCACCAGAGCTTTTTTACGGTCAAGAAAATAGTCATAAAAGTGAGTTGTTTTCTTTAGCGGTTCTTACCTATCAATTGCTCACAAATCGCTTACCTTATAAAGAACTCAACCAAGTAAATGCAGCGCCTAAGCAATATAATTTATGGCGTTACCAAGCGCTAACGAACTACCGAAAAGACTTACCCTCTTATATTGATATTGTCTTAGCAAAAGCCTTAAGTGCTGATCCTAACCAACGTTATGATCATTATTCTGAGTTCATCTCCGCATTTAATCGTAGTGACTTATCGATACAAACACCAGCTAGTTTACCGCTTATTGACCGTGAACCGGTTAAGTTTTGGCAGGGCGTAAGTGCGGTATTATTGACTTTACTATTAGCTGTTTTATTTAACTCGTAATATTTGTGCACCCTGCACAACAAGTACTCAAGCGCTGCACTATTATAGAGCTTATTATCCTTATTATTATCAAAGACTTTGATGGGGTTATTTAAAAAACAAATAAATACAAGGTGTTATGCTTAGGCTGTTTTGTGGCGCGACCTGTGCAATACAAACACTATTATGTAAATCAACAACAATAGCGATTGGATCAAGTCACGTTCAACCACTTAATAGTGAAAAGGTTATACACATCATGAAAGATAAAAACCTGAAAAATAATAAAGGCTTTCTAAATAGTCAAAACCTTTCAAACAATCATATTGAAAGCAAGCATATTGAAAGTGAACATCTGCAAGCGATAATCTCACCTAAACTTTTAGCTACGGATATCAATACAACGTGTCCTTATTGTGGTGTTGGCTGCGGTGTTCGTGTTTCAAAACTAGGTGAGACTATTGATGATGCTTCATCAGTAGTAATTAATGCCCCATTACCCGTACTCATTAATGGTGATAAACATCATCCAGCCAACTTTGGTAAGTTATGCATCAAAGGTAAAAATCTCGGTGATACGTTAATGAACGATAATCGCTTAGTACAACCCAAAATACATAACAAAGTACAAAAGTGGCCAAAAACGCTTGATTATGTGGCAAGTAGACTCGCTAAAACGATTGAAGAGTATGGTCCTGACTCCGTGGCTTTTTATACCTCAGGGCAGTTACTGACTGAAGATTATTATCTTGCTAATAAATTGATGAAAGGCTTTATTGGTTCAGGAAATATCGATACCAACTCACGTTTATGTATGTCTTCAGCGGTTTCTGCACATAAACGTGCTTTTGGTGAAGACATAGTCCCAATAAGTTATAGCGATATTATCAAAGCAGATTTGATTGTTTTAACGGGCTCAAATTTAGCTTGGTGTCATCCGGTTATTTACCAACGTATTCGAAATGAAAAAGAAAAAAGACCTGAATTAAAAATTGTTGTTATTGATCCTCGTGTAACGGCATCAACTGAATTAGCTGATTTACACTTAGCAATTAAGGCAGGTGGTGATTTAAGCTTATTTAATGGTTTACTTAACTACCTTAGTGAAAACGGCTGTATTAATGGCGACGCATTAACACTGGCAGGTTTAGATGATGCATTGCAGAGCGCAAAAAGAGATAGCGCAATAAAGGAGGGGCAACTGAGTGGGGTATTATTAGATAAAACCGGTTTATCAATAACAGACATTAATGAGTTCTACCAGTTATTTGCCCATAATGACAAAGTCGTCACGATATTCTCCCAAGGAATAAACCAATCGGTACAAGGGACAGACCAAGGCAATGCCATTATTAACTGCCATTTGGCGAGCGGAAAAATCGGTAAAGCAGGTAGTGGACCTTTTTCAATTACCGGTCAGCCCAATGCGATGGGCGGGCGTGAAGTCGGTGCGTTAGCCAATACGTTAGCGAGCCATATAGATTTTCCTAACGCAACAACCGATCTACACAAATACGACGAGCTACATAAGGGGGTGGCTGATTTTTGGCAAACAGATTGTTTAGTAAAAAAAGAAGGATTAAAAGCGGTTGATCTATTTAATGCCGTAGCTGAAGGTAAAATAAAAGCGATTTGGATCATGGCAACTAACCCCATTGTTAGTATGCCAAACCATCAAAAAATAGCACAAGCATTATCAAAATGCCCCTTGGTTATTGTCAGTGACTGCGTTGAAAGTAATGATACTTTACCATACGCGGATGTGATATTACCTGCGCAAGCGTGGGGAGAAAAGTCAGGTACAGTCACTAACTCTGAACGACGAATTTCTCGTCAACGACCATTTTTAATACCATTTGGCGAAGCTAAGCCAGACTGGTGGATCATTAGTGAGGTGGCTAAGCGCATGGGATTTGCCAAGCAGTTTAGTTATAACCATGTTAGCGAAGTATTTGCTGAACACGCCCGCTTATCTGGTTTACAAAATGAGGGCAGTCGTGCTTTTGACATTTCTGCTTATGGGAATATAACGGCTGAGCAATATGAGCTGTGGCAACCCGTGCAATGGCCACAACCAAAAGGACAAACGATTAGAGTAAACGATCAAGGATTTTTTAATCAAGGTCGATATTATCACGGTGATAAAAAAGCAAAAATGATCGCCGTTGCAAGTCAAGCCCTGTTTACTCTAAAAGCAAGTACTGAAAAACTATGTAATAACAAGCAACATAATGAAAAAACAAATACAAAAGATCAAAATGGATACGACGCTAGCAATACCGTATTTACCTTAAACACAGGACGAAATCGAGACCAATGGCATACCCAAACACGCACTGGTAAATCGAGTATTTTAACTAACAGACATCCAGAACCTGAAGTCTCTATCAACCCAAAAGACGCACTGGCTTTAGGCATTAAAGAGGCTCAATTAGTCACTGTTTCAGCCTTGCCTACAGAAATAAGTGAACCGTTAACAAAGTCTTTAGCAGCACATCAATCACCAATCTCTGCTCCGCAATTAGTGATGCGCGTTAAGTTAACCGGATCGGTAAGTACAAAGACATTATTTATGCCAATACACTGGTCAAAAAGTAATTTCAATCAAGGTTGTATCAGCCAATTAGTACAAGCTAACGTTGATAAAATATCAGGGCAACCTGCCTTTAAGCATAGTCAGGTCAACATAAAACCGTGTCAGGTAAATAGTGAAGCGTTATTAGTCGTAAAAACGGTCATGAAAATGCCGATAGAAGCTTTAGATGTTGTTTATCACGTAGAACAAAAAATTGCGGGCGGTTATTGCTACCATTTGGCGAGTAATAAAAGCCCGGAAGACTTTTTTAACACCCTAGATCATATGGTTCGTTCACAACATATCACTAACCAATGCATAGATAACTTAAATGCCAGTGAACCATTAAAACAATACTTTCGTAAAAGCTATTTAAGCCAAGGGCAGTTGCAAAGTGCTATTTTGGTTTCACCTAATAAAAGCGATTTACCGCAAGGGTGGATTAGCCAATGTTATCAACTTGGCGATAGCATAAATGAGCAACGTGATTTACTTTCTAATGATGCTAAGCAATTACAACAGAAAAAGACCTTTTGCCAATGTTTGAATATCGAACTTAACCAAGTAACACAAGCAATTGAACAAGGTGATTTAACGGTAGCAAGTATTCGTGCTAACACAGGGGCAGGTAATGGCTGTGGCAGTTGTATTGGCGATATATCGTTAATGTTAAAAGAGCTGAGTGCATAGTTGATTTATAGTTGAGTATATAATGAATAATGTAATTAAGTAGAGTTGAGTTGAGCTAAGTTGTACTGTGCTGAGTTTTACTTTGAGTTTACAATTAATGTTAACTCAAAGTAACGCTCATTCACAACAAACAGCTTAATTAATACACTTCAACATTAAAAAGGTAATAGCTTATACCCGTGGTCATTGAAGATGCGTGATTTTGAACATGGTTAAAAATTTTAGCTACAAGATGCATGATTGAGTAATAGCTGGCTATTAGGATTAAATGCAACGCAGTAGATGACGTTTTTAGGCTGATCAAAACCTGCATCTTCAATGAGTACGGGTATATTAGGTTAAGTGATGGTGAGTTCACCGCGAAGGTTTTCTTGCAAACATTTTCGGACTTCATCTGTAGATAAATTTTTGCTTAATAAATAATGCAACTTAGTTAGCGTTGCCTCTAATGTCATATCTACGCCGCCAATAACGCCACATTGGCTCAGTGCATTACCTGTAGCGTAACCATCCATATTGACGGTACCTCGAATGCATTGACTGCAATTAACCACAATAATATTTTGTTGCCGTGCAGTTCTTAAACATGACAACAAAGCCTCGTCTTGTGGCGCATTGCCGACACCATAGCTTCTAATGATCAATGCTTTTACCGGCTGCCTAAGAATATTAGCAATAATGTCACTGCTGATCCCAGGATATAAATGTACGACACCAATAGGCTGAGGCGTAATATTACTTAGCTTAAGTTTTTGTTGAGATGGTTGTGATATCTTTCCTGCGATTAAACTGATATTGATACCGGCTTCAAGCAGTGGCGGCATATTGGGTGAATCAAATGCATTAAAACCATCGGCATACGCTTTAATACTACGATTTCCTCGGAATAATTTATTATTAAAATATAAGCCGACTTCATTAATAGGATAATTGGCAGCAATAAAAAGTGAGTTTAAAAGATTGACTTGACCATCAGAGCGCAATTGACTGAAAGGTATTTGTGAGCCAGTAACAATTACGGGTTTTGACAAATTCTCGAACATAAATGATAGTGCTGAACTTGTATATGCCATGGTATCAGTACCGTGTAAAACGATAAAACCATCATACTCATCATAGTTTTTTTGAATATCATCTGCAATTAACTGCCAATCTCCGGGTGTCATATTCGACGAATCAATTAATGGAGAGTATTCATTAATGGTGAAATCTGGCATTTCAGCACGATGAAAATCGGGCGTTGCCATGATTGATTCTGTCAAATGACCCGTTACAGGAATATAGCCATTCTTACTGGCTTTCATGCCGATAGTTCCGCCAGTATAGGCGATGTATATACGTTTTTTCATTCAGATCTCTGTTATAGGTATTCTTTGCTAGTGTATATCGTAGCTTCAACAATCGGAGCTACGATATAATGGGCTTGTAAGGTTATTAATTAAGTTCGCAAGCCATACAAAGTGTATAAACACCTTGTGGATCATTTAATTGGTTTAAGTGGTTAAGCTCTGCTTTTAATTTGCCAATAAAACCATCAATCGGGCCGATACTTGTTACTGGTGATGAAGGCAAGAGGGCGCTGGCTTGTCCTAACAGATTTTTAATAAACTTATCTCGTGATGATAACTCCTTCTCGATGATCAAGGTATCATAGACTTCAAGCTTTGCCATGTCTGCGGCTGCCACAATGGCATCATTTAAATCACCAAGCTCATCCACCAAACCAATTTCTTTTGCCTTAATTCCCGACCAAACTCGGCCTTGTGCTATGGCATCAACTTGTTCGGTGGTCATATTGCGATTATGAGCAACTAAGGCAATAAAATCTTTATAACCTCTATTGATATTCATTTGAATTATTTTTCCCATACCATCAGACAGTGGCCGAGTGACACCAAAGCCAGCTAAATCGGTAGTACCAACACCATCCGTATGAATACCAAATTTATCTAACGTCTTTTCAAAAGTCATAAACAAGCCAAAAATACCAATTGAACCGGTAATGGTCGTTGGTGCTGCAATAATTTTATCAGCTGGTGCTGAAATCCAATAACCACCAGAAGCAGCATAAGTGCCCATAGATGCGATAACTGGCTTGCCAGCTTGTTTTAATAACTCGACTTCTTGACGAATAATTTCAGAGGCATAAGCACTACCACCTGGACTATCAACACGAAGTACAACCGCTTTCACATTTTTGTTATTACGTGCTTGCTTTAATAACAATGCGGTACTATCACCGCCAATACTGCCCGGTTTTTGCGTACCATTTAAAATAGTTCCTTTCGCAATGACAATAGCGACTTTATCTGAGGTAGTATCGACCATTGGAAATTTATCTGTGATGGCAAATAAGTAATCATTAAAATTAATACTCTCGTATTTACTATCGTTGTTACTTTCATGTGGCTGGCTTTCACTTGAGGATATTGCCAACATTTCATTTAACGTTTGATTGATTTGTTCACGGGTTTTTAAGTGGTCTACCCACTGATTTGTTAACGCATATTCCGCGATATTACCATCAACAGCCGTGACTTTTTCAACGAGGTTATCAACATTTTCATCAAAATTATCAACGGAGAAACCACGCTGCTCGGCAACATCAGCTTTATATTGTGACCAAAGATCGTTTAGCCATACTTTATTCGCTTCTTTCGCGGCAGCAGACATGTCATCGCGCATGTAAGGTTCAACGGCTGACTTGTATGTGCCAACACGAAATATATGCTGACTGATAGATAACTTGTCTAACGCTGATTTATAATACAGTTGATAACGGCCATAACCATCGAGGATCATCCAGCCTTTAGGATCTAACCAAATTTCATCCGCATAACTGGCTAAGTAATATTGATCCTGTGAGTATTGGTCGCCAATAGCGATGACTTGTTTACCCGATGTTTTAAAGTGCTCAATGGCCTTAGCGATATCTCTCATCTTGGTTAAACCAGAGCTGTTCATATTTTGGAGTTTAAGCACCAGCACTTTAATTCGGTCATCAGTTTCAGCAGATTTTATGACGTTAGTGATATCACTTAATAAAATCTCAGGCTTTTCATTATTTTGTTGTATTGCTTCACTCATAAAAGCATCAAGAGGTTCTATTTGACGTTTTTGTTCAACGATATCGCCATATAAATCGAGCACTAATACGGATTCTTCTGGCACAACGACATGATTAGTATCAGTCATTAATGCAGAAATAAAAATTAATAGCAGGGTGAAAAAAATCAAATTGATCAGGACTTTTCGAGAAATATTTAATATTTGAAATATTTTATTGAATGTACGTTTAACAATACTGGCTTTAGGGTTCATGTTATTACACTAGTGACTGTTTAAAAATTAGATAGGCGTATGCTACTTAAAGTTTCGCCTGTTAAGAAGTCTCAAATGTAAATAAATGCGTATTTTTGTTAATTAATCAAGTAATACCAATTGAATTAATGAATTGATCGATTATAAACGAGGATAAATGTTCAATAAACAAGGCGCTTGATTGAGTAATAGCTGGCTTGAGATTGAAAAGACCGCAGGTATTGGATATTTAGACGGCTTTAGCGTGATTGATTACTTATTTTAATTGGTATAATGTAAGCAAAATTATGTGTCTCAACAAGATAAACACTATGAATAATATCGACTTATTACTAAACCGCCGTTCGAATTCAGCGCTTATAGCGCCAGCACCTGATCATGATACCTTGGCAAATATTTTAACTGCAGGTATGCGTGTACCTGATCATGGTAATATTAAGCCGTGGCATTTTACGGTTGTGCAAGACAAAGGACTTATGCTGTTAAGTGAAATTTTTGCTAACGTTGCTCAAGCAAATGGTGTTGATGAAGAAAAACGACAAAAAATGCTTAAAATGCCCTTTAGAGCGCCGATGATGATCATTATCAGCACCCGCTATTGTCAGCACCCAAAAGTACCGAAACAAGAACAACTGATCGCTGCTGGTTGTTGCGTTCACGCGATGCAGATGGCTGCATTTGGTTTAGGTTATGGTGCAATATGGCGCACGGGAGAATTAAGTTATCATGATTTAGTTAAAACAGAGCTCAATATCAAAATAGATGATGATATTGTTGGTTTTTTATATATAGGTACTGAAAATAAGCAATTGCCTGCAAAGGCTACCACCCCTTATCAAGACTATGTTACTTTTTTATAGAAGACTTTTTTATACCAATTGAATTAAAGTAGTGATCTATTATAAGCGAGAGTAAATGTTCAAGAGCAAGGCGCTTGAGTGAGTAATAGCGTGCTATTGGGATTGAAAGCAAGTAGATATTGGATATTTAGACCGCCTTAAAATGATCGATTCATTATTTCAATTGGTATTATATCTCCCATAAATAAAAACGCCCAAAAGAGGGCGTTATATATACAGCTTTAAATACGGCCTAAAATGCCGCGTTATTTGGTGTTCTTGGAAATGGAATAACGTCACGCACATTTTGTATGCCCGTTGCATAAGCAACTAAACGCTCAAAACCTAAACCAAAACCTGAATGAGGTACAGTGCCATAGCGGCGTAAATCTCGATACCAGCTATAATCAGCCATATCTAAGTTCATCTCAGCTAAACGCGCATCAAGTACGTCTAAACGTTCTTCACGTTGACTACCACCAATAATTTCACCAATGCCTGGCGCTAAAATATCCATAGCAGCAACGGTTTTACCATCGTCATTTAAACGCATATAAAACGATTTAATGTCTTTCGGGTAATTTTGTAAAACTACCGGACCATTAAAGTGTTCTTCTGCTAAATAACGTTCGTGTTCAGAGTTTAAATCCACACCCCAAGAGACTGGATTTTCGAATTTTTTATTACAATTTTCTAAGATGGTAATAGCATCGGTATAATCTAAACGAACAAAGTCGTTATTAATAACAGAATTCATTCGATCAAGTACTGTTTTATCAACACGTTGTTGGAAAAAAGCCATGTCGTCAGCGCGTTCTTCAAGAACAGCCGAAAATACATATTTAAGCATTTCTTCAGCAAGGTCAGCAGCATCAGATAAATCAGCAAACGCTATTTCAGGTTCGATCATCCAAAATTCAGCTAAATGGCGAGAAGTGTTGGAGTTTTCTGCGCGAAATGTTGGGCCAAAGGTATATACCTTCGACATAGCACTACAATATGTTTCAACGTTTAATTGTCCAGAAACGGTTAAGAAGGTTTCTTTACCAAAAAAGTCTTTGCTGTAGTCAACATCACCTTTATCAGTTTTTGGTAAATTTTCCATATCCAATGTACTAACACGGAACATTTCACCAGCGCCTTCACAGTCACTACCGGTAATGAGTGGCGTACTGATCCAAAAATAACCTTTGCTATGTAAAAAACGATGAACAGCTTGAGCTAGTGTATTACGAACACGTGTTACTGCACCGCCAATGTTTGTACGCGGACGTAAATGAGCTTGTTCACGTAAAAATTCAACACTATGACGTTTCGCTGCCATTGGATAGGTATCAGGGTCTTCAACAAAACCTAATACTTCAACATTTGTTGCTTGGATCTCAAATGACTGACCTTTACCTGGTGATTCAACCAAGATACCTGTAACTTTTACAGCACAGCCTGTTGTCAGTTTTAATACGTCGTTCTGATAATTTTCGATTTCACTAGGTACAATGGCTTGAATCGCATCAAAACATGAACCGTCATGTATTGCCAAAAACGAAATACCTGCTTTAGAATCACGACGTGTACGGATCCAACCATGTACCGAAATAGGTTCATTCACAGGATATTTACCTGCCAATACCTCGGTAATTGATATAACTGACATTTATCGACCTCTTTATCTGTCAAATTTGCTCTAGATTTAAGGTGTGATATGTTACCGTGCCTGTTATGTTTAACAAGTAATAATTAACAAAATTAAGCCGATAATGGTTAATAAGTAAAATAAATGAATAAAGTTATGGAACCTAATAAAGAAAACCGACGAAAAGAACCGGATAAATGGGTTTATATTGCAAGAGCCTTCGCAATTGGCGGTTGGATATTTTTTATTTTTGCTTTAGTGCTATCTCATTATGCGGCACCTGAAAAAGACTATGGCATGCTGCGTTATTATAATATTGAAGTAAGAAAAAACTGGTTGCAACCACTCACTGATTATCTGTATATGGTTCTCTGGCTGAGTGCGGCAAGCAGTTTTTTCTATCTTTTTATTCAAAAATATCGCAGACGTCGCAAAACGGACAATAGGCATTTTAATTTATGGTTATTATTAGTGATCGCCATTGCTTGGGTTGTTTATATTTATATTCAAACAAGCTCAATGAATTACTAATACGCATTAACCCTATTCGTTTATAAAACAATTATCATCATTAAGTACGGTAGTTATTGCCTCTATTAAGCAGGCTAATTGCTCGTTTGTCGTTACATAAGGCGGCATAATATAAATGAGCTTACCAAAAGGGCGGATCCATACGCCTAATTCCACAAAGCGCTTTTGAATATTGGCCATATTGACTCTTTGTGAGGTTTCAACGACACCAATTGAGCCCAGTACGCGGGCATCATGCACTCGGGGGTGTTGTGATAAAGGCAATAAATTTTCAGATAAATAGGCTTCAATGCCCTTAACTTGTTGCTGCCAGTTGCCTTCTAATAACAGTGATAAACTCGCGTTAGCAACCGCACATGCTAACGGATTACCCATGAAAGTAGGCCCGTGCATAAAACATCCGGCTTCACTATTACTAATAACTTCGGCGATGTCGGTGGTGCATAATGTTGCAGCAAGGGTGATATAACCACCGGTTAAGGTTTTTCCCAAACACATAATATCTGGACTTATATCTGCCCATTCACAGGCAAACAATTTTCCAGTGCGACCAAGCCCAGTGGCTATTTCATCCGCAATAAACAAGACATCGTATTTAGTACATAATTCTCGGCAGGTTTTTAAATATTGGGGGTGATACATACGCATACCACCAGTACCTTGTACGATAGGTTCGATAATAAAGGCAGCAATATTTTGATGATTAGCGCTAAATTGTTGTTCAAGTTCAATCGTGTCTTGAGCCTGCCAAGGCTGATTTATCTGTGTTTGTGGTGCGGGAGCAAAATAATGCTTACTTAATATATGTTCAAACATATGATGCATGCCCGTGGCAGGGTCAGATACCGCCATAGTGGCAAAAGTATCACCGTGGTAACCATTTTTAACGGTAAGCAGCTTATTCTTATTTGTTTTTCCTTTAGATATCCAATATTGAAAAGCCATTTTAATAGCAACTTCTACTGCGACAGAGCCACTATCTGACAGAAAAACTTTTTGTAACTGTGCTGGCGTTATTGCGATTAAGGTCTTACACAAATTAATTGCAGGTTCATGCGTTAAACCGCCAAACATAACATGAGAAACTTTACTGCATTGTGCAACTAATGCCGCGTTTAATTTTGGGTGATTATAGCCATGTAATACTGACCACCAAGACGCCATACCATCAACTAGCTTTTCACCACTGGCGAGGTTGATATAAACGCCTTCAGCTGATTCAACTAAATACGAGGGGAGAGGTTCTGACATCGATGTATATGGATGCCAAACATGGTGTTGGTCAAAGCTCAAAAGTTCTGTTTGTTTATTGTTCATATGTTAACTAATATCTTGCTGATGTGTTTACAACGCTTATTTGCTGGTAGACTACCTGCAAATATTTATAGATGCAATTTCACTTGTGTCGTTTATGAAAAATTATAGGACCTTAAATGTCAGTACAAGCGGCTACAGAGCATAAAAATCAAACGGCTCGTCATGATTGGAATAAAACTGAAGTGCAAGCGCTTTTTGATATGCCATTTAATGACTTAATGTTTAAAGCACAAACGATTCATCGCGAAACGTTTAACGCGAATGAAGTACAAGTGAGTACCTTGTTATCAATCAAAACGGGCGCATGTCCAGAAGATTGTAAGTACTGTTCACAAAGTGCTCGCTATAAAACAGATATTGATAAAGAACGTTTAATGGCTGTTGCGAATGTTTTAGAAGCAGCGCAAAAAGCTAAAGATCAAGGTTCAACACGTTTTTGTATGGGTGCTGGATGGCGTAACCCTAAAGCACGCGATATGCCTGCTGTCGTTGATATGGTTAAAGGCGTTAAAGCGCTTGGTTTAGAAACATGTATGACCTTAGGCATGTTATCTGTTGAACAAGCTGATGAATTACAAACAGCGGGTTTAGATTATTACAATCACAATTTGGATACATCACCTGAGCATTATAACCAAATTATTACCACCAGAACCTTTCAAGACCGCTTAGATACCTTATCAAATGTGCGTAGCGCAGGCATGAAAGTTTGTAGTGGTGGTATCGTCGGCTTAGGTGAAAAAGCGCAAGATAGAATTTCACTGCTCATCCAATTAGCTAATTTGTCTCCACAGCCTGAAAGTGTCCCTATTAATATGTTAGTTAAAGTGGAAGGCACCCCCTTAGCAGATGTTGCTGACCTTGATAGTTTTGAATTTATTCGTTGTATTGCCGTGGCTCGTATTTTAATGCCTAAAAGCCATGTTCGTTTATCCGCAGGGCGTGCAGAAATGAATGAACAAATGCAATCATTGTGTTTTCTTGCTGGCGCAAATTCAATTTTTTATGGTTGTAAATTATTAACAACTGGAAACCCTGAAACCAATCAAGATATTCAATTATTTGAAAAGTTAGGTATAAATACTGAAACTATTGGCACCATTGATGAAGAAGAGCAAATGCTTAAAGTAAAAACAGCCGTGATCGATCAGCAAAACAGTGATCTTTTTTATAATGCGGTTAACTAAGTAAACCTCTATTAATTATGCCTTTTGAATTTATCAAAAACAGACTTACTGAGCAGCATGATAAAGATCGTTATCGCCGACGCTATCATGTTGCACAGCAAAGTAGTCGTGAGCTGCATATTAATGGAAAATGTTATTTAAATTTTTCGTCAAATGATTATTTAGGCTTAAATAATCACCCCAAAATTAATAAGGCAATGCAAGAGGGTATAGATAAATATGGCCTTTGTGCCAGTGCTTCCAGTTTAATTACCGGTTATCAATATCCTCATCAGGCGCTAGAAGATGAAATTTGTACATGGTTAAATAAATCACGTTGTTTACTTTATTCAAGTGGTTTTGCTGCAAATTTAGGCGTACTACAAACCCTTGGTCAAGATGAAAATACGGCGTTTTTTTTAGACAAACTCAGTCACGCCTCCCTAATTGATGGTGCTTTAAGTGCTAACGCAAAAGTTAAACGTTTTTTACACAATGATACCGCCCAGCTTGAACGTTATTTAGAACAGGCTTCAACGGAAAATAAACTGATTGTTTCTGAAGGTGTTTTTAGCATGGACGGTGATAAAGCCAATATTAGTGAACTGTGTCAGCTTGCTAATGAATATAATGCTTGGTCGTATATCGATGACGCCCACAGCATTGGTGTTATTGGTAAACAAGGTGAAGGTAGCATTAGCGAAGGGAATATTGATATTATTATGGCAACGTTTGGCAAAGCGATTGCAACTAGTGGTGCATTTGTTGCCTGTGATGAAAATTTATTTGAATATTTAGTTAATTTTTCGCGACACTATATCTATTCAACCGCGATATCGCCTGCATTAGCATGGGCTACCAAAGCCAGTATAGAAATCATTCAGAAAGAGCATTGGCGCCGAGAAAAAATAACTGAGTTAAGTCATCTTTTATCATCTACACTTGATGCGCAAGTTAAATTAATTACAACCCAGTCTTCTATCCATGCTATAGAAATTGGTTCAGAAATAAAAACATTAGAAATATGTGAAAAATTAAAAGAGATGGGGATATGGCTCACTGCTATTCGCCCACCAACCGTTGCTAAGAATAGCTCTCGGTTACGTGTTACCATATGTTCTAATCACAATACCAGTGATATCAGTCACTTATCAAATAGTATTAATAAGGTTTTATCTTAATGCCAGATACCAAAAAAAGAGTTAAAATTGCCCGATCATTTGGTGTCGCCAGCAAATCTTACGATGTTTCAGCCCGTTTACAACGTTATACGGGTAAACATTTGATGCCTCACTTACCGAATAGAAATGATTTAACTGTACTTGATTTAGGCGCGGGTACCGGTTTCTTTACCGATATCTTAGCCAGTAAATATGAGCAGGTGATCGGCTTAGATATCTCTGGCGAAATGCTAAGATATGCTCAAAAAAATAGAATACAAGATATAAAATGGCTAGAAGGTGACGCTTACCATTTACCTTTACAAAATAGCAGTATCGATCTCGTCTATTCTAATTTGATGATCCAATGGTGTGATCCTCTATCAAACGTTTTAAGTGAAATTATTCGGGCATTAAAGCCTGGTGGTCTCTTTATATTCAGTACACTCATTGACGGTACATTAAACGAATTAAAATCCTCTTGGGCGCAAGTAGACAAAGACCAGCATGTTATCGACTTTAAGACTGAAGATGAATTAACGGCCATTTTTAATGGTAATCAATCAAAACTGATAGAACATCAGGTAAAAGATATTGTGCTAGAATATGAAAGTGTTTTACACCTTGCCCACGAATTAAAAGGGCTTGGAGCGAATCATATCCCTAAAAAGACCAATAAAGGGCTTGCCGGTAAAGATAAATGGCAAAAAATGACTCATAGCTACCAAGACTTTCAAGAGCCAAGCGGCATATATCCCGCTACATATCGAGTATTTTCGGGTATTTTAGTTAAGTTAAATGGTTAGGGTTAAATGTCTAACTCATGATTGAAATTTTTGTCACCGCAACAGATACTGACGCCGGAAAAACTTATGTAGCCACTGCACTGGTGCACGCCTTGGTTACTGACGGTAAGCGAGTTGCTGTATATAAACCTATTTCCGCGGGTTGTCAGCAAGTAGGTGCTGTACTTGTTAATGAAGATGCACAATTATTACAAATAGCTGCCAATTGCCAGCAATCAATAACGGATATCAATCCCATTGCTTTTGAACCTGCTATTGCGCCGCATATTGCTGCACAGCAATGCAACAAAACAATATATATTGAAGAAATTTCTCAACATTATCAAACAATAAAAGCATTAAAGGCTGATATTGTAGTTACTGAAGGCGCGGGTGGTTGGCGTTTGCCATTAGGTAACGGTCACTTTTTATCTGATTTTGTTAAACAGAGTAATCAAAAAGTATTGCTGGTGGTTAATATGAAACTGGGTTGCTTAAATCATGCCGTTTTAACCTATCAAAGTATTATCAGTGACGGTTTAGAATGTATAGGTTGGGTTGCTAACTGCGCAGAGTCAATGCCTTACCTTGCAGAAAATATTACCGAACTTGAAAATTTACTGCCTATCCCTAAATTAGCCTCTTTTTCTTTTGAAAAAGATATAAAAATAGCAGCGCAACAATTTAATGTGTCTGCGCTGTTAACGTAAGCATCATTTGACTTTTGTCATTAAAATAAAACGATTACTGTGAGCTGGCCTTTAATGATACCCCTGAGTAACTAGCATAGGCGTGAACCATTATATAAGCTTGACCGCCATTACGAGGCAACTGACATTGTTCAGTATTACCAGCGTTATAAGGGCGACAGTCATAGTTATTCTTTGTTGGCGGCGAACCAAAACTAACATACAAATCTGCATCGCCACTGCCACCATCCATCTCAACAGTTAATATCGATCGTGTGCTAGGAACATCAATACTGTAATGTGTTTCATTATTATTTATAGCATTGAGATCTGTAAGTTCAATGGTGTCGTTAGTTATCGGTTCTGAACTGTATTCGCCAACCACACTAACCTCTGCATAAGCACTATATGCATTTAACATCACATACCAATCACCGTCTAAAGCATTATTGATAACACAATGTTCATTATTGCCCCCAATATAGGGCCGACATTGGTAATCTGATAGCGTGGGTTTGTTGGCTTTACGCACATATAAATCGGCGTCACCTGAGCCACCAGACAAAGTAAATGATAAAGCTGTAGCACCTGTTGGCACCTGTAATTTAAAAAAGCGTTGTGCTGTTTTTTGCCCCGCTAAATTTTCAATCACTACCTTGTTGGCCATTACTTGAACATCGTCAGTTTGTTGTTCTAATACGACATTAATAGTTTGGCTGCTGTTCGTGTCAATAGACACTGATTGATTGACCGATGGATAACCCAACTTTGTTAACGTTAATATATGATTACCGCTGGGCAAATGAACATTGAATTTACCGTATTTATCAGAAAGGTTGGTATCATTAAAAGGATAATTTACCCCTTGAACAGCTACATTAACATCTATTAGAGCATTGCCTTCATTATCAGTAACATGACCAACAACAGGCGTTGGTCGGTTAACGTATTTTAAAATAGCGGGCCATAATTGTTCTGCTTCTGATTTAGCACTGGCATAACTGGGTTGAAAAGAGTTATGTGTTTCCATTAAATAGGCATTCGCTCCTTGTTTAAGATGCCATTGGAAATTTTCACCCAGCGCTGTAGCACTACGCCATTGATTATATCCGGCATCTTGTGAAATAACTTTACCTTCTTCTTTTTGATGGTCATCAAATGGATGAGTTGCACAGCTTGGATGGTAGTCCCACAGGATTTCTCGACCTGATGAATGAAAGTCAATGACTTTACTGAATCGTCTATCATTGCCCCATGCCATCATTGTTTGTGTTTCTACTTCAGACGCTGGAGATGTACCTTTATAGGTTTGTGAACTATGACTACTGGAACCAGAACAAGATGTAGACCAGCCTACTGGGTAATTACGGTTTAAATCAACGCCAATACCATTTGATAATTGGCGTCTGTTTTTACGCCACATATTATCAACAGTGAATACGTGTACATAGCCATCAGGATTCCAATTTGCTGCAATCCATATTTCATTATTGTTGACCGCCTGAGTAACTTGTTCATTGACATTATACTGTTCAACCAAATTACGCGCCGCAGTAAGGGCAATAACCGGTGTCACTAATTCTCTAACATGGTGATTAGAGACAATAAGAAAGTTCGCTTCATCTTCATCTTGGCTAACATTATCTGAGATTTTAATGGCGTACATATGACGGCCACCAATGGTCGTTGGCTGATTATATTTAGCCGAAATATCAACAACTTTTGCTATTGATGGATTTAATGCCGCTATGGCGTTAAGTTCCTGCATTAGCTGCTCTAAGTTTTTATAACCCGATGGTGGTGCTAGTCTTGTCGAATACTCGGCATCGGTCGCTATCACCATAGCATCTTCACTATTTTGAAAAGGACTGCCGGTTGCTAATACCTCTATTGTTAAACCTTGTTTTTTTAGTATCGATAATTGTGCTACTGAAACGATCACTTCAAGTTGCTCATCAGTGATGGTGTTTTGTAAAACATCAAAGTCTTTTGTATCAAGTTCAATCGCAAATGTCGCGGCATCTGGGTGGAGAATACGAATATGTTGCAAAGGTTTTTCGTTATAGCTATTCCTTGCCTCTATTGTTACTGGCGATGTTACTGAGGAAGTGGCTGCACATATTGAGCTCGATGTGAATATAACAGCACACAATGAAAATGTTTTTATGGTGAGTATGTTCTTAATTACCGTGAAGTTCATAATAGATAGATCCCTTTTTTAATGAAAAAAACTTCCTCTAGAACTTGTCAAAAGGAAGTTTTATCGCAATAAATTAGTTTATTATTTAACAACGTCTAAGGTTAAATTTGCAAAGCTGTTATAGGCAAATAACCCAATATGGATTTGATCACCAGCGGTAACTGATAGCGTGCAGCTTTCGTTATTTCCGGATTGGAAGGGGCGACAATCGTAGACTGTTTTTGATGGCGCAACACTTTTTTGTACATATAAATCAGCATCACCAGAGCCACCAAAAGATTTAACCTCAATTTGGCTAACGCCAGCGGGTACAGTATAGTCATAGCGTAACCAGTTCCCTTTACTTGTCTCGAGGTTACTCTTAGGGAATTGGCTGGTATTTTTATCTGAAATAGTGGCAACAAGCTCAACACCACTAAACTGACTGTATCCGATCAATTTAATATAAACGAGTTCAGGTGAGTCTAGGTTAACATCACAGCTTTCATTATTTCCTCCTTCAAAGGGGCGACAGTCATAATCGCTTGTTGTTGGTTCTGCGCCACGCTTAACATAAAGGTCAGCGTCACCCGAACCACCACTCATATTAACAACGACACGTTTATTACTATCGCTTACATCGATAAAATAAAGTGATTCACTATCTTTTGCACCCGCAAGATTAAGGACAGGTATACCCGATTGTAATTCATTATCGGTCTGGCTATCAGATACCTCAAGTACTTTATTGTAGGTATTACTGGCGTTTTTATTATCAGTGACGGTTAAGCTAACTTGGTAAGTACCTGCTTGAGCGTAATCATGTTGTATCGAACTTGTAGTTGCGCTTAAGCTGTCACCAAAATTCCAATGGTAAGTAAGGTTACTTCCGGTTGAACCTGAGCCATTAAATGAGCAACTTAAGTTATTACAAGTGATTTGCGCGCGTGCAACAGGGGGAAGACTCTGACCAGGACCATCACCTTGTGGTAATACACCACCAAAATAAGTAGAAACTTGTGGCCATATTTTATCAATTCTTACCCCTTGATTTTCACAACCACCAAAATGATGCAAAGCAATAACCTTATGGCTGGCGTTATCAATAACAGGTGAGCCTGAAGAGCCCCCAGTGGTATCGCAAAAATAACCGGTGTCAGTATTGGCGGCTCTGCCTGTGGCGCTAGCAATATCTATTTGACATAATCCATTAGTATTTTGATCACTTTCAATTGCAAGCTCTTTCGGCTTACCTGCACCATGTTGCGCAATATAAATAAGGTCACCAACCGTTGGGGCTTTGTCTTCTAAACCAAAATTACCAAAACTGCTAATGCTGTTGAAGTTGGTCACAGTAAACAATGAATAATCTAAGTCATAATCTGTTTTTAATAAATCTTTACCCGTGACTTTAATCGTGCCGGCATTAGTAGAACCACCACATGTTGTACGTTGATAATTAAACCAAACTTCAGTATTGGTGAGTTTACTTTGCGTAGATAAACAGTGGTTATTAGTAAACATGTGATTATCATCGCCGACACGCCAACTGGTACACAAGCCCGTACCGCCCATTAATAGTCTAGCGACAGGACGCGTACGTTCATACTGCTGTGTATGACTTGATTGCCAACAAATTGCATCGCGACGTTCATTAACACCGCAGCTAGATTCTGGCGTGGGATCATTTTCGGGGATTAATGCTTGTTCAAGGCCAGCATTAAATTGGTCTATTTTAATACCATGCTGCTTTTCCCAAACAGCATTAAGTGGCATTACAAGTTTAACAACCGCGGTATCACCAAATATCGACATCGCTGAAAACTGTGTTAAGCCATTTTCTGCTGCTGAAAATGTTGCTGTTTGGTGCTCTATACCATCATATTGATAACTCTCTTGTCCAAGAGGGTCTGAAACAACAACATAGGCTCCTGTTGGAATATTAAAATAATTAAAATGTACTTTAATAAATACCGAACCTGTTTTTGTCACTTCTATTTCATTTGAACTATCAAGTCCAGATGCAATATTTTGTAATGGCGCTAAGGTACTTGTACGCTTTATAGTATCTGCAATAATAACGATGGCGGTGGGATCTGAGTTATTGTTTTGTGCGAGTGTTGGTGTAATCAAACTAGCGCTTGCTAGTAAAATAAGAACATTCTTTAACATGGATAACTTCCTTATATTAGTTGGTTGTTTCTAAATCAGCACGAACAAATTACGTGAGTATTGAATTAGAATTATTGAAAATAATATAAGTTATATTATTTTCAACTAATAAAAAGGGTAGCTCATATTTACAGATCAATAACAATTAATTACTTTATTTTAACATTTGTTTTGGGGTTTATTTTAAGGAGAGTTAAATTGACTCAATATTACAGCGTAATACGTCTAGGTTTTACGCCATAACATTAAACATTTTATAAAAATTTATTTCACGTTGACTCCGCAAGTTTAGACCCGTTCCAGATTAAAAATGTAGCTCACGAATTTTAAGTAGAAGGCTATTGAAATTAAAAAGTGACTACTGTTTTACTAATTCAATAATACATGCCGTCGCAATAAAACCTGAGCGCGTTTTATAAATAGAGGATTTACTAACCCGATCATCAATTTGTTTAATCAGTAATTCTGGCAGGGTGACATTAATTTTATGGCTTTTACCTAAATACGGCACAATATCAAAATCAATTACCGCCCAAATAGGCGAGAGCTCTGTTGATATTTTAATGTGATGATCAATCTTTTTTGCATGAGGCACAGATTCACCATACTCCGTTAATATTGTTAAATGTGCAGCAATCGCTTCTTCAATATTACTCATACCGATATCAATTGTGTCTGCTTTGACATGACAACCCAGTAAGTCAGGTACTGAAAGCAGATAACCATTGTCATCTTCATTTCTTTTTATTAAAACAGGATATTTCATCTTTATACTCAGTAATAGACCCTTTAAACATGATAACCCCAGCACCTCCAAAGATCAACCAACAAACAACCCCAACAACCCTGCGTAGTGGGTGAGTAACAACTCTGGTAACCCCGAATCGGTAGCTTTAATAACCCTTATAACCCCAGATTGGTTAAGTGTAAGTAATCACTTAGTTTTAGCGTTATAATTAATAGGTTATTGTTCTATCTAGGTGAACAGTCTGTTAGGTGTTTTAAAAATGGATTTATGACTACTCGAAGGAGTGCTTGGGGTTGTTAATAGTACTAATTATTATGCTATTTTATTTCTATTATTTACAATACTGTAAATATTTAAATTGAAATTTCTTAAAAAAAAACGCCATTGTTTGAGGGGGTGGAAGAAATATTTTCGAAAAATTTTATTGAAAGCCAAATGATTTTCCAATACTCGGTTCTAGCCCTTCATATTTTCTGACGGCAGATCATATTGATTTTTATTCGCCATCTTTATCGACAAGAATTGTAAAATCGAGCAAGACCTTTTTATGATGGTAAAATATTTAAAGGACAAAAAAAATCTGGCTCTGTTAAGTTTTTATTGATGTCATTATTATTTTTTTGAATGACTGCCATCGCATATGGGTTGCTTTGCCGTTTCCTTGCAGCCACAAAAGAATATTTTGGTTGACTCTGTAGCAGTGTATATTACCGGTGTAAAGTCAGTCCCCATATGGGAACCATCACATAAGGGTTGCTTTTTACTTTTACCGCAAGCGCACCAAAAATAATTTTTACCCGCTTCTACATCCATAGCATATGGTGTATCTGACACTCTGACCGAATTATTCATAACATACATCCTTACGTAGATTATAGTTAGCCGACAGCGGCAATAATCGTTTAGTGAATGGTTCACTGAAATGCTTAGCGAAACTGATCAAACGATTAGCAGGCTCTCTTTCTATGACGAATTTAGGCATTTTATCGTTCCGATTTTAAGTTGAATGATAATTATAGTTAAGATAAATATAGTTGACAAACTATCGCCTAGTCAGTCTAAAAATATAACGAAAGGAATTTTAACTTAATAATAATTATTGCTTTTTAATTTTAATAATCTCTACATAATACTAAAGTCACCTAAGTATCACTAATAGCTTGAATGTTCATTAATAGGCTTTGGCATGTTTAAAGGCATTTCGTTTAATGATTAAGCCGAGCTTAAAATTCGACACTCATAAATAGATTTCCTATGTGAATTATTGACTATACTGATCACCTAAACTGGATTTTCCATCTAGTGGCTCTCTTGCGTTAGATTGGTTTAATTATTTTTTATTAGGTTTTTTATGACATCAAAATCGTTATTTATAAAAATATTTTCGTTTATCCCTAACTCCTTACTACATTTATTATTCATTTTTCCAATGGTGTCTGAGGGGGCAAATCTAAAACATGAACTTAACGTAGTTATTCACAATGATCACCATCCTATTTCATTTGAATTACCTGACGGGCGACCAGCAGGCTTATATGTAGACCTTTGGAATTTATGGGCAGTCACTACAGGTACCCCTGTTAACTTTATTTCATCTAATTATGAAGATGGGATGCTAATGGTTAAATCGCATAAAGCGGTACATTCAGGGTTATTTAAAAATGCGACACGCCAACAGTGGGCAGACTTTTCCGTCCCTATTCACCGCGTTGAATCAAGTATTTTATACAATAAACAAGGAGATAAAAAAAATACTCTACATGATTTCGATGGTCTGAAAGTCGCAGTGGTACCAGGTGCCTATCATGAACGCTATATTTTAGATAATTACCCTAATATAACCGTGGTACCTTTTCGAGGTACAGCGAGTATTAATGACTTAATAAAAAATGATATACAGGCGATTTTTAATGAATCACCGGCACTACAGTCTTTATTAGCGAAAATGGGGCTAGGCGCTGTACTTGAATCAACTATTGTTGAGGATATGTCGAGCTTAGTACATGCTGTTGTTGCTAAGGGACAATCTTCATTACTCAAAGAAATAAATAGTGGCTTTAAAAACATTCCCATTCAAGCACTGGTCGTATTAGAAAAAAAGTGGTTACCCAATACATCACCATTTTTTAGCAGTAAAGCGCCCTTAGAGGTTTTGACCTTAGCTGAACGAGATTGGCTACAAACTCACACTACTTTCTCTTTGGGTATTGATCAACATTCCTATCCATTTGAATTTATTGATGATAATAACAAGTTCAGTGGTATATCTTCAGATTATATTGATTTTATTTCTCAGCAATTGAATATCAAGCTTAATGTGGTTAAAGATATGACATGGGCGCAATCTTTAGAAGCATTAAAGGCAGGGGAAATTGATGTTATGTCTTCGATGGTGCGTACCCGTAAACGTGAAGAATCTATGTTATTCACCAAATCCTACTTTCAACTACCCTCTGTTGCCGTCACTAAAAAGGGCGGATTTTATGCAGAATCAATGAGCAGTTTTAACGATAAAAAAGTGGGGGTTATCAAGGGATATGTTTTTGCCGAATTAATCACTCAGGATCATCCTGGTGTAAAAGTAGTATACGTTTCATCTGCAGTTGAAGGACTTAGGTTATTAAATGATGGTCAACTAGACGGATATATTGGTGCTTTGCCGATCGTAAATCATGAAATAGACAAAGAGAGGTATTATAATTTGATTGTTGCTTCATTCACGCCATACAAATTGCAGTTGTCGATGGCGGTGAGGCTAGGGCTCGAACCATTAATTCCTATTTTAAATAAAGCATTAGACAGTATGGATGTAAAATCCAAATCAATGATCGCAAATAATTGGTTAGCCGTGCGAATACAACAAGGTACGGAGTTAAAAACAATTTTAAAATGGGCCATTCCAATTTTAACGGGCTTAATTTTAATTATATTTAGTTTCATGGCCGTTAATCGTAAATTAAAGCGAGAAATCAAACAGCGCCAATTATTAGAAGGGCAGTTACTTCAATCTCAAAAAATGAAAGCCTTAGGTGAAATGGCAGGAGGCATAGCTCACGACTTTAATAACATAATGGGTATTATAATCGGTAACTCAGAATTACTCAGCATAAAATTCCCTAAAGATCAGACAATACAGAAATTCAATAATAACATTTTTAACGCCAGCACCCGTGCAACTGAGCTAGTTAGTCAGATAATGACATTTAGTAGAATGAGTAAAGCGCCTTTAAACTCAGTGAATTTTTCTGACGTTATTCATGAGTGTGTTCAATTAATAAAATCTACCGCTCCTGAAAATATCA
Organism: Alteromonadaceae bacterium; assembly: GCA_047621305.1. GTDB lineage: Bacteria > Pseudomonadota > Gammaproteobacteria > Enterobacterales > Alteromonadaceae > Colwellia_A. Next base: position 35,857 of record JBLHNB010000014.1, on the reverse strand, counting down.
ATATCTTATACAATATGGAAAGCGGTTATGATTACGTCGTAAAAGGTGATAAAACTCAGATCAATCAAGTATTGCTTAACCTTTGTACAAACGCTATCGATGCGATGTCACCAAACTCTGGTTTATTAGAATTGACCTTATCTGGTTCAAATATTGCTGTTCCCAGTGGTCTCTCAGCTGCTAATGGCTATTTTTCTCTTAAGGTGAAAGATTCCGGAGCCGGTATTGATCATTCTATAATTAAGAATATTTTCGATCCCTTTTTTAGTACAAAAGAAGTAGGCAAAGGAACAGGCTTGGGATTGTCTGTAGTGTATAACATCATTAATGGACATGATGGCAATATATCGGTGGTAAATAATGATAACAATGGAGTGGAGTTCACCATCTTATTACCGAAAACACTTGATGCGCCATTGCATAAAAAAGCTAAAATATTAAATGCACGCAAGGGCCAGGGCAATATCCTCATTGCTGAGGATGAAGAAGATCTTCGCCGCTTATATTGTGAACACTTAGAGTCGTCAGGATATGTTGTAACAACATGTGAGAACGGTTATCAAGCGTTAGTATTATTTAAGGATAATCCGAATGGCTATGACCTTATTTTGACAGATCACTCGATGCCATTAATGACTGGAACCGAATTAATTGAAGCTGTGTTAAAAATCAGAGTGGATATACCGATCGTTTTAGCAACGGGTTACGCCGATATTGGGTCGATAGACAAGGTTGTTTCTAAAAATGCTTATAAATGTCTGGTAAAACCTATCAAGAGAAATGTACTACTAGAGACGGTATACCGTTGTATTGAAAGTAAGGATACTTGAGTAAGTGTTCTAACACCATAGCCATTATTTACTGACTATAATCCCAATATCTCAGCCATAGTTAGCCAAGAAGAACGTTACCCTATCGGCATTTCACTAAATTACAGACATAAAAAAAGCCCTATATTTCAAGAGCTTTTATTATATTGTTTGGTCGGAGTGGCAAGATTCGAACTTGCGACCTCACGTCCCCCAGACGCACGCGCTACCAAGCTGCGCTACACCCCGAATTGCAAACTAGGGGGTTAACTGTTTGCGAGACGTATATTAACGGTTTATTTGTTGATTGCAACGTAAAACCGCTAATATTTATTTAACCGCTCGTTTATTGTTCACTTTGTTTTTGTTGACTAAATTGTTTAATTGAATGGACGGCATCTATCATCAATGGAAAATTAGCCTTAACCGTGATGGGCGCATCAAGTTGAATTGAATAGCTTTGAAAATTACCATTTTGATCAATGAAAACCGACTGGTCTTTATTAAAAACCATAATGCCTGATTCCATCGTATTCGCGATGAGTCTATTTGACTTGATTTTTAATAGGTTTTGCCCATTAGGAAAATAACGTTCATCAAGTTGACAGTTTAACCAATTATTTAGCAGAGTAGGTTGTATGTCCATCTGACTAGATAAGCGTTTAACTGTTTGATTGCTTGTGTCAGCCTTTGGCATGATCAACAAAGACGGTTTAATTGTTAAACTGGTGGCTTGGCTACTATTGCCGATTGAGCTTACCCAAATAATATCTTTCGTTTCTTTTTGTGATTGAGCCAGTAATAGCGCGTCCATAAAAAGCTCAAACTGGTGGGTATTAGGTTCATTAAAATAGATGACATGTAAGCCGGGTTTCGCTGTATTGAGTTGTTCAGTAAAGTTACTATTATTGTCTGAAAATATCAGGCTTGAAATATCAGTGAGGTTATGGCGTGTATCAAATAATGACTCAAACCAATAAGGTTTTGGCTCATTATTACCTATAACAGTGAAGTTTTTTACCGCGTTGGTTTGCTCTAGTGCCTGAAATAACAAGGGTTTACTGTTTTGAGCGATGAGTTGTTCTTGGTAAATAGTGGGTAAACTGAAAAACAAATTAAACCATGCGTCACTAAGTAATGCATTATCGGTATGATGTTTAACATCAATAGCGCGATCAGAGGAATGACGCTTAAACTGTTGTATTTGTTTATCCGTTAGTATTTCATTGGTTAAAACTAAATAGGCAGATTGCGTTAATTTAGCGTCAGCTGGACATTGCTGATTGAGCTGCGTGTTTAAACGTGGGTATTGTGGGATGGTGTGACGAAAAGAAAGTGGACTATTGCGTCGTTCAATATAATCTTCTCGGTCGAACAGATCATATTTAGTGAGTAGTGCTTTAGCTGTTGAAGGATACGACAAAGGAAGTACCGTGTCTTGCTGAAGCACGTCATATTCGAGGTTCGCATCAGCCCAAATGTGAATGACATGACTAACAAAGAAAAACAAGACTAAAGGAATAACGATAAACTTAGCAAATACAGTCTCTTGTAATTCACTGAGGTGTTTCCACGCATAATTACTAATAACAAGTTCAGCGGCTAAAATAAGCAAGCCAACAACAGCACTATATAACCAAAAATTATCGTTATTTTCACCAATGGTCGTGAGCAATGAAATAATCTGCTCACTTGAAGAGGCGTTTAAGTGATAACCGAGTCGGCTATAAACAAAGCCGTCGAGTATAAGTAGAAATAAACCGATCGTAAATATTATCGACGCGGTTCCTCTAATAAAGCGGGTTTGCGGGATTAATAAGGTGATCGGAAATAAAATGAGTACAAGGCTCATAAAGGTTAAGAAACCCATATGGCTTGTCCATGTCGTAATTAAATAGATAACTCCTATGAGGCTCTCTGGTTTACTTTCATTAAAAATATAAAACGAAGATAAAGCAATCGCCGCAATGATATTAAATAAAGTGAACCAATGACTCCAACTAATAAGATGCAGCAGTCGTTTACTATAGGGTTTTGACTCAAATGTAACCATTCGTTATTATTATTCTCTCAATTTTACTTAAATTAGTTTGTTTTTTTTGACTGTTGCTTAACGGTTTGCTTCAATGCATTAGTAAAATTGGCAACGACTGCCTCTCTTTTTGTTTCAGGGACTTGTTTATTAATAATTTCTGTAATGGTATTTCCTAGACACATCAGTGCTAGATCAGGGCTTGTAGACTCTTTTACTAAGACATCGAATATTTCTTGGATAATTTTTTCTACACGTTCATTGGAATACTTGGATACAATAGGCATCTTTAATACTTAATTCGTAAATGGTTAACTTAGTATAAGTTTATCATTTGCCCGAACAATATAAAACTGACCATTAGCTATGAGTTTAATAATTTCAAATATTGCATTACATTTTATCTCTAAAATTGAAGAAACAGATGAGGTTACCCTTCGTCTTGGCCCTGAAACGATTGAAGTGAATCAAAAAATTGAGAGCTTTGTTGATTCCTTACATAAAATTTATAACAGCAAGGGTAGTAAAGCCTACGGCCACTTTTTATCGACACCGCCTGAAGGTGATACGGCAAGGTTCGTTGATATCATGGCGAGTTACCTCTCAGATACGCAAACTTTTTATGACTTTAGTTGTCAATCTGCAAATTTATTAAAAAATGAGCTCAGCAAGTATAATTTAACAGAAACCGGTTATCTTATTGTCTGTCATTATGAATATATGGGCGGACGTTATCTGTTGGCCGCTATTATTCCTGTATCAGAGCATTACTCTGTTGATGGTGAGTTAAATATTTCTGCCGATAAACACCTTGATACTTCACGCTTACAATTAGCCGCACGTATTGATTTGTTTGACTACAGCCAAAATGCAGAAGGTAATAAATACGTCTCTTTTATTAAAGGCCGTGCCGGAAGACAAATATCTGATTTCTTTTTAGATTTTTTAGGGTGTGAAGAAGGTTTAAATTCGAAAGAACAAACACAAACCTTAGTACAAGCAGTGGAGGATTATGTTGCCGTTAATCAATTTGATGCTCAAGAAAAACAAGATACGCGCAAAGAGCTATTAAGTTATTGCAAAGAACAAAAAAGCACAGATCAAGATGTATCATTACAAGAACTTGGTCAAGTGATTAAACAAGAAGAAAATGGCAAAGATTTTTATTCGTTCTGCCAAGAACAATCTTATCCATTAGAGGAGTCTTTTCCTCATGATCAAGCCGTTGTAAATAAAGTGACTAAATACTCAGGTTATGGTGGTGGAATTAGCGTCAGTTTTGAGCGTGGTCACCTTGGACAAGATGTTGTTTACAACGCGGCTAATGACAGTTTAACACTTTATAAAGTACCGCCAAATTTAAAAGCACAATTGTTAGCTTTATTAGAAAAAGAGTCTCCGTCAGAAGAGTCTAGTTACGAATAAAAAGTAACGTTTGGTTACGCGTAACCATTATCATATTGTTTTATATAATTAATTTATCACGCACGTGAAAACTAGGATGTATCGATGAAAACCTTAACTATTGCTCGCCCAGATGACTGGCACGTACATTTACGAGATGGTGAAGCATTAAAAACGACGGTTAAAGACATCAGTCGTTATTTTGGCCGTGCTATTGTTATGCCCAATTTAGTACCGCCAGTAACGAATGCAAAATTGGCTGAAGAATATTATCAAAGGATCATGAAAGAGAACCATTCAAAAACGTTTCAACCGTTAATGGTACTTTATCTTACAGACCAAACTACAACGACAGATATTAAAGAAGCGAAAGACTCAGGCTTAGTCGTTGCGGCAAAGTTATACCCGGCAGGTGCTACAACCAACTCGTCATCAGGTGTTACTGACGTTGCTAATATTTATCACGTACTTGATGAAATGGAAAAAGTAGGTATGCCATTACTGATCCACGGTGAAGTGACAACGGATGACATTGATATTTTTGATCGTGAACAGGTTTTCATTGATACCATTTTAGCACCGCTTGCTATTAAGTATACAAAGTTAAAGATCATACTTGAACATATCACCACCAAAAATGCGGTAGATTTTGTTAAACAAGCAGGTAGCAACATTGCAGCTACCATTACCGCACATCATTTATTATTTAACCGTAATCACATGCTAGTAGGCGGTATTCGACCACACTATTTTTGTTTACCTATTTTAAAACGTAATATTCATCAACAAGCACTTATTGAAGCGGCAACCAGTGGTAATGAAAAGTTTTTCTTAGGTACTGATTCTGCCCCACACCCACAAGGTGCAAAAGAATCTGCATGTGGCTGTGCCGGTTCGTATACCGCACATGCAGCAATAGAGTTATATGCTGAAGTATTTGACCAAGAAAATGCATTAGATACATTAGAAGCTTTTGCGAGTCTAAATGGCCCTAAGTTTTATCAGCTACCTGTAAGCGGTGACAAAATAATCTTAACAAAATCAGCCTGGCAAGTGCCTGCAACGTTAGCTTTTGGTAATGAACAAGTCGTGCCTATTCGTGCTAATGAAGAAATTCATTGGCAAGTTAGCGAATTATAAGGGATAAACATGCAACTATTTGTAGACAATCTTACCGTTATTGATTTTTCATACCTGTGTACACAACGCGGTATTGTGGGTGAGAGCTGGATTGTTGACGTATTACTCGATGGTTCGTTAAACGAAATGAGTATGGTGCTTGATTTTGCCGTGGTAAAAAAGCAAATCAAGGCCATTATAGATGATGCCGTTGACCACAAACTGCTATTACCGATTCAAGAGCAAGCTGTAACCCTGGCTGATTCGCCTCATAATGACGGTCATCAAACAGTCGACTTTATCAGCGATGCTGCAAGTTATTATTTACAATCTCCCGTGTGCGCTTTTGCTTCGATAGATTGTTTAACCATTACCATACCAGCGGTGACTAAACACCTTACGGCTATTATTTTGGCGCATTTGCCAGATAATGTTCAAGGTTTAACCTTAGTATTACGCCCTGAAGATATCCCAACCGATTATTATCATTATACCCATGGCTTAAAGCTACATGATGGCAATTGCCAACGTATCGCCCATGGACATAGATCTAAAATTCAAATTTTAGTTGATGATAAAAGAGACGCTAAATTAGAAGCTGCTTGGTGTAAACGTTGGCAAGATATTTACATTGCGAGTGAAGCCGATAGAATTTCTGCCGACGATATTCAACTTTCTGTCCAAGCAATAAACAATTTAACACCCGATCACCAATATTTTAGTTACCACGCACCGCAAGGTAGATTTGATATTGCCGTTGAGAGTAAAGTACTTGATGTTGTAGATTGTGATTCGACAGTAGAATTATTAGCTGACTTTATTTTAAGGCAAGTCAAAGCGCAACATAACGAACTAGCCAATAATGTAGTTAAAGTCATTGCTTATGAAGGTGTCGCGAAAGGGGCAATTGTTCATGCGTAACTCTTTATCGCGTGCTTTATCTCACCCTTTAGGTCATACCTTAAGTAAAAGTTTAACTCATACCTTAACAAAAAGCTTAATAGCTTTAGCGCTGGTAACGAGTTTTGCTGTTAGCTCTCAAGCATCGGCAGCGCAAGAAAAAATAGCGTTAACTGGTGAAGTTAAGCAAGGCGGATTAATGGTAGGTAAAACACTGCCACAAAATACCGTCACGTTAAATGGTAAAAATATCACTGTTTCAAACAGCGGTGATTTCACTTTTGGTTTTTCTCGTGATGACCAACAAAGCTATCAACTCGTGATCACCTCACTTAATGGTGATCGGGTAGAGAAAACATTAACGCCTGAAAAACGCAGTTATAATATCCAGCGTATTGAAGGCATTAAAAAAAGCATCATGCAGCCCAATCCTAAAGCGGTATCTAGATCACAAGCAGATAATAAAAAGATTAAAACAGCACGTAAAGTTTCAAGTTCACTTAATTACTTTGCCCAAGGTTTTATCGCACCAATTGAAGGTACAATCACCGGTGTTTATGGCAGTCAGCGTGTCTATAATGGTGTGCCAAAACGTCCACACTTTGGTTTAGACTACGCAGGTAAAACGGGCGATCCGGTAAAGGCTCCAGCATCGGGTACAGTCTTACTTTGGGTACCTGATATGTTTTACTCCGGCGGAACCATGATTATTGATCATGGCCAGGGCGTCAGCTCTACTTTTTTACATCTAAGTAATTCCTATGTAAAACAAGGTGATAAGGTTAGTCAAGGGCAGGTAGTCGCCGCCGTTGGCAAAAGCGGCAGGGCAACTGGTCCTCATTTAGACTGGCGTATTAACTGGTTCAATGTAAAAATCGATCCAGCGCTTGTGCTAAAAATAAACCCTCTTCATTAATGTTAGTTAACATCACTACACTCTCCTAAGGTCACATTATGGCAGAATATGGCTATTCGCTGCTGCGCATTATTATTATCGACAGTTTTTGGCAAGGACAAGTAAATGAACTTGATTTAACTGGCCACACTCAACTTGAAGGGACAAACGGCGCGGGTAAAACCTCGTTAATGCGTTTGTTACCGCTCTTTTATGGCATGCGACCGAGCGATATTGTGAGCAAGGTTGATCAAGCCAAAAACTTTGCCGACTTTTATTTACCGCGCGAATCCAGCATTTTAGTATATGAATACGCCAGACCCTTCGGGCAAATATGCCAAGTATTAGCCACCAGTGATGGTCGAGGTGTGCATTTTAAATTTATTGACGGCGCTTACGACAGTCAGCATTTTATTACCAGTGCCACCAGTGCCACGGGTACTACAGGTACTACAGGTAATAAAGCTAAACCTTTTACCATTAACGAAATAGAAAAAAATTATCGTAATATAGGTAAAGAAAGCTCAAAATTTTTAGGTATAGATAAATACCGTCAAGTTATTCAAAATTTACGCAGTGGTCGTAAACACAAAGAAATTAGAATACTACAAAACCGTTTCTCGTTTAGTGAGCAAGCTTGTCCACATATTGATAAAGTAATTAACGGCACCATTGAAAAAAATCTAGATTTTGAAGCCGTTAAACGTATGTTGGTCGCTATTGCCAGCGATCATCTTGCTCGTGATATCAATGACGAAAAAGAACAGCTCAGTTTAAATAAAGCCGATATTACCAACTGGCTTGCTGATATTCAGGCCAGTCGCGCCATTAAAAAAGTCGCGGATAAAATTTCTGTTTGGCAACACGACTTCAGTGCCTTTGCTAGCTTAGTCAATAAGCTACAACACCTTCACGCTGAAATAATCGCGCATCAAGCACGTCTTGAAATAAAACAGCAAGCAAGAGATGAGCTTAAAAAAAGCAGTATTGAAACACGTAACAAACTCGACAGTGAATTAGTAACAATCACAGAACAATATCAAAAAGCCTTATTTGACCTCATTGCTAAAATTGAAGCTGATTTAAGTAAAATCGATCTACTCGACGAAGATAAACTTAATTTTGATGATGATGACGCCAGTAGTTATCAAATTAAAGCTGAGCAAGCGCCACAAATTCAAGCAGAACTAAATGAAGTGATCGCCATTATTGATGCCTTTGAAGGTAATATCAGTAAAATAGGGCAGAAGTTTGATAAGCTTATTCAGCAAATGGAAGTAGAAAAGCTTAAAGGCATCAACAGTAATAAAGAAAAATCTGCACTAATTGCTACCGAGTCTAATGAAAAATTATCACATATTAATGAAGTATTTCATCAGCAAGAGCACGCGCTTAATGCCCAATTGCATAAAGAAGAGCTTAAACTGCAAAAAGATCAGCAAATAATACAATATCAATTAGATACGGCTAACCACCAACTTACCCAGCCCATAATTCCGCAGGAATTAACTGCGGATATAGAAGCGAACATTCAGGCGTTAACGCATGCTCAGCAAAATACTAATCAGTTAGTACAACAGGCCGCTGAATTACAAAAGCAGCAATATCAATTAGAGAAACGGCAAAATCAGCAACTGAGCCAGCGTGGTGAAATAAATCGTTACCTTGAACAGTTGAAACAAGATTATCACCGGGTTGAATTACAATTGCTGCCGCAAGTCGGCTCTTTGCACCATTATCTTATTAATGAACCTCAAGCCGCTAATTGGCAAGACACTATTGGTCGTTTGCTTACAACTGAACAATTATCGCGTAGTGATTTAAATCCGCAGTGGTTAGCAAGCAGCAATAATGATGACAATGACAGTAATAAAACACCAGCAAGTCTTTATGGTTTGTCGATAGATTTAACGCAATTGCCTTGTGACGATTCATTATTTTTAGACGAAGTACAATTGCGAGAAAAGCGCCAAGTCATTGAAACTAAGCTACAAACGCAAACAGATAAAATTTCGCAGCTTGATGAGCAGTTAAAATTTATTGCCAAAGAAATTAGCCAGTTAAAAATCACGGTAACTGAACAAGCACAAAGCTTGAATCAGCAGCAGCTAACGTTAGGGCAATTGAAAACGCAGCAAGAAAGCTTAGTAGTAAAAAAACAGCTCGCCATAAAAGCCCATCGCCAAACGATAGAAGCGCAACTACAAACGTTCACTCAACAAATAAAAGCGCTTGATAAAAAGCAGCTTAACTTTGAAGAAAATAAATCAGAGCAATTACATGAACTCACTAACGATAAGTTAGAAAAAAGTATGGTAGTTGAAAGTGATCGAGATAATCAGTTAATGCTACTGTCTGTGCAACTCTCAACCCTGATAAATAATACCAAACAACGTTTAACTGATCTTAAAAAACAGCAAGCTATTGATATTGAAAAACTTGATCCTGAAGGCGAAGTAGACAAACGTTTTGCCAAGCGAGTGACTTTAGAGAAAGACTTACAACAATGTTCCGTGTTTTCTCAAAAGGCGCGTGACTATAACAGCTTTATGAATGAGCGTTATTGTCATCGTGATGCGCTAGCTGAAGAAAATCAAAACAGAAAAATTATCAAACGTAATATCGAAACAAATTATGAAGATAGTCGTATTGAGTTATCAACTAAAATTAACGATCTAAAACAGTTAATTCGAAAAAACAATCTAGAAAAACAAGCTACTGATGATTTATTAGTGCAACTCAATGATAATAAACGCTTATGCGAAATGTCAGCGATTAACAGTGAGTTTTGTGAACAAGAGCCAGCAAACCAAGCAGATTTAACCGTTAATTTTTTCGATGATTATCACCAGCAGTTTAAAACCATTGAAAAACGATTAGCAAGTCAGCTAAATACCTTTAGTGAACGCTTTAGAAAAGATCACTCGGGCAGTGAGCTTTTTGAAAACTGGCAAAAACTATTACACGACAACGATAACTACTCTGGCGCGAAAGCACTGTTTAAATATCGAGAGCCTATTAGTGAGTTATTAAACAGCGCCGACCAAAAACAGCAAAGTACTTATCAATTGGTGACGGTCAATGCCACCATGATCAACGAATTTTATCAGCATATCGAAAACTTTGGTCGTAATATAAAACGCATTGGTAAATTGTTATCAACCAAAGTGACTGCATTAGCGCATTTTGAAGCCTTAGCTGATATCAATGTTACCACGGTAATGAAGCAAGAAGAGCTAGACTATTGGGGACCATTGCAAAAATTTGCCGAAGTTTTTGAACTTTATAAAGATCAATTACGTGATGGCCTTGGCGAAGTACCGGATGATTTAGTATTCGCCATGCAAAAATTAGCGAGTTATTTACCCAATGAAGGTTTTGTCTTAGCCCATAATAATTTATTTGATTTAGAATTTACCATTGTCGAAAAAGGGCAGATAAAACATGCGCGTAATGCCAAGCAACTTAAAAAAGTAAGCTCTACAGGTTTATCCTATTTAGCTATGTTGTCTTTATTTGCCGGTTTGTTAGCCATGTTACGTGGTGACAGCAAACACGCTAGCCAAATAATTTTACCGGTAGACGAATTAGGTGAACTAGCCGCTGAAAACATTGATCTCTTATTAAAAATGTTTAATGACAACCATATCAGCATGTTATCTGCTTCTCCATCAACAGATCGCCATATTCTATCCTTATATAACCGTCACTATAAATTAAAAGACAATAAAATTTATCATGCAGATATTCCACAATCTCGATTAGATGAGTTGTTAGCGCAGCGTAATAAAACAGCAAACATGACTCCACCAGAGCCAGAACAAAACCCAGGGGAAAACCAAGAACCAGATCCTGAAAATGAGACAGTAGGGGAGTCAACTCATGTTTAAACAAAGTATTCAAAAGCTACTTTGTGGCACTGTTATTTGTCAAACGGCTTATGAAGCCGAATATTTGTACTTAAAAGCGGAAAGTCATAACGATAAGGTGAATGATTTTCTCGCTAATTTAGATAGAAAACTTACCTATCTTGAGAGCGCCGATGCTTATTATTGTACCTTTAATCAAGTGGATGAAAGTAATCATCATGAGCTAAGTATTTTATTTAGTGAAATGCGTAATACCTTTAGACCTTTAGTTGAGTTTCTAGATCTACTGTTAACGGCCACGCAAGCTGATTTACCCATTCGCGCTAAATCAATACTTAATATCAATGAGTTATTTGAACCCTTTGAGCATGATCAAACCCTAAGTGAACAATTACGTCGATTAACCTCGATAAAACCTTTTAAAACGAATAAGACAGAAACACGCGAACAATTGGTTATGGTATTTCAAAAGCTTGAAGAAATGCATTACTTTGTTCGTAAAAATGCAGGTAGCAGTAGATATTATGCTACGGCACGTTTTGACTTAATTTACTTACTCATTGAATTTTTAAACGATGCTGAGTTAGTCAGTTTACCTGAGCAAGAAAAAAGCCAACAAGATGAGTTACTCTTTTAATGGCCTATCTAATGGTAAGTTCTGATAACAAAGTGCTAATAAAAAGCATTAATAACATTTTTAGTGGTGAAGATTAATGGCTGGTTTTGATTCTGCTCAAGTTGCGACCTTACTCAGACAAATTGGCGCATACCATGACTTACTCGCCAGTGCCTATGTTTTTGGCTCGATAGCGAGTGACGAGCAAGATGCTAATACCATCAGTTTGTTACATAAATCAGGCTTGATCAGACCAGATGAATCTCCTGGTGAGTATCGCGTAACTACCGATCTTAAGCGCATGTTAAATAGACTAATGCGCAAACAATCAAGTTATCGACAACTTACCGATATGGGTAAAGTAATTGAAGCGATTGATGAAGTAGCCAAAGATTATCAATTAGCGACCTTAGCGAAAGAACAAGAAGATGCCGAATATTATTTAGATCAACTTGATGATTTACTTTATGAAACAAAAGATAGTTTAAACAATAATTTAGATACCATGCATTTTGCCATTGTTAGTCAGTTTGGTTTCGTTAACAGCTTGTCTAATAAAATCCGCCAAAACGAACGTTATCTATCACATGCGCAAAAACTGCTCAATGAACTACAGCAAATTGACCCACAAGATTGTTACGAATGGTTAGATTGGGCGTGTCCAAACGAGTTTGCCCGTAAAATATCAAGTTTTGTCTACTGGTATAATCAAATTCTGCCTAAGCTGCGTTTAATTATTGATAACATGCGTATTAGCTTATTTCGCTTACGTCGAGATGAAAAACAGGCCAGTCAATTGCGAAATATGGCGCGTTTTTTACGTAAGCACCCTGAATTTGACCTTGATGAAAACCTCTTTGAATTACCAGACTTACCAGAAACGCTAAAATATTCACCAGCAATGCCGCTGCGAAGTTATGTAGATACCAAGCAAACCGATATTGAACAACCTTTACTTTTATTGGTGCAGTCATTACGTAAGCAAGCAGTGGTAACGCCACTCAAAGCTAGAGAAACCAGCGATGTATCTTTTAAACCGATAGAAAAGATAGCCGCAGAAGAAGATTTCTTTGAACAACAAACTGAATTATTGTTCGAGCGCGTGATCATAAATAACTGCGCAGTATCAGCATTAAGTTTTTACCAAGAGTTTCAAAATACTTGGCTTGAGCAATCACAAAGCATTGCGCCAAAATCTTGGATAGAGTTAGTATTTAGTTGCTACTGCAAGTTAACGAGCGCACAACAAAAGGCACTGAATATAAAAATGAAAGGCGTTGCTGTTACTGGTACTACTGATAACTATCGTTATAGTGATGTTGTTATCGAACTGAAAGCGAGTGCTTAAGTCAGTGTATAATCATTTATAAAAAAGTAAAAATATACATCGCAAAGGAATGCAAAATGAAAACAACAATGAACAGACAACAATGAACAAACAACTTTATAATTTTACTCAAGATAAAATACAAAAAAATCGGCAGGGCGGTCAGATAAAAAATTCTGCTTTAGCAGCCAGATTGTATGACGAATATAATTTTGGTCGGTTAGATATGAACAAACAATGGTTATCATTTACTCTTGAAAATATTTTAGCATTATGCGAAGAAATTCAAAGTACACTTAGCCTTGATATAAGACAAGACCCTTATCCGACGAAAGAAGACCGACTCAGTACTGCAAAAAAATGTCGAAACGAAAAAGATAACAGTTATGCGGTGAGTAAAGAGTTTATATTGATTAACAGTTTATCTGAACTGAACGTTAACCAAAGCTGCCATAAAATATCACCATTAACGTCATTAGGTCACTATATAAAAGCAGACGAGATAACGTCGGTTGAACACTCGGCAATTGTTCTTGTTGAAAATCTTGCGGTAATGGCTAATCTCAATGCGATTAATTTATCATCGGTCAATAATACAAACTCCAATGCTAATATTTTAAGTATGAATACGACAAGTACAGAGAGCCTAAGTAATAACATAGATTTAACTCAAGCTTTGTGGCTGTATCGCGGTGACGTTAAACCCCAACAAACAACCAATACCAGTTATGATTTTTTCCGTCGCTTTAAGGGAAAAACGCCATTAATTTGTTTTAGTGATTTCGATCCTAAAGGTATTGAAATTGCACTGACCAGTAACGCAGATTATTGGTTAACCATTAAAAATGCGGATGAAGTCATCATGCCTTTATCCGGTGAAGAACAAGAATGGTATAAGCAGAGTGCTGCTATTCATTATTTAAATCAGCAAATGATAAAACTATCTGGTGACATTGAAGCTAATGACAGTCATGAAGAAAAACATGTGGGTTGGCACAGTATGTTTAGTACTTTATTAATACACAAAAAAACACTCAAACAAGAACATATGCTCAGACATAATATTGCCTTAACGTTACTCGAAATTTAATCAAACAAGTCGATCTCTATACCTTTCACAGTAAACGTTAAATCTTGACGGTAAAATGTCGACAGACTAATAAATTAAGGGACTTAACGACGAAAGGTATGAATAAAAGCACTTACAGACCAACAGAAATGATACCAATTGACACAATAAATTTGATCAGCACAACGCTCTTTAAGTATATAAACTAAAGGCTATAGTAAATAAAAAACTCACATTTTTTAAATGTTACTAACTTGAATTTTGCTTGCGTAGTACCTATCTCTTACTAAATCCTACTGAGTTAAGTCCACTATGTTGTCTCTTTTTTTACCTTTGTTAATTGGTGCGCTGTTGATCAGTATATTAGTGGCAAAACCTTATTATCGTGAATATCAGCGCAATAAAATTAGAAAACAACCTTTTAAAAAACAGTGGCGTAAGATCATTCAACAGCGAATTCCTTATTTTAGGCAAATGCCAGCTGACTTACAGCTGCAACTAAAACAACACATACAAGTTTTTTTAGTCGAAAAAGACTTTGTTGGTTGTAATGGTGTACAAATAACTGACGAAATTAAAGTGACGATAGCAACGCAAGCGTGTTTGTTACTACTCAATAGGAAAACAGATTACTACCCTAAATTACAAACAATACTGGTTTATCCGCGCGCTTTTATTAAAGCCCAAACGATCAAAGGTATTGATGGCGTAGCGTATACGCAAAAACAAGCCTTACTCGGAGAATCGTGGGATTTGGGTAAGATTGTCTTATCATGGGAAGATACATTACATGGCGCTGAAGTGACCAATGATGGCCAAAATGTTGTTATACATGAATTTGCCCATCAGTTGGATCAAGAAAATGGTCGAGCCAACGGAGCTCCAGTATTAGGTCGTGGGCAAAGTTATCAGGATTGGTCAAAAGTATTTGCCAAACAATTTGCTATCCTTCAACAACAAGCAAAGCATGGCGAGCCTTCTTTATTTAGTTACTATGGAGCAACGGAGCCGGCAGAGTTTTTTGCGGTGGCTAGTGAAGTGTTTTTCGAAAAGTCGAAACAGTTTAGTTCTAAATATCCAATACTTTATCAACAACTGGCACAATACTATAAAGTTGATCCCGTGCATTGGCATTAACTGGTTTAGTAAATATTACTTGGAAGACTTAAAGCGGGTATGCTTTATTATCATAAAATGAAAGAAAATGGCTTATAAGTAATTTAAAATGCTGAACATGATCACAGAGACAATAGCTTCATGTTCTACATACCTCATTATATCCGATACTCTTAACAGGTATGTACCACTTTTGATTATTTGTGTTGTAATAGGGCGCTTTTGATACCTTGATAGGTTCTTTTAGATGTAAAAAAAGACGTCTATAATTGACGTCTTTTGTGTTTGATGTACTATGTACATGATTATCTATGTTGAGGCTTAGTAATCTTGCAGGATTGTTAACCTAAGTCTCTTCATTTCCTTCCTTTCATTTTCTTATAGCTAAAATATGCTGTTATCGAACCAGCGACAGCCATTACAGTTCTTAGTAATAATTCTATTTCCATGTTTTCCTCCCTATTATTGGT
Organism: Alteromonadaceae bacterium; assembly: GCA_047621305.1. GTDB lineage: Bacteria > Pseudomonadota > Gammaproteobacteria > Enterobacterales > Alteromonadaceae > Colwellia_A. The sequence goes on along the minus strand of JBLHNB010000014.1, from coordinate 20,231 downwards.
TGTAAGTTTCATTGCTTATAATGATGACGTAGCTTGTTAAAACTAACAAGCTCAACTTGTGTATTTAGATATATAATCAAGCGTATTATTTTAACACTATAGAAAATCAGTTTCTGATGCATCCTTTAATATCTCCTAGGGTAGTATGTAAAAAATTGCTGTGAAGTGGCGAAAATAGCTTAATTAATTTTACAGGTAAGATTTTATAGTAATTGGATAGTTCTTTTATTTCATTGGTGCATAAAGAGATAAGTGAAACTGATAAAGAAACTGGAAGTATTATTTAAATTCTGAGCAATGATTACAGGTAACACACACTCAGTTATACACATCCACTATGTCCGATACTCTTCAGTATTGGACATAGTAGGGGTGGTAGTTTACACTAGCTTCATGCGTATAATTATCCTTAGAATTCAAAATTTGGTATTCAATAAATGTCATCAACTAAGACCTTAAATAAGCCTGTTCCTTTATATCCACCATACATTGATTTATGTGAATTTGATCTTGAAGATTATCCTCAGTTAGATGAAATTTTTGCAGCTAATGAACCCTGGTGGCTTGAGCAATTTAATTGGGGGAAAATATTTCTTACCTATATCGGTAGAAATAAATCTGCACATACTTATGAGCGATTTAGAAATGACGTTGAACGGTTTCTTTTATGGGCCTTTATTGAAAAGCAAAAACCAATTGACCAATTACGTAAATCAGACTTACTTGAATATGCTGACTTTTGTTGGCAGCCACCAGTCACTTGGATTGGCACATCAAATCAAGAACGCTTCAAACTGGCCAACGGTTATTCAACAGCTAATGAGCTTTGGTTTCCATATAAAATTCAAGCACCTAAAAGTCAAAAATCTCAATATATACTTGATAAGAAAAAATATCGTCCATCACAACAAACACTTTCGTCAATGTTTACAGCAATCATCGTTTTCTATAACTACTTAATGGCTGAAGATTTTTGTATTGGTAACCCAGCACAGATAGCTAAAAAGGATTGTCGCCACTTTATCATTGACTCACAAGTTAAAGAAATCAAACGCTTAACCGGTAGTCAATGGCAATATGTTTTAGATACTGCTGTTGAAATGGCTGATGAAAATCCACTGTGTGAGCGGAATTTATTTGTGATAGCTTCCTTAAAAACCCTATTTTTAAGGATTTCAGAATTATCTGAGCGTGATAATTGGTCGCCAACAATGGGACACTTTTGGCAAGATGATGATGAAAACTGGTGGCTTAAAGTCTTTGGTAAAAGTCGTAAATTGCGGGATATTACTGTGCCTATCGATTTTTTACCTTTTTTAGAACGTTATCGCTCTTCCCGTGGTTTGTTAGGCTTGCCATCAAGCAATGAAAATTCGATTCTAGTCGAAAAAATCCGTGGTCAAGGTGGTATGACATCTCGACATTTACGACGTTTAGTTCAAAGTGTTTTCGATCAAGCACATGACAATATGCGTAATTTAGAAGGTGAAAATAAGGCGTTAAAATTGAAAGAAGCTTCTGCCCACTGGTTAAGACATACCGGTGCAAGTATGGAAATTGAACGCGGCCGCCCTCTTAAAGATATTTCAGAAGATCTTGGCCATGCAAGTATGGCAACAACTGACACTGTATATGTTCAAAGCGAAAATAAGAAACGTGCTGAAAGTGGTAAAAGAAGAAAGGTTGATTAAAGTTCTGCCATCGTTAAGTCGCTATTCTTGTGATTAAATTAGTGATTATATTTGCCATTCTCTTATTAAAAAGTACACGAAAGTTAACGTTTATTTATGGCGTTCGACTATATAATGCTTAAAATAGCCAAAACCCTCGGTCTAGGTACCGGCACTGTACAAAGAGTTATCAAAGAAATCACATAATGCTAATGAATAGGCCAAAGCATTGACATACATTTATGGTGTATTAGAATGTAATACAACAAGAGAGGTGATTTATGCAAAGAAATACCAGTGTCACATTAGGAGACCATTTTGGAGGGTTTGTTGAAAATAAAATCCAACAAGGTCGATTTGAATCAACGAGTGAAGCTGTGAGAGCAGGTCTTCGTCTTCTTGAAGAGCATGAAACAAAATTAGACTTATTAAGAAAGAAACTTTCAGTTGGTGAAGCACAGCTTGATCGAGGGGAAGGCGTTGATGGTGATAGTTTTATGCAAGAACTGATCGGATAATGTCACAATTTATTTTATCGCCTGAAGCGCAAAATAGTTTGAAAAGTATTCGGGCGTATTCCATTAAAAGTTTTGGTACTAAGAGAACTAAAACTTACCTCCTGAGCATTCGAGATCGATTTAATGAACTAGCAGAAAATCCATTACATGGAATATTAAGAGAAGATTTAAACGTTGGGTATTACAGTGATTTTGTAGGCTCACATACTATTTACTATCGAGTGAATAATACCCATATAGATATTATTGATGTGTTGCACCAATCAATGGAACCATCTAAACACATTAAGAATTAGTTAATCATATAGAGAAGAAGGTAAAGCATGTTAGTTGAACCAAAATATTTTAGCACAGCATTCGCTTAATTTTTGCACCTCACGTTGAAATAGCCATACAACTTATCGAATTCTCCGAGATGATGAAACCTGATTTCAAAAATAAAATTGTGAAGTTTGGATTATTGGTGCACCAGAAGATGAAACGGATCCTGATTGCGGATACATCACAATGCAAGCATGGCCATCACAACAAAATCCATACCAGCTAGTGAATTTAGCAAACGTATCGTTAGTCTTGGTTAAAGTATTACTACCCATACAAATGCAAATGCAAACGCAAACGCAAAAAAACTATACTCAAGTCATATTCTTTATCACTCTATTCAAATACACATAAATAATTATAAAGCGAGAAACATTAAGACTCTGTTCGATAACGTACCCACAGCCAAAATGATTAGGGAATATCATACTCAACGATATTGCACGCTAAAGCGTTTGAGTTTTTAACCTAAGGGCATTGACGATGACGGATACTGAGCTAAGGCTCATTGCAGCACTGGCTATCATTGGGCTGAGTAATAAACCAAACCAAGGATATAAAATACCAGCAGCAACTGACACACCGAGAAAGTTATAAATAAAGGCGAAAAATAAATTCTGGCGGATATTACTCATGGTGTGTTGACTTAGTAAACGGGCTTTAGTGATGCCACGCAAATCGCCTTTAACCAACACTATTCTTGCGCTGTTCATGGCAACATCGGTACCTGTTCCCATTGCAATGCCAACATCAGCCTTGGCAAGTGCGGGTGCGTCATTAATTCCGTCACCTGCCATTACGACAATATGTCCTTGTTTTTGCAATTCTTTAAGATAATTAAGTTTGTCTTCTGGGGTAGCATCCGCCTCCACGTCATCAAGGCCTAGAGTTTTAGCAACAACCTTAGCTGTGGTCGCGTTATCGCCAGTTAATACCACTATTTTCAAGCCAGCTTGATGGAGTTGTTCTATTGCTTGAGCGGTGGTTTTTTTGATAGCATCGCCGATACCAATAATACCTGCCAACAAACCATCGATAGCGACGAAGATAACCGTTTCCCCACCCTTTCTGATTGATTCTGCTTGCGATTTTAAGGAAGAAGGATCTATTTTTTTTGCTTCAATTAAGCGGTCATTACCAATTAATATAGATTTATCGTCGATTGTCGCGCTGACGCCCTGTCCGGTAATTGATTTAAAATCACTGATCGGTTTGAGCTCCAAATGCTCCTGTTTTGCGTGCGCAACAATAGCCGTCGCCAATGGGTGTTCACTTGACGTTTCTAAACTTGCTGCAAATAACAATACATCGTTTTCCGTAAAATTTTCTTTTTTGGCTTCATCGCTTACCAATATCTGTTGCACTGTTGGTCGCCCTTCTGTCAGCGTACCGGTTTTGTCGACAATCAAGGTATCCACTTTCTCCATTAGTTCTAATGCTTCGGCATCTTTAATCAATAAGCCTTCTTGTGCCCCTCTACCAATGCCAACCATAATCGACATTGGCGTTGCCAACCCTAAAGCACAGGGACAAGCGATAATGAGCACGGATACGCCAACCACCAAAGCATTTGCTAATGCCGGTGCTGGTCCAACCGTTGCCCAAACAGTAAAGGCAGCGATGGCAACCAAGATAACAAAAGGTACAAACCAACGAGATACTTTATCTGCAAGTTTTTGAATGGGTGCTCGCGAACGTCCAGCATCATTCACTAACTCAATCATTCTTGCAAGCAAGGTATCATTACCCACTTTTTCGGCCCTAAGGAGGAATGTTCCTGTGGTATTTAGCGTTCCTGCTGTTACTTTACTCGCTGTTTTTTTACTTACTGGTGCAGGTTCGCCAGTGATCATGGATTCATCAACATGAGAATGGCCTTCGATAATTTCACCATCTACTGGGATCTTACCGCCCGGTTTAACCCGCAATGGGTCACCGACTTGAACTTCATCAAGCGCGACTTGTTCTTCGTTGCCATCTGAGTTAACGCGCAAAGCCTCATCGGGAGCCAGTTGCAACAAAGACTTTATGGCACTGTTAGTTTTCGAACGAGCACGAAGCTCAAGTACCTGCCCCATTAATACTAAAGTAATAATCACTGCCGCCGCTTCAAAGTAAAGTGGTGCTCTACCTGCTATTTTAAAGGCTTCAGGCAGTTGTGAAGAAAATAATAAAGCAAACAAACTGAAAACAAAAGCGGTAGCAGTACCTAGCCCAATTAGGCTGAACATATTGAGCTGCCAACTTTTGAATGACTCAACGGCGCGAACAAAAAACGGCCACCCGCCCCACAGTACCACGGGTGTTGCTAAAATTGCCTGTAGCCAGTTAAAAGCACTCTCGCCCATCCAGTTACCCACATTTACCCCTGGAATAAGATCTCCCATCGTGATGATGAGCAAAGGTAAACTCAAACTCAAACTCCACCAGAAGCGCCGCGTCATATCCTTGAGTTCATTGTTTTTATTATTAGTGTCATCATTGTCGCCAGAGTTTGTCGTTTCTAGTGCCATGCCACATTTTGGGCACAAACCAGGTGTGTTTTGGCGGATTTCAGGATGCATTGGACAGGTAAAAACAGCATTTTTATCGCTATTTTTAGCGTCGCTACTTTTATGATTGCTTGCGGGATTAGTCTCTTTATGTGTTTTGGCTGTACCGCACGCCTGTGAATGGCAATCGTTCTCACCAGAATGCACATAATGTTCAGGATCAGCATTGAATTTATCAACACAAGACGAACTACAAAAATAGAAAATTGTTCCTTGCCATTCGACTGACTTTTCAGCTTCTCTTGCAGTACCACTAGAAATTTTCATTCCACAAACCGGATCATAATTCATGTTATCTCCTTTATAGCGGTAATTCGAAAATACAATACCCCTAATAATGCTGATAAACCTGATGCAACTAGAATAGATGTTTTTGCGTTATGTAGATGTTCGGGTTGTGCATCAAACCCCAGAGCAGCAATGAAAGTCGACATAGTGAAGCCTATTCCTGCTATTAACGATGCCCCTATAATATGTTGTAATTTTATGTTTTTAGGTAAGCGCCCGATGTTATAACGCAGACCCAACCAACATGCACCAGAGATACCAATACATTTACCAAACACTAACCCCGAAATAATGCCCAGCCCAATGGGTTGTGTCAGGCTATTTATAAAAGAGGTTGCACTAAATACAACGCCTGCATTAGCTAACGCAAATAGTGGCAAGATAAATATTGCCACGGGCAAATCGAGGGTATCTTCCCAACGACGCAACGGCGTACTAGCGTGTTCTGATAATTCACTTATTTCTAACACTTTTTCATGGTCAACCTTACTTGCCAGAACATCTATATCTTCGGTGTTTTTTTGCATTGAACTTATGATTGATTTTGCATTACCAAGTGATTTTACCGTTTCTAATTTTGGTCTAGCTGGCACTGTTAATGCGATAGCCACACCGGCCACAGTTGCATGAATACCTGACTGAAGCATAACCCACCAAGTAACAATACCAGCAACGATATAAAATAATGGCTGACGAACACCTGCATAGTTAGCCAATATCAACATCGCAATAAACACGATTGTAGCCGATAGATAAACTATCGATATTTCTTGAGTATAAAATACAGCGATAACCAATATCGCACCAACATCATCGACAATGGCAAGACCAACGATAAAGGCTAACAAGTTAATGGGAATATGTTTTCTAACAAGAGTAAGCACACCCAACGCAAATGCGGTATCGGTTGCCATCGGGATGGCCCATCCATTTTGTGAATCCAGTGACCAATTGAATAAAGAATAAATTACCGCAGGTATAACCATACCTCCGACAGCGCATAAAATTAACATGCGCCGGTTTTTAGGGCTTGCAAGCTCACCAGCCAACACTTCTCGTTTTATCTCAAGACCCAGCAAGAGGAAAAAAATCACCATTAAACCATCATTAATAATGTGTTTGAAAGATGCTCGCAGCTCAAAGTCACCGATGAAAAAACCTATAGGTGTATTTACCAAATCTTGATAAAACAGCGAATAAGCTGAATTTGCCCACCATAGAGCGGTAATTGTGGCGATTAATAGAAATACACTGGAGGTTGTCTGTGCGCGAATAAAATTTGAAAAAGGCACATGGATCTTTTCAAGACCTCGTTGCAATGGGTTCTTATTATCTTTAGGTGATTTAATATGTTTAACCCCTTCTTAATCAGTGTTATTAAATGATGAGCCTAATAAAAATCTAACGTGAATATGCATAACGGTTAACTATGCGCTGCGATTACATGGTATTTAACCGTAATGACATTTAATCTGGATGAAAATTTATCAATAGGCTTAATCATTGTGTGCTTTGTGATGAGATGTTTGTTGTAAAAGCGCTTCAAACTCAGTCACTGTGAATAAATCGAGTGCTTCGGCAGCTTCTGCCAATGATATATTTTTGCTGTTTGCAATATTCACAATTTGTGCAGACTTTTCATAACCTAGTTTTGGTGCTAATAAGGTGATCACTGATAGGTTTTTCTTCATGTTAGCGTCAACTTGTGCATGATTTAGGCTAAGGCCTTTAACACAGTTTTTTGCAAATGAGGTCATCACGTCAGTTAGTAATTCGATACTTTCCATCACATTGTGAATGATAACCGGACGATAAGCATTCAGTTGAAGTTGGCCGTTGGCTGCGGCAAGTGAAATGGTTAATTCATACCCCAACACTTGTAAGCAAACCATGCTTAGTGCTTCACATTGAGTAGGATTTACTTTACCAGGCATAATCGAACTGCCGGGCTCATTACTGGGTAATAACCATTCATTGAAACCACAGCGCGGGCCACTGCCGAGCAGTCTAAAATCATTGGCTATTTTAAACAGCACAGTACTGAGTTGCTTTAAGGCACTACTGTAGCGTAATAGTGCATCTTCACCGGAAATTGCTGCATAAGTATTGTCTCTAGCTTTAAAGGCTAGCTGTGTTTTATTGGCGATTTTTAGCGCGACTTGTGGACCGAAATCGAGTGGTGCGTTGTCTCCTCCTCCTACAGCCGTACCGCCAATAGCCAGTTGATACACGCCAGTCAAACTTTCATCAATAGCGGCTTCTGCTTGCTTTAATTGTGCACAATAACCTGAAAAAACAGCACTAACAGGCAAAGGTAATGCATCCATAAGGTGAGTTCTACCTACGGTAATAAAAGCATTGAATTGCTGTTGTTTTTGCGCTATTTCATCGTGTAGATAAGTTAATGATTTAAGTAATGTATTGTGTGTCAGGGTAGCGACAACCATGTGCATTGCGCTGGGAAATACATCATTAGTGGACTGTGACATATTAACATGATCATTCGCATGTATTTGCTCGCTAGCAGGATTATGCTGTTTATTTATAGCGTTATTAGCAAGTGTGCAAATGACCTCGTTTACGTTCATATTGGTTTGTGTACCAGAGCCTGTTTGCCAAATACGCAGCGGAAATTGTGCTGAATAATCATTCATCAACAGTTCATCACAAGCGGTTAAAATAGCCTGTGACTTGGTTTTACTTAATAAATCATTTTCAGCATTAACCTCAGCACATGCGCGTTTTATTTGAATAAGACAGTGAATAAATGCTGACGAAAAACATTGCTTACCAATGTCAAAATAGTGCAAAGATAATTGTGTTTGTCTTCCCCATAATTGTTCAGAATGATCTTCCAACAGTTTATTTTGGGGTGGTGAACCACCGACTTTTTGCTTTTTCATAAAAATTCACCTGCAACATAAGGTAAAAGACCACCTGCGATGAAATGTTTCAACTCAAGGCTATTATTGATACATAGGACGACAGGTATTATTAAGGGTTCGGTTGGATAATTATCGGCGTTTTTATGAATAACAAGTTGAAAGGTCTGTTGTGGTAACAATTTTTTATCGATGCTTTCAACGGCAGACACGACATCTATTTTTTCATCACCGCATAACATTAAATCTGCAATGGATGTTGACTGGGGTAATTGCAACGGCATTATGCCCATGCCGACCAAATTACTGCGATGAATACGTTCAAAAGATTGCGCAATAACCGCTTTAACCCCAAGTAATTGGCAACCTTTAGCAGCCCAATCTCGACTAGATCCCGTGCCATACTCTTTACCGGCAAAAACAACTAAAGGGGTGTTAGTCCTTTGGTAAGATTGACTCGCTTCAAAAATAGAAAGCGTTGATTCAGATTGTAACTGTGGATCACCAAATATCTTGGTTATCCCCCCTTCGAAAGGTGCAACGATTTTATTATGTAAACGATTATTAGCGAACGTACCGCGCACCATCACTTCATGATTGCCGCGCCGCGATCCGTAACTATTAAATTGCGCGGGTAATACGCCTTTTTCAATGAGGTATTTTCCTGATGGACTATCGTGACTAATTTTTCCTGCGGGGGAGATATGATCTGTGGTGATCGAATCACCCAATATTGCAAGTATTCTGCCTTTTTTAATATCAAATGATTCACGTGATAAACGTGAACTTTTGACATGCTTAGTGTTTTTATCATGCTCAGATTGCAATAATAAATCAAAAAATGGCGGTTTTACAATATAAGTAGAAGCGCTATTCCACGGGTAGCAAACCGTATTGCTTGTCGGTAAGTTTTCCCAAGCATCATCACCCTTTAACATGTTTTTATAAGATAGCGCGTAACTCTGTTGAGTAATCGACGATAACGCCTGATTCACTAACGCGTCACTTGGCCATATATCACGTAAATAGACGTCTTTACCGTTTTGGTCAGTACCTAGAGGCTCTTCATCAAGGTTAATCCTGGTATGCCCTGCTAAGGAAAATGCCACAACAAGCGGTGGAGAAGCAAGCCAATTAAGTTTAACGGCAGGATGAATGCGCCCTTCAAAGTTTCGATTACCCGATAAAACCGCGCTAGCACTTAGGTTGTTTTCACTAATGATTGCTTCTATATCGGTATTTAAGGGACCCGAGTTACCAATACAAGTGGTACAACCAAAACCAATACGATGAAAGCCCAACTTATCTAAAAACGGTTGTAAGCCACAATCATCGAGATAACGAGCAACAACTTGCGAACCCGGTGCAAATGAGGTTTTCACATAAGGTTTTACGGTCAACCCACGTTCAATTGCAGCCTTAGCCAATAATCCCGCTTGTAACATAACATTTGGGTTAGAGGTATTAGTACACGAGGTGATCGCCGCAATAGCAATATCACCGGCAATAAATGTTTGTGGTGCTGTTGATTGTGATGGTTTGGTTTGAGATGCTGTTGGATGTACGTTTCCTACCTGTTGTAAATCTAACGATATAGCCTCTAAGGTTTTTTGTTTGATAGCGCTTAAGGGCAAACGATCTTGTGGACGTTTTGGCCCCGCGACACAAGGTACTACTTGGTTCAGCTCAATGTTGATATTTTCGGCATAAACCGGCGCATGGGTATTTTTATCAAACCAAAGATGTTGTGCTTTTGCATAAGCTTCAACCTGTGCAACTAATTTAGCAGGTCGATTAGTCAGGGTTAAATAATCAATGACCTTAGCGTCAATTGGAAAAAGTCCGCACGTTGCACCATATTCTGGTGCCATATTCGCTATTGTCGCCCGGTCGGCAATGCTCAACGTCAATACACCTGCCCCATAAAACTCAACATATTTACCCACCACACCATAGTTTCTGAGTTTTTGCGTGATGGTTAACACGAGATCCGTCGCCGTTGTACCAACAGGAAGTTTGCCCGTTAGTTGCACACCAACGACTATTGGCATGCTCATGCTTAATGGTTGACCAAGCATGACCGCCTCGGCTTCAATACCGCCTACGCCCCAACCAAGTACTCCTAAACCGTTAATCATAGTGGTATGACTATCTGTTCCAATTAATGTATCAGGTATCAAAACACCCGCTTCTTTGCGAACTACTTGCGCCAAATATTCAAGGTTAACCTGATGGCAAATACCACGTCCGGGCGGCACAACCGTTAAATGATCAAACGATTTTTGTGCCCATTTTAAAAACTGATAACGCTCTTGGTTGATTGCCATTTCACGTTGTCGATTATAAAGCAATGCCTTCGCATTACCTGCCTGTTCGGCAATAACCGAATGGTCGATCACTAAATCAACCGGACAAACAGGGTTAATCTTGTTAGCGTCACCGCCTTTGCTGAGAATAGCTTCGCGCATTGCAGCAAGATCAGCTAATGCGGGCACTCCAGTATAGTCTTGCATGAGCACACGTGAAGGAAAGTATGAAAACTCAAAGCCAGCTTTTGTTTCTTTTCGTGTCAGGTTATTGATCGTAGCAACAATATCGTCATTTTCAGCAGCTGCTTTAACAACATGTCGCATGACATTCTCTAAAAATAGTTTGATAACAAAAGGCTGCTCATCTAATGTAAAGTCGAAATCTTTGGCGAGTTTTACTAAAGACCAGTATTCACCCTTACTCTTAGTCACATAATTCGTAGGCTCAAAATTTTCAGGAAACGCTAGGCTTTCAGGCAAGCATTCTGTGATAGAAGTGAGATATTTTTTTTGCCATGCTTCTTTGCTTAATGGAATCATTGAATATCCTTTTTGTGATGATTTTCGCTGTTAAAAAGTTATTAACGCGAGCTTTAATTTACTGTTTATTCACTTGAGTATGCTGCAAGTACTGAAACAATTCGCTATCGGTTGATAGCAGCAACGTCGTATTTTCACTAATAGCAACTTCATACGTTTGCAGTGAACGGGTAAAGGCATAAAACGCGACAGATTGTGCATTTTGATTGTAAGCATCGGCATAAATTTTTGTCGCTTTGGCGTCGGCTAGTCCGCGAATTTCTTCTACTTTGCGGTAAGCTTCTGACTGGATTTTGTTTAAGTCTCGTTCACGATTACCATGAATCCGCGCCGCTTCACCTTTACCTTCAGATAGAAAGCGTTCCGCTATTTGCAGACGTTCACTGATCATGCGTTCATAAATTTTAGGGCGAACACTTTCATTATAATTAATGCGTTTAAAACGAATATCGAGCAATTCAATACCAAACACTTTGACCTTTTCGGCCGCCGCATTATAGATATCTTGCTCAACCAATAATCGACCTTTATGTATCGGTACTAAACTGCCAATATCTTGCGCTTTTTCAGCATCGGTAAGTAATGAATCTCTCAATGGCTGACGGTCTTTAGAGGTGCGAATAATCTCGATTAATTCATGTTTGGCGACGGCATTTCGGGTTTCGCTACCCAAAATATCATCTAGCCTGGATTGCGCACTGCGTTCATCACCCAAGCGTAAAAAGTATTGTAAAGGGTCGATAACCTGCCAACGGGCAAACAAACTGACAGAGATATACAGTTTATCTTTAGTAGGCATATCTGATGGCGTTCCTTCCCATTCCAAGACGCGCTTTTCGATAGAGTTAACCTGCTGAATGAAAGGGAGCTTTAGTTTAATACCCGCGTCAATAACCGGCTTGCCAACAGGTTTACCAAACTGGGTAATAATCACTTGTTCTACTTCATTGACCGTATAAAGCGCACTATTTACCGATACAACAATAAGCACCAAGGCAATACTACTTATAAACCATAGAAATTGTTTCATCGTGTTGCTTCCTTAGTGGTTAAGTTCAGCAGAGGTAGAACGCTTTTAGCCTTGCTATCAATAATAATTTTATGACTGATCAGTGGCATAACCTTCTGCATGGTTTCTAAATAAAGACGTCTACGCGTCACCTCGGGGGCTTTTTTATACTCGGCAAAAAGCGCATTAAAGTGCAGTGCATCACCCTCGGCTTCATTAATGCGTTTTAATCGGTAGCCGTCGGCCTCTCGAATGCGTTGATCGCGTTCTCCTTCAGCTAATGGAATAACTCTGTTGTATTCACGGCGCGCTTCGTTGATGAGTTTTTCTTTTTCTTGCTGAGCTTGATTGACCTTGTTAAAGGAAGCTTGCACGGGTTGTGGCGGGTTAATATTTTTTAGTTGTACTTGATCAATCCGGATCCCCATCACATACTTTGTCGATAATGCCTGCATCTTACTTAATGCTTCAACTTCAATTTCTTGCCGTCCAATGGTTATCACTTCATCGACAGTGCGGTCGCCCACTACTTCCCGCATCACAGATTCTGATACATAGCGCAAAGTACCTGCAGGGTCGCGCACTTCAAACAAATAGTCTTTCGGATTGGCAATACGATATTGCACAACCCATTCAACTAAGGCGGTGTTTAAATCCCCCGTCACCATTTGGGTTTCCCCTAACTGGTTGCCTATTAAGTTGACTTTAGACTTATCCGACATATAAAAACGATTGGGGGTTATATTTTGATCAGGATCTGTAGCACCAGGGGTAGAAAAGCCAAACTCTTGTTTTAGTTGACGTTTAATAGGGACAATATTCGCTTGGTCGATACCTAAAGGTACTTTGAAGTGCAAACCCGATGGTTTAATCACCTCAAATTTACCAAAGCGTAGTACGACCGCGACGGAGTCACTTGGTACGGTATATAAGCTGGTGTAACCGGTTAATACCAGCAATAACACCATAAAAATACTCAATACGGTTTTAACTTTTCCTGCAGGTAACCGTTTTTGAAAAGCGATATACAATGCTTTTCCTGCTTTTTTCATAGTCACTTCTCGCTGAGCGTCTTCTTTTTTACTTGCTTGATTTGATGTAGACATTGCTTATCCTAAGTTAAGGTTTATTAGTCTTCACTACCAAGGCTACTTGATACACGTCTTGATACACGTTGTAATAACCCTTTTACCTCTTTAGCTAATTCTTGTATTTCTGGCTTATCCGACACTTTTAATAAGGCTTCTGGATCCATAAAAGCAACCGTTATACTGCTATCCTTTTCTTCTCGTACTACTACGTTACAAGGCAGCAGTAACCCTATATCAGCATCGGCTTCAATGGCACGAAGTGCCAATGGTGGATTACATGCACCAAGAATACGATAAGGTCTGTGCTCAACATTGATCTTCTCTTTTAGCGTGGCTTTGACGTCTATATCACTAAGTACACCAAATCCCTCTTTTTTGAGTGATTCAATAACATGAGAAAGCGCGATATCGAAAGGTATTTGTAATTGCACACTGAATCCATACATGGGTAACTCCTATATATTGGCTGAACCAATATCGATAATAGAAAACAGCCTTATTGGTAAAGGCAAAGTAATGGTTACTTTATCGCTGTATTTATAATTACTCTGTACGTTAACGTACTTAATGAAAGGTTTTTGGCGCTTATTATGTAGTAGTTAAAAGAAAGTAGTACGAAGACAAAAAAACATCTCTGTAATCACACAAAATATCAGGAATTCATACGATGATAACATTACATACATTACCCTATTCATTGAACGCTTTAGAGCCACATATTTCTAAAGAAATGCTGAGTTACCATTATTGTAAGCATCACACTGGGTATATAGAAAAACTCAACAAAGCAGTTGTGAATACCAAATTTTCAGACAAAACCCTCGAGCAAATCATCACTGATGCACAGGGTGATATATTTAATAATTCTGCACAGGTCTGGAATCATACTTTTTACTTTCAGTGCCTGAGCCCTTCTGGCTTTATTGATTCTGAAAGTAAAATTAGCCAAGCAATAGTGCGTAATTTTGGCAGCATGGATGATTTCAAAAAGCACTTCACAGAGGCAGTAGGTATCGTTTATTTAATCTCTTTATTTATTATGACTCGATTTTTACCTTTGTCTTTTGCTTGGTATAGTGCATTGTCTGCAGCCTTTAATAATTTCTCTGGAGTTTTAATTTCTCGATTAACTCTACCTATTCCAATGCTTATCGTTACAGAAAAATGTTCAAATTTTAATTGCGATATTTCTTTCCGAATACGCTCTGCTACCTTAAATACCTGCTCTCGGTTAGCATCTGGCATTATGACTGCCATTTCCTCACCACCATAACGTGCAGGTAAATCCATTTTCCTGACAAGGCTATTGATAGTACGACCAATTTTTTTCAATACATAATCGCCTAATTGATGGCCATATGTGTCATTTACAATTTTAAAGTCATCTATATCCATCATCAGTAAAGATAACGGTTGGTCATTTCTTTTTGTTTCTTCTACTTTCTGCCTCAGAACTACATCAAATACGTCCCTAAGATAGAGTCCTGTCAGCTCATCTTTTGTACTCATTTTGGAGATAAACTCACTTTTTTCTTCTTCAATTGAAACAGGGGATAATAATTTATCTATTATATTTGACATATAATCCATAGTGGCAATAGAGATACCTACATTTCGGTTAAGAAGATGATTTAGTTCTGACATATGGGCTACAATATTATCCCAAAGTGATTTAGCCTCGTCCTCTTCATAAGATTCATGAGTTAACACCAAAAGAATATTTGAATACAGGTTGCCAAAGTATTTGTGCTCAAAATATTTTATTTCGTCACCACCCTTGGCGATCGATTCAATATCGGCAAGCAAAAGTGAACTTTCATCGAGATAAATAATATCTTCGAGTTGTTTGTTATCTTCTTTCAATTGATGCTTAACCTCAATAATAGTAAATCGGTTTATGGGGATTAGCAGCTGTTGTTGCTAAAACGATATGGAGCAAGCTCTCGGTTGGGAGTAATGCGTCGCCCAGTGTATGTTAGCAATAGATCTCTTCGGGGGACAATGGAGCCTAGTAACCCAGAAGCTGTGATGCCGAACACGATCCTCTTCACGACAACACTGTTACTAGGGAGCATCCCATAAATCGCTGCAAAGCCTGGGGCCCAAGCAATTGTGCCGATCATAACGGCGACATTGAACTCCGGCATCACACCCATCATACCTTTTGCAATCATTATAGCTGACAATACGACTGTAACTACGACCCCTGAGGTATTCTGCATTTCCTTCTCCCTTTTCTAAGGGCGTCAACTCTACAATTATGCGGTTCATCATAGTCCGCGTTGCCATACTCCTGAGCAAGTTTTTGCTACTTCGTGGCAGATTAGTCTGAAACCTGCCCATTTCTAAAGCTCTATACAAGACAAGCCATCATTGAAAATAGGATATATGATTTAAGAGATTTCAACTGTTCGCTACCGAACATTTATAGAACTTTTGCATTTTATGATTAGCGGCTGCTTTTAAGAGCGGTTTCCAGCCACGAATTTCACAACATATAGTCATCACAACAAGGCCATTTGATTATTTGTTGAAATGTTTGGATGAGCTGTGTAAATCTGAACCAGACATTGATGCAATAATACCATGAAATATTAAATGCTAGATGGGATCACCTTAGAGCAGTCTTATACATTAGTCTTCTAGTTAATAGTAAAGTAAAAGAGCAATTCCCTTATTTAACACAACGTTTGTAAGTTTGATAGCGTAGACGAGTCAAGGAGAGGCTTATACCCACGGCAAGATATTTCACAAAATCATCCCGAGCTTAAATAAATAAGCTTTAGCTATTGCCCACTTTAATCTGATTCGTCATCGGCGTTATCTTCCTCCTCAGTGTCTTCATCTTCGACTTTTGGTGTACCATCAGCGTTAAATTCTGCTATCGCTTCACCAGAAGATTCCCAATGTTCTCTTTCTTCTTCGCTTGCTTTGGGCGAGAATAACCCAGTAAAAGCATAGAAAATTCCAATCAGGGGAGCAGTCCAGCAGGCAAAAGCAAGTGGTATGTACAAAAGATTTTCTACATTACCATCAGCAATACCAAGTCCTAGCGCTGCAATTACAAATGCGCCCCCCGCATTCCATGGAATTAGCGGAGACATTAATGTTCCGCCTTCTTCAATTCCGCGTGATAGATTCAAAGTTGAATAACCCATACCACGATAAACAGGTGAGTACATTCTTCCCGGTAAAGCAATGGATAAGTAGGGATCACCGGCTACTAGGTTAGTCGCAAACGCGGTTCCAATAGCGGCGGTTTGAATGCCAGCAAAACTAGTGACTTTACTCTTAATAGCATTAATAATTGATTTCAAACAACCTGTTTTCTCTAGCGCTCCGCCAAAGCCCAAAGCAATCAATATCAAGGAAATTGTCCACATCATGGATTGTATGCCCCCCCTATTTAACAAGCTGTCAATTTCTTCAATTCCCGTACTTATTGAGTAGCCATTATTGGCAAAATCAAAAATTGATTGCAGGCTCTGCCCCTGAACAATCATTGCCGTTGCCCCACCCGCAACAACGCCAGCGAATAATGATGGCATGGGGGGATATTTTTTTATAGCTAAACCCATGACAACCAAAGCGGGTAATAATACCCATCCTGAAATGTAAAAGTTTTCGTCTAGGGTATTAGTGATAGCGTTAATTTTTTCAAATGAAATACTTTGGGTGTCGATGACGAAAAATCCCACGAGCAAATATATAATAAGAGCGATGAGCATAGCTGGAATGGTCGTTGCCATCATGTTTTTTATATGAGAAAAGACATCGGTTCCGGTCACTGCAGGGGCCAAATTAGTGGTGTCGGAAAGTGGTGAAATTTTATCACCAAAAAATGCACCTGAAACTACAGCGCCAGCTGTCCAATATGCAGGGATATCGAAGCCTTCGCCAATTCCCATTAAGGCCAAACCAACAGTACCTACACTCGCCCAGCTAGTGCCAAGAGCAAGGGAAACTATGGCGCAAATTACCATACCAGCAGCCAGGAATAGTTCAGGCGAAAGGACCTTTAAGCCAAAATAAATAATACTTGGTACCGTACCGCTGGCAATCCAAACTCCAATGATCATCCCAACCGTTATTAAAACCGATACCGAAGGTAAAGCGACATGAATAACGTGAAAAATCCCTCTTTCAATATCTTTCCATTTCAGCCCTAACTTAATGCCGACAATACTGGTAATGGCTAAGCCAATGGCAAGAGGAATGTGTGGCTCGAAAACGCCAAAGTAAAATATTTGCGTCCCTAGAATAAGCAGAGTTAACACGACAGGCGTCAAGGCAAGTAATAAACCCGGATTTGCATTTTCTGTCCGTTTCATTTAAATACCCCATGTTTTTTATTCATAGATTAGGTAACGAATAGTCATCGTGATTGGTAAAACAATAGGCCAATTTAACTTGTTACGGCTTTGAAAGAGTCACTACATCGTGGACATAAAGGATAACAAAGGTGGGGTCACACATCATTCATCCTTTGGAGACCATGCATTATTTGCTGATTTTTTTGATGTAAATTATTGATCAAATCCTGAAGATACTCTTTACTATCACTGTTGAGTATCAATGGTAAAATGGATCTTAGCCACATTTCTATTTTCTCATTTACCTCTAACATTACAGCGGTTATTTTTTCACTGTTTGCATTAGGATCTAACGCTAGTTTTTCTATATAAACTAATAACTGCTCGTCAATATCATCATCAAACCACATTTCAAATATTTTAATAGGCGCCTCTATCAATGTGGTCATTAAATATTGGTTTCTGACTTTTTGCTTGTCTGCTAAATAATGTAAAAACATCCTAGCGCGTTCTTGCTCTGTCACTTTAAGACTTCTCTCATAAAACGCTAGCGTTGCGGTATTCAATGTTATTAGATGTTCAAATACTTCACTTAATTGGTGATAACGCATAACTTTCCTTTTAATTCTAAATTTTTGTGTGCCTACTTTTCGAAGAACATAACGATCAACTTATAAATTGCACAACACGGCTTGAACTTTTTGATTAATGAATAATTTCGTCATGTAGGGTTTATTTTTACATCTCAAAGTAACAAAATATCAGCCCGCTAGATGTGCGCTAACGCACATACTTAAATATTGATGTATCAAAACAAAGATCAATTTTTAGAGTTATAAAAAGCATAAAGGGGGAGGTATTCCTTAGATCGCCAACATACACATTTAAATATTACCTTCACTACTGAGAATATAGCGAATACAGGGGTTAGTAAGCTTTCTAAATAAGAAAACCGTTAAGTTGTGTGTGATGGCGTACATATTTATTTTCACATTCCGTGCAAAATAATAGCCGTAACCTATAACTTAACTAATTTAACAAAACGTAATTATTGGGATTTAATATGAGCAATCAAAACGAACACAGTATCGCGACTTTTGCGGCTTTAAAAACTTGCATAGCAAATGGAGAAGCACAATCAGTAAAAGAATTATTAGCAAAGCAGCCAATACAAGCACTTGAGAAAAGCTACCTTATTGATTTAGCGAAATTAAATAATAACCCCATTATAATAAAACTCATTGAAGAAAGCCCAATAAAAGAATAAAGTCAAAAAACTAACAGGGCTGGAAAGGAACAACCATTCTCTGCAATCAATGCCTTATCTAAATCGTTATTTTCTCCCACTGAAACATGCATTTTGAATGGTCACGGGTATATATATTATCCATTCTTGCAAGCCAACCATTATTTGCCGTGGCTACCGCTAACCCTTAACAAAATTTAATAATACTTACGGAGATCGTTTTCATATTCTGGGTCAATAAACCGTTCCAGATCGTATGGTGGATTTTCAATTATTTTCTCAGCATTTACATTAACGGTTATAGAGCAGTCAGTCCAATTGACTGCCTCAATACATTTATGACTAATCAAAACCTTGCGACCACCGGGTGCCCAATTACGGGTATCTATGACGATATACGAAATAGTCCAATTATCGTCATTTAAAATAAAGTCTTCTATATGGCCAATTTTTTGATCTTTGGCATAGATCTCAAATTTCTTAACGTCATTGGTTGAGTGTAAATGCCAATCTTCTGATTTTACTTGAGTATTATCCTTAGATAACCTTGTATCAATTAAGGGTTTGGGACTAGGAGAAGTTCTCCATAATCCTTCGTTCATCCAATAGTAAGCATAACCGTAGAATTGAAATAATGCAGTTTCATATTGATGAGATATTTGGTGATGTTCCTCAAGTGGAGGACTATTTTTAATTTTTTGTTGGGTTAAATCAACAGGGAATTGGTACTGTTCCCACTGAGGTTCTTGCAGTGAGATTGTGCTGATTAATATTTTTCGTTCTCCACAGAGCCATTTTTTAGTATCAGGAACTATGTAACGTATTACCCATAATTTATCGTCAAAGAGGAAATCTTTGCAAAGACCTATTCTTGTGTCAATACCTTGTAATTGAAAACGCATAATTTCATTGAGACTTCGTAACATTGTCCTACCCTTCTATATTAATTAAGGTTTAATTTTCGAAAGTAATGACTTATATCATACTCGGTCAATTATTTTTCGGATGTACGTCAACACACTTAGCCGTGATATTTTCACTCCAAAACATGGAGATAATATTTATACACTTGTTCTGCTCGATATAGATATAAATAATGGCAGATTCAATCAACGTGAACTTTCTTATAAAGAAAGTTCACTCTTGCATGGTGGTAGCTTTATCGTTGGAGGTCCTTATGCTTCCTGATTTGACGTCTGAATTTTCTTTGCTAGCACGATGTAGAATGCTGGTAACACGTACAGTGTTAATATAGTGCCAATACCAAGCCCTGCAACAATAGTAATACCAATCGCAAAGCGCGACTGTGCGCCTGGACCAACCGCTATTAATAGCGGGATCATAGCCACAATAAGTGCCAGCGAAGTCATAATAATGGGTCTCAAGCGAATCGCAGCCGCTTCAATGACCGCGTCGCGTTTGTCGCGCCCTCGCTGTTGTAGAGTATTCGCGAATTCCACGATGAGAATACCATTTTTTGCGACTACACCAA
>JBLHNB010000013.1:0-77151 GCA_047621305.1 Alteromonadaceae bacterium | reverse complement strand
TCGGTGGTGAGTTATCAAATCACTCAACTTGAACAAGAATTAGCTTGTATACTCATTTATCGTTCGACCAGAAAACTATCACTTACTGATGATGGCAAAACGCTATATCATTACGCTCAACAAATGCTGAGTGCCGCTGAACAAGGGGTAAATAGCTTAAATAAAGAAAAGCCACAACCTATAGGTAAGTTATCTTTATCATTACCCTCGGCATTAACAAAGTCACCTATAACCTGCAAATTAGCAGAATTTTCAAAACGCTATCCACAAATAACGCTTAATATTCAATATACGGATGTTCGACAAAATATAATTGCTCAAGGCATAGACTTAGCTATTAGAGCAGGTGAAATGAATAACAGTACTCTTAAAATGAAGAAAATTGGCGAAATAAAACGCCTGTTGGTTTGTAGTGTCGGTTACTTTGCAAAACAACAAGTCGTTAAAAGGCCAGAAGAGCTAAGTAAATGGCAATGGGTAAAGTTAAGCATGTTACCCAATTATCGCAGTTTAATTAATTATGGTAATAGTAATACTAAGGACAAGGATAAGGATAAAAATAAAGAAGAAATTAATATTCATTTCAACCACCAAATCACCGTTGATAATGTTGAAGCCATGACTCAATTTTGTCTACAAGGTTGTGGTTTAGCCACCCCACCTGACTACTTAGTGAATAACGCAATCAAAGATAAAATACTGGTGCAAGTTTTTCCAAATTGGCAAGTACCTGCGGTACCTCTTTACGCAACATGGCCTAATAATCATCAAGAAAACAATAATACGCGATTATTAATAGACCATTTATTGGCTGACAAAAGTTAATTCGTTATTCATTATTCGCCGTGATGTTATTTAATTACTACGCTGAGCCGCGATAAGGGTATTTTTAAGTAGACAAGCGATAGTCATTGGTCCAACACCACCGGGGACTGGCGTTATAGCGCCACAGACAGACTGAACATTAACATAATCAACATCACCAACTAATTTCGCTTTACCCGTTTCATCTTCAATACGATTAATACCGACATCGATCACTGTTGCCCCAAGTTTAACCCAATCAGCTTTGACAAAGTTTGGACGACCAACAGCGGCAACCAAAATATCTGCTTGTTGACATATTTCTGCTAAATTTTTTGTATGTGAATGAGCGATAGTGACGGTACAATTTTCTTGCAATAATAATAGCGCTACCGGTTTACCAACAATATTTGAACGACCAATAACCACCGCATGTTTGCCAGATAAGTCATCACCAAGATATTTCTTAGCTAAAATGATACAGCCCTGTGGTGTGCAAGGTACTAGTGCGCCACTTTCGCCATTTAACAAACGGCCAGAGTTCGTTGCATGAAAACCGTCAACATCTTTATTAGGATCAATCGCTGCAATGACGGTGCTTTCGTCAATATGTTTAGGTAATGGCAACTGCACCAAAATACCGTGAACCTCCTGATCATTATTTAATTGTGATAATTGCGCCAACAATTGTGTTTGTGTGGTATCTGTCGGTAGTTGTATTTCATTTGAAATCATACCTACTTCACGGGTTTGTTTGACCTTATTACGCACATATATTTGGCTTGCAGGGTCTTCACCCACCATTACCACGGTCAATCCGGGTACAATGCCTTTTTCTTTTTTGAGCAATTCAACTTCTATAGCGAGAGCTTTTCGTAAATCAGCCGCCGCTTGTTTACCATCTATATTCATCAACTACCCATTATCTGTTAATTTATGATGTAATGATCCTATTGAATTGTACTGAAATGATCAAAGATAATTTTTAGTATTTTGTTTTTAAATCATGATAGTAAATATTATTTTTTATCGGCCTAGGTATACAAAGTTCAAAAAACATCAATGTGCTATATTGTATAAAGACGTTTTAATACAAATTAAAATGCACAATATCGTTAATCCAAATAAGGGCTTTCAATGAAAAAACTACTTACCAGCTTGATGATTATTTCAACCATTATCATCAGTGGTTGTGTATCAACAGATAAATCAACCACATCAGAAAAACGTCAAGCCGTATTAGCTATGAAAAATAAAGTATTAACTGACCTCTATAAATTAAAACCTGATGTTAAATCTCAAATATCGAGTGCTCCTGGTTACGCCGTTTTTAGTAATGTAAATATCAATCTACTTTTTGCCAGTTTTGGCGGTGGTCAAGGTGTCGTTAAGAATAATAATTCAGGTAAAAGTACCTTTATGAAAATGGGCGAAGTTGGCGTAGGTTTAGGGTTAGGCGCTAAAGATTTTCGCATTGTTTTTGTGTTCCATAATAAAGCTGTAATGAAACGATTTATTGAACAAGGCTGGGCTGTGGGTGCACAAACCGACGCTGCGGCAAAAGCAAACGATAAAGGCGCTGCGGTAGGTGGTGAAATAACCCTTGATGATATGACCGTTTACCAATTAACCGAATCTGGTTTAGCCTTACAAGCAACCATTAAAGGCACAAAATATTGGCAAGATGATGAGCTTAATTAGTATGAGCTCGGTTATTCTAGTTGTTATTGCAAACATCAACAGGCTTGTTCAACAAAAGAATGAAGCTTCGGCTGCTCAAAAGCCATCATATTTTATCGGCTGGCTTGTCAGCCTATAAACTCGTTAAATAAGCACATATACCCGCGAATACTTATAAACGTTGTTCATAGATGTCGTTAGCCGAGCTTTCAATCAGAGCTAGTTGAAGCTTATCGAGCTGTTGATTATTTTATAATGTGTGGGTGGGTGGTTTGCACTTCAATAATGGATGTCGACGCTCAAGTTTTTGCTTTTTACTTTTACTTTTACTTTTACTTTTACTTAGTATAACTGATCATATCAATGGCTATATCCGTTAAATCAGTCACTTCTCCGATACCTATGGTATTTTCTAATTGAATCTCAAGATCATCAGCGAGATCTTTATCTAAACTCTTTAAATAACTTATTTCATCACGGTAATACATATTTCGAGCTTTATTACTTTTTTTCAATTCAATTTTTAAAATTGCTGGCTGACCAAGATCAAAAACCTTATCTGTATATTTTTTTAATTGAGAAGATTTCTTTAATACTGATAAATCACGATACCAAAACGAGTACTCTTCATTTTCATTTTTATCTTTCGGTAACACCAGAATATAAAAAGCACGAGCAGGTAAATTTTGAGATGCGATAACGGCAATGATTGCTAAGCATGAATTTCTAAATTTTTGATTACTTAACAAGTTGAGGATAATTTCTTCACTATTATCATTTTTATAAACAAGGTGTTTAAGCGCAGAGTTACCACTAAAGCTCGCAGCATTAATATATTGTTGATGTTTAGTCGCTTTTAAATAGAATGGTATAGAAAAATGATTATGGGCATATATATTTCTCATCGCTTTTTGAAGACCATAAATTCGGCTGCCCCGCTTACCACATGCTTCAATGTTATCAATGTGCTGGTAGATATACTTGCGTATGGCTCTGCATCCCAAATGTTTACTTTCGATTGTGTTTATTAATAAGCGAACTGCGCCATGACTATCATAGCCCAGTACAATATATTTCTGTTTTTCAAGCGTTCGTTCTTGTGCAGTAAAGGGTACGGTTAATTTAATTTCAATTTCTTCACCTGCTTTAAATTTAGTTTTTTCAACAAGTTTAACTAATAAACCTTGAGTAGAAATATTTTTAGTTGTGCCTATAATATTTGTCACGACATTGTTACTTCGTGTTACAGCCATTTTAAAAGATAAAACGAAACGATCTTCATCTCTTGAGTCATCATTTTCAGCTGTTACTATTTCAGTTTCAGCAAGATCATCTACAGCGTTAAGTTGATAACATTCAGGTAGGAGATGTTCTAACTCAGTAATTTTACCACGTATAGGCTGATATATCGTTTCGTACAAACTGGTTATATCTGAGATTGTTATCATATGGTCACAATCACTAATCATGTCTAAAGCGGCTTTAGGTGTAGCCCTATTTAATACCGCCATTTTAGGATGAACATGGCAAGGCAAGGCTGAAGGAACATAAGCATCTTCTTTAGGATTAATAAGCGACGACGATATTTTAAGTACTCTAAAAAGACCATTCTTGAAATAGTGATTAAAAACAATTCTTACCTTTTTATTAGTAACAAGTTCATCATACCAAATAAGTGCATAGGTAAAATTACCTTTATAACTAGACTTAAGGATAAAGGCATACTTATCAACATTATTACGTTCGTTCAAAGCATGTTGAATATCTTTATGACCAAGCAATACCGGCAAATGAAAATTTTGTTTTGTATCGCTAAAAAAAGTCCACAACTCATCATTACCTGACGTTTTCATTGCTATTTTTGCATGCCATGTATTATTGTTTTTATAACAAAGCAGCGGAATATCATGCGTTTTATTTAGATATAACTGCTCATAACCTTTAGAGGTAATCGAATCAAATAATGGTGCTATAAATTGTTCTGTGGGACCTATGATAGCAAGGTTTTTTTTCCTTAAATAATAAGAAAATAAAACGCGCATTTGTTTATCTGTTAATGGGCTTGAATATTTTAGAAGGTATTCAAATTTATTATTTACTGAAGATTTCTGACTATCTATGATCACAAAACCAAGTTCAAGTTCTTCAGCAAAGTCTATTTCTTTATGATGATCATATAACCATAAATATAACTTATTAGCTTTTACGTCTCTTATTTCATTTGAGGTGTGAATAACAACTTTTCGGTTATTCATTTTTTCTATACTCGCGCTAATACCAACACCTTTTTTTCCTTGAGGTGTCATCCCCATAATAGGGTTAATAAATACTTTACAGGAAGAATTAAGTTTTTTAATTTCATGAATAATCCTGTTTTTATTTACTAATGGTTTAGGTTCAGTTTTATCTATTGTAAATTCTGAGAATTTACTTCCACCTTCCGCATCCTCTATATTTTCCGCTCTTTTTTGAGCATCTTCATATACTTCATGATATACAGCAATAGTGTAAAGATTTTGATATTCAACGAGTTTTTTTTTGAATAATTCTTTACCAGCGCAATCAAGATAATGTGTGACGTTCTTGTATTTAAAAACTTCACAGTCAGTAAAAAGTAAACGTAAATCTATTGATTTTGTTGTTTGTTGAGCAAGCTTTTTAATTTCGTTTTTAACGGCAAGGTGTTGCCCGGAGCTTTCTTCGGGTAGGAGTTTCTTAATTAGAAACTCTAGCCTGTCGTTACTCGCATAAGGAACCAAACTTAATATTTCTTTTTCAAATTGTTGTAAGTAAGAACTTATGACATTGCTCATTAATAGTTGTACCTAATTAGTTGTACCTAATATTGGTAACGACTATACCCAAGTTACTTGAATATAATCGTTTCTCGACTTGCTGAAATACGCATTCCCAAGTGGCTTTGGTATACACATTTAAAGGTATTCAACCTATAACTATTTAACGTTATTAGTTTAATCTTAGTGCAAATTAGTAAATAAAGGTAAATAGACGAACTTATACCAATTGAAATAATGAATCGATCATTTTAAGGCGGTCTAAATATCCAATATCTGCGTTGCTTTCAATCCCAATAGCACGCTATTACTCATTCAAGCGCCTTGCTATTGAACATTTACTCTCGCTTATAATAGATAACTACTTTAATTTAATTGGTATAATATCTTTGATTCTATGAATATACTTGACCATTTCATTAAATTATTGCCCCGTGGTGCTGGTGATATATTTATTGTAATCACTGTCGGTGATTAGGCAAACCAGAACCGCTGCAACATAATTTACCGGTTTTATGGTCAAAGTAGATTGATCAAAAAGATAGCCTTATTTACAAGTTCGATGAGGAGTATATTCATATATTCGCTCTTGGTGGGCATGATGACAATCATTAGAAAAGTATGAAAGCCCCGTTAAAAGGCAAAATTTAGTTATCTAACCTGATGTGGATAATGAGCCTTGATGTTTAAGTAAAATCAATCAGTTGAGCACGTACTGCTTATCCAGAGCTTAGGTTATTTAGACAAAACGCGCACCAATTCAGCAATATCGATAGGTTTTGCAATAAAATCATTCATCCCCGCAGTAATGCACCTGTCTCTGTCTTCTTGAAATACGTTCGCGGTCATAGCCACTATAGTTGGCCTTTTATTGCCATATTTTTCGACTATTTTTTTAGTGGCGCTAATGCCATCCATTACAGGCATCTGCATATCCATAAAGATAAGGCTATAATTTTTAGTCGCTAAAGCGGTTAATGCTTCTTGGCCATTTTCAGAGATATCGCAGGTAAACCCTAATTTAGATAGCATTTTCTCAGCTATTTTTTGATTTATTCGATTGTCTTCAACAACAAGTATTGTGTGCTTCATTACCTTTTCAGAGAGGTGTTCACTAATTTTTAATTTAAGATTATCTGCTCCAAAATATTGCTCATTTGTTGCTTTTTCTAAAGGAAGAGAAACACAAAAGGTAGATCCAACTCCTTCTTTACTTTGCACTGTGACACTACCATCCATTGCTTTAGCGAGTTTAGCTGAAATGGCAAGGCCTAATCCAGTACCACCAAATTTACGTGTCGTTGAAGCATCAGCTTGAATAAACGCTTGAAATAATTTCTTCTGATTATCTTCACTAATGCCGATACCCGTATCTTTTATGCTAAAGCTAACGTTGTAATTGCTTTCATCAACTGTCTCACTACTGACTGATAATGTAATATCACCAAGATCTGTAAATTTAACAGCATTACTCATAAAGTTTATCAATATTTGTTTAATACGGGTAACATCGCCAGTAAGGTGTTTAGGCGTTACTTGATCAATTTCAGTGATAATATTGATCTGTTTTTCATTTGCTTGAAAAGACGATAAATAAATAATTTCGTTTAGGCATTTTTTCAGTTCAAAATTTACCGTTTCAAGTTCAAGTTTTCCCGATTCAATTTTACTATAATCTAATACATCATTGAGTACCTTTAACAGCCCTTTTCCACATGATGTTATGGTGTCGACCATGTCACTTTGCTCTTTATTAAGATCAGTATCACTAAGTAGCGTAACCATGCCTAAAATCCCATTCATCGGTGTTCTAATTTCATGTGACATATTCGCTAAAAATCTTGAAATTTGATTATTAGACTGCTCAAGGATAATTTTTGCTTTTAATAATTTTATCCTTTTTCTTTCATTTCTCTTAGTTTCGATGACTTTTTTAACTGCGAAACAATACAGTTCTAAGATAATTAAACATTGAGGTGAAAATTTTTCTTCCAGCTTGAGGAAAATCAATACTTGTGAATTTTTTTTATGATTAGATAATACGCTGTAAGCTAAGTTAAAACGTTTGTCTGCGATGGTAATTTCTTTATTTTGTTTAAAATATGACAGCGGATATTCTTGTAAACTATTAAAGTTTTCATCATAGTTGTTGCCGTTATAGATAGGTTCTACATCGCCAATTTGATTACTATTAAGCTTAAAGCAAAGATCAAAATTTAATGTCCAAACCAATTTTTTCGTAAATTTTACGATTATATTTTCAATCTTTTGTTTCGAACTAATGCTCTCATCGGCCATCGCATTGGTTAATTCAATGAGCGAGCTCAATTGATAGGTATCAATTACATCTCCACTCATGTGCTTTCTCGTTCTAAAATAGTGAGGATATTATTATCTACAGCAATCATCATACCTTGTGCGAGGGTATTGGAATAATTAGTTACACTCACTAATGACATTAATTCAAATATTTCACTTTTACTCAGGCCGACGTCCATTAAAATTTGGTGATCGTTTGATGTTATTGAACTAACGTTAATGGCCATTTTTATAGCAAAATCTATCGCTACTTTAACTCTTTTGGGGTTTAAGTCTTTAGCTTTGTCTAATACCTTTTGCAAGGTATTTTCATCTACATGCATCATTTTGCAAACAGCACTATGAACATCAGTACAATAACGGCAATTATTTTCATTTGATACCGCAACAAAAACGAGCTCTTTAAGTGACCTAGGTAACTCTCCTTTGATTAATACCTTTTTTAATAAATCCCATGTAGCGCCTAATATATTTTTATTATGCTTACCTAGCACTTTAAAATAGTCGACTAAACCTTCGTTACCTAAATTTTTTAAAATATCATCATATATTTCTCTAACGTCTTCTGGTGCGTCATCATATTCTAATATGTCGAACATACCATTTCCCCTCGCTTTATCCATAATAAGTTAAAAAGGTTTTTATAAGTGTAGTCAATTTTAAGGTTTTGTTGTTAAAAATTAAGCTATTCCGGTGTTTGCTCAAGATACTTGTAGCGGTAACACTGCATTAGTATCTATAGCCGTCACACGGCAAGATGTAGATTTCAGTAAGTCAAAAAGAGGTAACTGCAAGGCATTTATTGAATAGAATAATCATTCTCGATAATTGCTCTTAACCAATGGATAATCCCAAGGTGAGATTACAGCAATAATTCCTAATGGCCGATATTGCATTTCAGCATTGCGTACCATTGACTCGGTTTTTAGGGTTTGAGCTATTTCCTGAGTAAAATAGGCCGCATTGTGCCAGTCACTGTACGTTTTAACGAATTGTCTAGCATGTTAGGTGACGCCAGTAAGAAGATGGTCGACCAGCGTCTAAAAGAGTTAGAGGTACAAGGCTTAGTCACGTGTGACGTTATTAGCGATCGCCTATGAAGTTACCACTTTTGGCCGCACTGCATTAGATATTTTAGAGAAACTCAAAGATAGGTCCGAAAAAACAATAGTTAACTATGCGCTAAATCCCCCTCAGTGTAAGGTTTTTTGATATTAGTCACGCCACAAAATCGATCAATCCCACGTTGAATATTATGTTAATTCAAGTCGAGTATCGCCATTTGTTTATTCGCCCATAATAACGATCTTGAATTGGAATGCATTAAATGAACTTTACTGATATCTAATGATGATGCTAATTGAAAGGCATTTGACCACTCTCCTTTCTCACTTATTTTAGCCAATTCTAAATAGGATGCTAATCGTCCTTCCTGTCGTAATATTGCCCCCATTATTTTTTCAGACAAAGACAGCTTTTTTAACGCTTGTTCAATAGGCTCATTAAACATAACATCAATTAAAGATAGCAAACCTACTAAAAATGCTTCACCACACATTTCTTCCGTTTGAGCTGTATCCGACTCAAGCTCGATCATAAATTCACAAAACCGCCCTCTATAAAGCGAAAATCTAACGAGTTCTTTTGAGCGCAATTGACTGAGCTGTGTTGTAAATAAGATAGAAACAAAGCGTTTTAACTCAGTTAGCCCTAACATTACAATCGCTTGCTTTATTGTAGAGACTTCTTCACGCCGTTTAAAAAACACCGTATTAGCATAAGTTAATATTTTATATGTTAAATATACGTCTCGTTTGACCGTTTCAATTATTTTAGGTAATTGAACATCGTTTAATGAAGTTAGATAAAGAAGCTCAGCTAAACTAGTTTCTCCAGGAGACATTTCACGTTTTTGTGATTTTTCAGGTTGAGCAAAAAAATCGCCTTCAAAATAACTAAAACCCAATTGTACAGCCGTATCGTACGATGCCTTTGTGCTAACGTCAGTTGCAATCAATTTAACGTTGGGGTGCATGCCTACTTGATCAATAATGCTTATAAAATTGTCTTGGGTAATTATATCTGTTGTTAGTGCTAAATAACTAATAGCTGAATAAATGCTTTTCCATGCTGTGGTATCCGTTATATTTTCTAAGCAAATCTTATAGCCTAACTCATGTAATACTAATAAAGCTGATAGTAGACCCTTAGAGGGAGCTGATGTTGCGTTTACATTGATAACGGTATCGGTAGAGTTTAAGTGTTTTACCATCAATAACTCAATAACGTTACCTTCAAAATTAATAAAAGCAAGCTTACCTGCCGTTACTTGAGAAAAGCTCAATCGTAACTTATCGCCTTGCTTACTTTCGTGTTCGGAACAACTCATTTGTAAAAGGATATCTTCTATATCGTCACGAAAACGTAGCCGGTAACCTAACGTACTGTTATCAACTTTTAAAATGGGCTGTCTTGAAATAAAGTATTCCATATTAATTTTCCATTTGAAGCTAACTTGTTGTATAAAATAAGAAACCAGTAACGTTATTTTATTGCGCCATTAATTATCAGCGGTCTCTGTACCAAAAACTTTACGTACCGACGATATGATATCGTCTCTACTGGACGGTTTAATTATATAACCTTTTAATCCGTAACTAGCCCATTTTCTAACCAATTCTTTATTTTTATTACCTGTTAAAGCGATCACGGGGATGTCTTTACCTCCTGATATTTCACGTATTTTTTTAGTAACATTTAAGCCATCCAACTTAGGCATAAATAAGTCCATAAGTATTAAATCATAAGTGTGTTCTTTAATTTTTTGAAGAGCGACAATTCCATCTTCAGCTGCATCAACATTATAGCCTTCACTGATCAGAATACTTAACAACATATCCTTGTATAGCGGATTATCTTCAGCAACTAATATATGTTTTTTATTACTTTTCCTTAGTATTGGAGCAGGGACTGTTTTTTCTGTAGTGAACTCTTGCTCACTGGTTTGATCAATTGTTGGATCCGTTGTAGTAATATCTTGCTGATTACCTTCGTCTAAATTACCTGCTGACGTTTTAGCTAATTCACGTTTTACACTATTAACCTCTTCTGCATGTTCTTGCTCTGAAGGATAATCTTGCAGAACTCTATTCGCGTATAATTGATTTGTTTGTTGTGAAATTTGTTTAGCAACTAACTGACTTATAATCTGCTCTAAGCTAAAACATATACCTTCTTCTAAGGAAGATAATAAAGGATTAACATGATCATCAGTTAAGATGCTTACAATTTTTTGAGGGGAAGTGCCTTTGTCCGTTGATTGCTGTTGTAAGTCTTCACTAATTTTATTAATACTCTCCCTACCTTGCTGAATTGTTGACAACAAGTTTTGTTTGTAATAACTTGCTTCATCAATTTGCTGTGATAATTCTTCGTCAATGCTATTAAATAGATCTTCATTAAATTCTTTTAAGTTACTTTTAGACTCACAAGCCAATAAACCCGCTTGTACAATCATCAACAGTCTAAATTTTTCTGTTAACGGTTGAAAGACAAAATAATTATCAAAGACACCTTTCATACAACAACTAAAAGCCACTAGCGATTGTTTATTACTGCATAGTACTATGCTGTAGTGAGCGTAGTTCAATTTTCCCTTTTCAACTAAGGTTGAATAAAACTCGATAGATTTTTCAACAGTAGCTAGTCCAAATAAAATAACCGGAGGTTGAGCTTCAGTGAGAATATCAACCGTTTGTTTATTATGTCGAATAGCACGATATTCTGAAAACTGTGTTTTAATAATACTTGTTACCCCGGCAAATTCATTAACATCCTCAAATATAAGTAATACATTGGGTTGACGATTTGCTATTTTTGGACCCTTAGCAACCATTGACAATTTCTCCATATACTTGTTTTAATGTAGCGTTTATATCTATTATATGTTGTTTACATTTTTCTTTTTCTTTTGCTAAAGCCATTATTTCTAAGTTTTCAAGTAAATAAGCGGTTTTTTCTGCACCAATCGCTTTTGCCGAAGTTTTTAAAAAATGTGCTTCTTCTTTAATTGCGGTAAAATCATTACTATTAAAACATAGTGCTATTTTGTTAAGCGAAATTTTTGCTTGTTTTAAAAATTCAATGTGAAATTTTTTTGTCAATACCTCATCATCACCAATTAAATCACGCATCACATTTCTATTGAGTATTTTTCCTTGTATATCATTCATGTGGATACCACTTTTTAAGTATTTTTTTCAGGGCAGCAATGGTCACTGGTTTACTAACAAAATCATTCATACCGGCTTTTATACATAAATCAGAATCTCCGCTCATCGCTGCTCCTGTCACCGCAACAATAGGAATAGCGACACGTTTTTGTGAACGTTCTAGCTCACGAATTGACACTGTCATTTCATAGCCATCCATAACAGGCATATGGCAATCAGATAGAATAAGTTTGTATGTATTTTTTTCCCATTGTTTAATACCTTCGCTGCCATCACAAGCTATGTCACATTGATAACCTAAGTTATTAAGTTGTTTTTTAATCAGTTTTTGGTTTAAAGGGTTATCTTCAACTAGTAAGATACCTTCTTTATATGACACTATTTTTTCTTCTGTTTCTTCCTTTTCTAGCTCAAGTTCGTCAAGATCCCAATCAGCGAGTGTCAGCGTTGCATTTTTGTCTTTAAAAGTTTTAATTGCTTCAATGAGCTGTATGCGAGTGATCGATTGTATTTTGATCGCTTTAATATCGGGATAAATTTTCCTAGACAAATCTAAATTATTATCATTAATAGCAAATATGACATTATTTGTATTAGAAAATTGTTCTATTAGTGATTGAATCAGTTCGAGTTGATTAGAGAAATTATCAATAAAAATTACAATAATTTCAAAATCTTTAGCGTAATCATAAGATAAATCACTTGCTACTTTGGTAACTTCTGCACCTTCTGCAACCAAATATTGAGAAAAAGCGCTAAACCGTTTTTCTGCCATTTCAATGAGATCAATAAATGCAATGTTTATAGAAGATAAAGACTCAACATCTAATGCTGCTGTTTCCCGCGACAACCAAAAAGGGATCTCAACACAAAAACACGAACCTTTACCTTCTTCACTTTCTAAAAGAATCATTCCCCCCATCATTTCTGTTAGTTGCGCACAAATTGCTAAGCCTAATCCGGTACCACCATATTTTCTAGTTGTTGAGCGCTTAGCTTGGGAAAAGGGGGTAAAAAGTTTTTTTTGAGTTTCAGCATCCATACCAATACCGTTATCTTCCAGTAGAATAGTAATCGTACTCACGTATTTATTACTCTCTTTCACTCTGGCGGTTAACGTTACGATACCTGTTTTTTCCTTTGTTGAATGGGTGAATTTTAAAGCATTGCCAATGATATTAAATAACACTTGCCGAAGACGCTGCGAATCACCACTAACAAACATTGGTATATTGGGGTCTTCGAAGACGTTAAATATGATATTACTTTTATCGGCAACAGGATTGAAGATTTTTACAACATTATCAATAACCTCTCCGATAGAAAAAGCGCGGTCTTCTATTTCAAGTTTTCCTGCCTCTATTTTATTTATATCAAGGATGTCATTAAGTATTAATACTAAGTTTTCGGCAGACGTCTTTGCGGTATCAATGAGATCCGTAGACTCATCATTTTGAGGTAATGTTGCTAATAAATCTAAGGAACCAATCACACCATTCATTGGCGTTCTTAATTCGTGGCTCATCATAGATAAAAAGTCAGACTTACTTTTACTGGCTTGTTCTGCCCGTTCTTTAGATTCTTCTAATTCTCCAGTTCGCTCCTTAACCCGTGTTTCTAACTCACTATTAAGTTGCTTTAGTTTTAACTCTGCTTCAATAATAGTGGTATTATCGATACAAATCCCATCAATGCGACACACACCCCCTAAATGATTACGACTGGCCTTGCCTTTAGCCATAAAGTATCTTACCTGACCACCTGGCATTGTAGCTCTATATTTTTGTACAAATGAACGTCCTGATTCAAACGTTAAATTAATTTTTTTAAATGAATTATCAAGATCTTCAGGGTGTAATCGTTTTTCCCATTCTTTTATGTTGCCACTATCATTGTGATCCAAATAAAACATGTCATTATATAACTTATCCCAACGCCATCGGAGTTGCTTTTCACTATTTATATCAACATGCCATGTTCCGATGTGACCCGCTTCCAAAGCAATATTCTTTCTATGAATCGTTTCATTTAATGCTATTATTTTTCGGTTATTCTCAGTTTCATCAGTAATATAACCAATAAAAGATACAAGAGTATTATGCTGACTTGTGCATTCCCCATTGAGTTTAAACCATCGTATCTCGTTATTTATTGATATACGAAATTCAATATCATTCGGCATATTATTATTCGAATTAGTTTGCAAGAAATCATCGAATATCATTAAATCGTCTTTGTAAACCATGTTGCGTAAATTTAACCAGGTAAAATCTTTAGTTAACTCAATATTTATAAGCTCTCTAAATTTTTTTGAGAAATAATAATCATCTGAAATAAAATTCAACTCACAGATACCAATTCCTACCAGTTGTATTTTCCTAATTAATCCAGATTTATTTTCCATATCCCACTTCCTTTATCTATAAAAAGTCATTCAACTGATGTGATTTTTGTCTTTATTTACTTCTTTACTATTGATTAACATCGTCAGAACCGTATTGTGACCTTAGATATTATTTTGTCGTTATAATTTTTTCGTTATAGTTAGTATGAGCAAGATTAATCAGACTTTATAATATAACCTTAGCTGAACATATTATTCGGCTGTACTTTAAATATAGTAGAATTTTGTCAATTATTTAGATATTTCAGATAAATAATGAATTAATGAATAATGAGGAATATAAAATTAAGAACTAGCTAAGCCAAACACCTAGTTATCTTTGAATTTCATAGCACTTTGTAAGATGAAAGCCATTGGTAGGCTTCATCACAACTAGATATAAGTTGGGCTGGATCTACCTTATAAGTATTAATAAAGATATTAATGCTATCCCAGTCACCTTCTGTATAAGCAACAACAAAAGCAAGACATTTTGCCAAATCCCCTTTTTTCTCGATTAAGGCTTCATTAATTTCTTCTGCAAGCGGCATAGACAGTAGAATCTTATCTAATGGTCGATCTAAAATAGCATCAATAGTTGAAAATAAACCGGTTAAAAATGCATACTCAGTGAGTTGAGTTAATCCCATTATTTTGGCAAATACCTCACAAAGTCTCGCTCTTAAAATAGTATTTTGAATAAGAACTTGAGGCTTTTGAGGATTTAGTTCAGCCATGAGTATCAAGCAAATAAACTTACGTAATTGCGTCTCCCCCAAATATGCTATCGCTTGTTTAATAGAGGTAATATCTTTACTGTGACCAAAAAAAACGGAGTTAACAAAACGCAATAATTTGTACGTTAAATTAATGTCGTTAGCAAAATATTTTTCTAGTTTTTTATAGCTATAACCTTCTTTCATTATTTCACGATAAATAGGCATGACAAAAGGATGAGATGAATCCATTTCAACACTAACAAGCATTTCTGGCTTGTAAAAAAAATAGCCTTGATAATATTCAAAACCGAGTTTTTTAGCTTGTAAAAAATCTTCATATGTTTCAACCTTTTCTGCTAGCAGCTTGATATTGTGTTGGCGATAGGTTGGCACTAAGTGGGCAATAGACAATAGCGGTGTTTCAATAATGTCAATTTTTATGAGTTTAATGAAGGGCAGAAATCGATCCCATGCCGGGCTATAAATAAAATCATCTAATGCCAAAATAAAGCCTTGCTGAAAGAGTTTTCTCAATACTTCATAGTTTTCATCATTGGGTTCAACAGTTTCAAGTATCTCAACAATAATATTATTATAGGGTGTCATATTCACCAAATGGTCAGAGAGAATACTAATAGGAAAGTTGATGAGTGCTGGCTTTCCGTCTGTCATTTCATCGAGGCCGATACTAAGGTAACTATTAACCAATAATTTTGCCGTGGCAATGTCTGGTGATACATCGACAGGGAAAGAATTTTTTTCGCTATCCCTAAAGAGTAACTCGTAGGCAACAACTTGTTTTTTAGCATTAAGAATTGGCTGCCTAGCAGTATATACTTTCATTTTAATTTTAATTTTCCCTATACTTAAAAATCAATCAAAAATATAGCCTTGTTAAAACGACCCATACCTAAAACTATAGCTTAAAAATGATAAATTTCCTTATATAGTATTAATATCAACTGATACTACTAAATGCAAAAGCCACTAATATTATATCGATTGTATTTACGACGGTGGCAGTCGAAAAAAACAAACAACAAGTTTATTTTTAAAACAAATAACTAAATAAAATAATTTTTTGTGTTACTAAAATAAAAAATCATTTAACGCAATACATACCGGTAAGTTACATCACCTTTATCTAACATTAACTCATCAAACTTTTCAATTGTCCCAGCGGACATAGAAAAATGATGATAGGCAAATTAATCTGTCGTAACAGGTGTTTTCTGTAACTCGCTATAAGCGTCAGAGAAATGAGCTAAACTCGACCACATTGCAGTACAACCAATTAAATAGACTCTCTTCTTTGCTCTAGTCAACGCGACATTAAGCAAATTAGGTTTACTTGCAGCCCAGTTTGCAGCACCTGAGCTATCTGACGCGCCTAAAACAAATATAACGAGTTTTTCTTCTTTACCTTGAAAGGTATGAACCGTACCAACACGCCCTGTTAACCAGTCATCAAAGGCCTTAGCTGATATGTTTTTATTATTAAAATTATCTTTAAGGTATTTTTTTAGTCCAAACTTAACCTTAGTAAAAGGAGAAATAATATAACAATCTGGCAACTCGGTATGTTCATCAATATATTGATACAACATAGCTAATACATGCTCGGCTTGTTCTGACACGTAATGCTTACCCTCCTCGGTGCCTTTAATATCAAACCAAGTACTTGGCCCCCAAACAAAATCGTCAAGCTCTTCTATTTGGTCTAAGCCATGTAACATTTTATTGCTATAAGCTATTTTATTAGCAATTGAAAACATTGGGTCACTACAACGACGATGCACTCTTAATGGGCTACCTAACCATTTACCTTTTGCTATTTGTTCGGTACCAAATGGATTAGCCCTGTCAGCAAGCTCTTGCACAGAAATAATCGAAGGTGACCAAACATGCCAATCATCTTTTAACAAACGACGGCCAAGGTTTTCAATTATTTCAGGAGGTGTGGTACATACGGGTTCAATTTGCAACGGGTCACCAACCACAACAGCTCGTTTAGCACGATATAAAGCGCCTACCGCTTGCGGTGGTGTCGCCTGCCCTGACTCGTCAATAAATAACCAACCAATATCACCCTGTCCTAATTTAGAAAATTGGTTAGCCACAGATGCAAAAGCTGAAGAAACAACCGGACATACCATAAAAAAGCATTGCCACATTAACTTAGCCTCTTTAGGCGAAGCTATTTTGTTTTGCACTACGTTAGCAAGGTTATTAATTGTGCTAGCAAAGCCATCATTATAACTTGCCACTAACCAAGCTTGATGTAACTCAAATGCGTTCGCTGATAATTGCGAACGTAGTCGATTTAGCTGCGTGCTATGACCAAACGCTTTACGTTGAATACTTGGGCTGTCTAACACGGTATCAGCATTGTGGAATACGACATCATGATGTGATTTTCTGATTAATTCACAAGCGTTAACTTCTTGCGTAACTTTAGCGGAAAACAAATTGTATTCACTTTCTTTAGCTAAAAATTTTGCTTGCCTGCTATCAACTAAATCACGGTATGCATTAATCACTGCCCGTTGTTGGTAACCTTTTAAAATACGATAATGCCACCAAGGCAAACATTTATGCTTTAATACAAATAAAAACTTTACTGACTTTTTATAACGCGCTTCTTTGGTTAATACCTCAATGTGTAGTTCGGCTAATGCGCTTTGTAAACTTGATAATTGCTCAAGGCGTTGTATGTCACTTAAAGCCTGTTGCACGTCTTTTTCTGCTTGTTTAAACTTATCTTGAGCGAGTAAAAATACCGCCTTAACATCTGTATTTTCAACACAGGTTTTAATTGCTTCCACTAACGTTTGATAACCGCTAGATATATCGTCGCACGTCATATTAATAGCTTTATCAAAGAAAACTTTACTATTAAACTTCTTTCTATTACCTGAATTACCTAACGCCGCGGCAATAAAGCCCCAACAATCATCTTCTTCGGCTAACGCTTGCATGGTTTTAGTTTTAGGTTTGCCCTTTTCGATCACACTCGCGGCAACTTTTTGTGCCACCGTTTTTAAATAACTCAGCTCACTAAATTTAGTGCCTAACGCTTTGGTTTGCGGCAACTCTTTAGTAATGTTTTCAACCGCGGTATTGTTGCTTGATACCACCACCATTTCATAACCGCACAGTTGCTCAATTAACGGTTTTATAGTTACCGTTTTATCGCCAATTATAATTTTTTTATCAGGTAAAAAAGCATCATTAGCTGCTTTGAAATTAGCGAGTACGCTAGCGCGCTTAACAATATTAGCGGCAATAATATCACGTAACATCGTGGTTTTACCTGTACCCGGCGGGCCATTAACCGAATACAAACCACCGTTGCCAATATGCTGTTCAAGCGTATTAATTGAAAATTGCTGCATCAAACTCATGGTATGTTCTTCGCTGTCGGGCCAACGACCCAACGGGGTATTTTTTATCCGTAACTTATCGGCAATTAACTTTTTGCCCTCAGCACTGAATAAATCAGCGCAATGTGAAACCTTCGCCGATAAAAACTGCGCTAGTGGTGAGTTAACTACAAGTTTATTATTTTTAACTGCATTGAGTGCCATTGAAATATCGTCAACAAAAAAACTATTTAAAATAGGAACATCATTAGCTTCATCTTCACGTTTTTTAGTTTTTACTGGTAATATTTCTCCTGATGTTTTTTTCGCTGTTTCATGCGGCAATGCTTTAGATAATGGTGACTCAACCCTTATTATTTCGTTATTAGCTGCTTTTTCACCCTCTTTTACAACCAAATCAATATCTTTAACTAATTGTGGTAATTGCTCAAAAGAAAGTGCTGCGTGCTCTGGCAGCGTTAACACACGAGGGAGGGATTGCTCTTTATAGTCACGGTTTAATTGAATAATCACGGTAAAGCGCGTTTGAGTTGACTCAAAACCTGTCCATTCAATCAGGTAATTTAATATTTCAAATAATTCGAAACTAGTAAACGCGCTACTCATTCCCGCTTCATTTTTTATGTTACTGGCTAAAGCGTGAATTTGCTGTAAACGATCGGAAAATTTTTCTACATCCTGATCAAAATCATCTTTATTTAATTGATCAATTTTTCCTGCTAATAACTTGCCTAACGCCCAAGGTGCTGTCGACATTTCTAAGCTATCGGTTTGTAACTCACCTTGTGTATTTAATTTTAGTTTTGCACAACAGGTTATACCGTCATCTTGACGTCGATTTTGCCAATCTTCTTGTAACAATTCATCGCTTGCTTGGTCGCTATTAAACAGGTGTTCTGATTGTTCAAAAAATTCACTGCGATTAAATATGCCTA
Organism: Alteromonadaceae bacterium; assembly: GCA_047621305.1. GTDB lineage: Bacteria > Pseudomonadota > Gammaproteobacteria > Enterobacterales > Alteromonadaceae > Colwellia_A. The sequence goes on along the minus strand of JBLHNB010000013.1, from coordinate 57,901 downwards.
AATACAGGGTGTAAGAAAATTGATGATTTGGCAGGTATTTGTCGCCCGCTAATCTAATACGGTTACGCGTAAACCAAGGCAAGCAAGCAGGGTCTTTCAGTAAATCGTCTTTGCTATAATGCAATACCCCTTTATCAGCGCCGGGCAATAAGTTCTTTAAATTAAGGGTATTAAAAAGCTCAGTTTGCTGCCAAAAAGACAGCACTTTTAACGCATGTTGTTTATCAAAATCCATTTTAGTTACCCATTCCATTACATTCTATTTAGTAGCGCATTTTTATCATTCTGCCCTATTTGGTAAGGTGTTACTACGTTACCAAATAGGGCTATTTATTTTAAACGCATTATTTAGTTAGTCGTTAATAACGCGTTTTCAACCACCGCATCGGCGAGGTGAAGTTGCGTGGTTTGGGCGTCGCTTAGGCGGGCTTTGAGTTGAACACACAACGCCATTAGTTCATCGACTTTAGCAACTATGCGGTGTTGTTCTTCAACAGGAGGCATAGGGAAAATTATACTTCTACTTTTCGTAACAGATATATTATCTTGCCCTGCTGTACCAATTAACTCTATGGAATCTAAGAATTTACCAGACGTTAAATATGTATATATATAACCATTTAAACTTGCCTCGATAGGTCTGAAAAACACTATAGCTTGGTTACAGTTCCACTCAGGGTAATCATCAGGGATGATAGCTATCTTGCCCAATGGTGGTCCAACAATATTCATTACAACATCACCAGGATACAAAATTGATCTAGTTAACTTATCTTTATGGTGCTGAACATCTACAAACTGAGGTCGATAGTCGAATGCAATTGCCTGCTCTTTAATATTGTAAACTTTTAAGTATGGTACGCCTGTTGTTTCATTAAACTTATCTTTAGGTGGAGTTGAACCAGATGTAATACCGAGGCAAATATCATCAAGCCTTGTTAGACCCCAACCATTCGGCAATTCAAACCTTTTTTCTTCATCTGTGATAGCAGGTAATGGCTTTTGTTTTTTGATTTTCTTATCAACGATGAGTTGGGCTTTTTCTTCGGCGATTTTTTCAAGGAGTACGCTTGCTGGTTCGTCGCTTGGGTTTTGTGGCACGAGTTTGCCCATGACCGCTAGCTGTAAGATGGTTTGTTTGAGTTGCTCTATGCTGAGTTCAGTGGTGAACAGTAGGTCAAAGTGTTCGGCGATACGTTGCCAGCTTGTTTTGAAGTCATCAGTACTGTCGCTTGAGCCATCAGCGCTTTTCGAGGTAGAAGGTAATAACGCCGCTAGTAGCACTTCAACTAAGGTTTGGTGTGCAGTTAGGCTTTGTTCTGTTTGTTGCTCTAGCTGGTCACACAAGGTCATCAGTTCATCCACTTTAGCAACGATTCGGTGTTGTTCGTTAATTGGTGGGATTGCAATTGTGACAGCTCTAACTTTTTCAGCATTTAGATTCATCACTACAGCACCCGAAGCACTTTTCTTAAATGCTCGAATAATAAATGGGGACGATAGCAAGCTGTATAAATAATCTTTATCTAACGTGTTAGGAGGGCAAATGCGTAACCAGCCATCGTGAATACAACCTTGAATCTTTGTTATATATGGACGACCAAAACTCATAGAGTTCGTCAGTAGAAAATCACCGGGGTAAACAACGCGTGTTTTCTTTAACCCTTCCTTTATAATTTTTTCGGCTGTGCTTGTTATGTATTTACCACCAATATCAGTATCACCAATTTTGATCCAATTTAAGCCATCAGCATCATCAGTAATAAAAGATTTTATCGGTCTAGGAGATCCCCCTCTTTCTATTTCACAAATATCACCAAAAGACACCCACTCCCAACCATTCGGTAGTTCAAACGGTTTTTCTTCATCATTGATTGATGGTAACGGCTTTTGCTTTTTAATCTTTTTATCAGCAATAAGCTGCGCTTTCTCTTCAGCTATTCTTTCAAGTAAAACACTTGCTGGTTCATCACTAGCGTCTTGCGGCACTAACTTACCACGTACAGCCAGTTCTAAAATCAACTCGCGCAGTTTCTTAACGCCAGTTAATTCGATTTTTTTAGAACTGCCTCGGCCTTGACTATTACGCTTTTTAATGGCGCTAGTCCAAACATCAATATTGTCGGTAATTAATGCTCTTGCAGGGTAATGTGCTGCATCAGTGTTATCTGTGACATTTAGGCTCATGTATGACTCTCACGGGTTAACATATTCATAATAAGGCGAATTGCCCATTGGCGAAAACGGGTAGCTGTTTTACTTTGAATGCGATAACCAACAGAGATAATAGCGTCTAAATTATAATGTTTAAGTTGACGTTTTACTTTTCGTTTGCCTTCTTGGCGAACTACCGAGTATTCCTCGGTAGTTGATTGTTCTTCTAATTCACCCTCACTATATATATTTTTTAAATGTAGGCTAATGTTATCGGTTGAGGTCTCAAATAAGTCTGCCATTAACGCTTGGCTTAACCATAAACTTTGTTGGGCTAATTGTACTTGAATTTCACCATTACTGGTTTCAAAAATGGAAATAGTATTCATGATGTTAATCCTTGGCTAAGGCGAGCCGGCTTGCCATGACTTGATGTGATTTGTGTTGTAACTGCTCTTTTATTGGTAATAATAAAATAAAATGCGACCAACTTAATTGTCGCGACAGTGTAGCGACAATATCAAATTCAGAAAAAACATGATAAAACTGCATCATTCTACGCAAGCTTTTTTCTTGAAATCCTTTACTTATAAGCTTTGTCATTAATGTTTATCCTATTTATCCGCTAATGCTGCCGACAAAATACCTTTAAGCTGGTCGCGCAACACTTGAATATCATCTTGTTGCTTAGCGTAATCCGTTAATAACTCTTGTGGATCATGACTAATCACTTCACCGACATGGGGATTTTTAATATCAAGGTTGAAATTACGGGCAATAATATCGTCAATGCTCACTTGCCATGCTTGTTCGGTTTCAACGCGAGAAGCAAAGCCGTCGGCTTCATTGCCCCACCAGTCAATTTCTGTTTGAAACTCTTCAAATTTCATCGGCTTGGTTTTGTTGTAGCTTTTAACGCCCGCTGGGTATGGATGCTCGTAGTACCATACTTTTGTCGTTGGCTTACCTTTTGTGAAAAATAGTATGTTAGTTTTAATACCTGTATACGGGGCAAATACACCATTAGGTAAACGCACAATAGTATGTAAATTACATTCTTCGGTTAATAGTTTTTTAATTTTAGTTTTAACGCCTTCACCAAATAATGTGCCGTCGGGCAATACTACCGCCGCACGGCCACCATTTTTATCTGTTGTTGGTGACGCCAGCACTTCAATAATTAGTTGTAAAAACAAATCGGCGGTTTCACGGGTACGGGTTTCCGTAGGAAAGTTCTTTTCAATACCGTCTTCTTCGGTGCCGCCAAACGGCGGGTTAGTGACAATAACGTCTAGTTCTTCATCCCAGCTTGAAAGCGGTTTGTTTAAGGTATTGCCATGTTTTACTTGTACCGGTACTTCAATGCCGTGTAATAGCATATTAGTAGTACAGAGTAAGTGCGGTAATTGTTTTTTCTCAACACCGTGAATTTGTTTTTGCAAACTTTGGTGATCAGCGGCGGTTTTAACATAGTTGTCTTTAACATGGTCAAACGAACAAGCTAAAAAGCCACCGGTACCACAAGCCGGGTCCATAATGCTTTCGCCCAATTGGGGATCAATACGGTTAACCATAAAGCGGGTAACAGCGCGCGGCGTATAAAACTCGCCCGCATTACCAGCGCTTTGTAAGTCTTTTAATATTTGCTCGTATAGGTCACCAAACAGGTGACGCTCTTGTGAGTCGGTAAAGTCAATTTCATTAAGCTTGTTGATCACTTGGCGCAGTAGTGTGCCGTTTTTCATGTAGTTAAAGGCATCGCTAAAGGCTTCACGTACTACATAACCCCGTGGGTTAAGCTTTATCGGTGCGGTTAAGTTTTTAAGCTCGGTAAACAGTTGGTCGTTAACAAATTCTAATAGTTCGTCACCGGTTATGCCTTCATTGTCTTGTGCCCAGTTACGCCATAAATATTGCGTTGGTATCGGCTCTTGATAATTGTCTAATTCAAACTCTAATGCTTCTTCTTGCGCGTCAAATATTTTAAGGAAAAGTAACCAAGACATTTGCCCTAATCGTTGAGCATCGCCGTCTACACCGGCATCTTTACGCATAATATCTTGAATGGACTTTATTACTGAACTAACTGACATATAAAACTCTTTAACTTGAAAACATTTAATATAAGAAAATGCACCTTTTGGCAATTTAGCCACAAAGGTGCATATAAATTTGGTTATACCTTTAACTTACACTAGCTGGCTTTATCCGTTGGTATACTTTGATAAAGCTCGGTTTCTAACTCGGTAATGGCTTGATCATACCCTTTTCGGTTACCAAAGGCTTGTTTTGCTATCTCCATTGGCTTACCCATTTGCTCAAACGGTTGAACTTTAAGCACATGAATGCTTTCAATTTCTTTTACACCAGCATCAGCGTATTTATCAAGCAGTGCTTTTAATACTGTTTGTGCTTGTTCAGAATATTTAGTGAAGTAATTACGCTTTTTAACGTTATTAACACGTTCTTGACGCGTTAATGGTGGCTGGTCAAAGGCGATATGGCATATCAGGTCAAACGGGTCGAGGTCTTTGCTTATATCGTCTTCTAGGGCTTGCCAAATAACGCCTTCGTTGGCTAATTCGTCAATAATGGTTTGTTTACGTTCGCTCGCATTCCACTTACGGGTAAAGTCATCAAGTGAGGTAAATTGCTTTTGTATGGTTTTACGGGTGTAATCTTTAAACGACTCGGTAACAAGTTTGCCGTCGGTGTCGTAATACTGCACACGCTCAGCCATTTTTTTGACCTTAACGCCCGAGACTTGGAATTTGATAAAACGTTTTTCGTCTTCATCTTCGCCCCAATTTCCATTAATTTCGCCATCATCTTGGTTAGTGCTGGTATCGTAGCCTTGCGCTGGTTCGGTAACTGTATTAATAGCCCCTTCACTTGGCTCTAATTGTTCATCATCACCAGTAAGTGCATCAGTTAAGTCATCAAGGAAAGTGCCGTCTTCATCGTCAATAATATCTTTAGGGTTACTTTCCATGATTTTAACGGCTTCGCCATCAAACTTCTCATCGGCGAATAGCTCGGTTGCTTTTTTAAAATCGAGAATAGTAAACCAAAGTTTATTATATCTGTCATCAATACGAGTACCGCGACCAATGATTTGCTTGAATTTGGTCATTGATTGAATATTTTGATCAAGTACTACTAACTTACAGGTTTTAGCGTCAACCCCTGTGCTCATTAATTCAGAGGTAGTGGCAATAACAGGATAAGCTTTTTTCGGATTAATAAAATTGTCTAACTGGGCTTTGCCGATTTCGTCATCGCCGGTGATTTTCATCACGTATTTTTCGTTTTTAGCCACTTGTTTAGGGTTTACGTTAACCAAGGCGCGGCGCATACGATCAGCGTGATCGATATCGTTACAAAATACGATGGTTTTCGCCATAGGATCAGTGCGTTCTAAATAGCTGGTTATGGTTTGTGCAACTAACTGTGTGCGTTCGTCAATGACTAAGGTGCGATCAAAATCTTTTTGGTTATAAATGCGATCATCAATGAGTTCACCTTGTTTATCTATTTGCCCTTTGGTGGGTCGCCAGCCTTGTAAATCAACATCAATATCAACACGTACGACTTTATAGGGTGCTAAGAAGCCATCTTCAATGCCTTCTTTAAGTGAATAGGTGTATACCGGCTCGCCAAAGTAGTCGATGTTTGATACTTCTTCTGTTTCTTTGGGTGTGGCGGTTAAGCCAACTTGAGTCGCAGCGCTAAAGTACTCGAGTATTTCACGCCATGCGCTGTCTTCACTGGCACTACCACGATGGCACTCGTCGATAATGATCAGGTCAAAGAAGTCTTTATCGACTTGTTTATAAGCCTTTTGGCTTTCTTCAGGGCCGGTTAATGCTTGGTAAAGTGCCAAGTGGATCTCAAAAGCAGGGTCAACTGTTCGCTTAGTCACTTTGGTCATGGCCGAGCCAAAAGGTAAAAAATCATTATTTTTTGATTGATCAACTAATATATTGCGATCGGCTAAAAAGAGGATGCGCTTTTTCTGGCGAGATTTCCATAAGCGCCAAATAATTTGAAAGGCGGTATAAGTTTTACCTGTGCCAGTAGCCATAACCAGTATGATACGGTTTTGCCCGTTAGATACGGCTTCAATGGTTTTATTAACCGCTTGTAGTTGATAATAACGCGGCGCTTTGCCACTGCCGTCATCATGATAGTCTGGTGTAATTAGCGGTAGCTGTGCTGCTGTAAAACCGCGATAAGCCCAGTATTTCTGCCATAGTTGCTCAGGCGTGGGAAAGTCTGCAAGCTCTATACGCGTTTCAAGTTGAGCTGGGTTAGTTTTATCATGAAAGATAAAACCATCGCCGTTTGAGGCAAAGATAAATGGCACTTCTAGCAAACGGGCGTAATCAAGCCCTTGTTGCATGCCCTTGCCTATTTCGTGTTTATTGGCTTTGGCTTCAATAACAGCCAGCGGCATATTAGGTTTATGGTAAAGCACAATATCAGCTGATTTAACCGTTTTACGTACGCCTAGTTGGCCGCGAACAATAACCTTGCCGTCACGTAATTTAACTTCTTGGCGTATTTGCTTCATCAAGTCCCAACCAGCGTTTTGCACTGCGGGCATGATAAATTTGCTGATGATGTCGGTTTCGCTGAGCTTCTTTTTGTCCATGATTTTGCCTTGGCGTTACTGCTTGTCCATTATGCAGCATACAAGGTGCGATAAATGTTAATGGTTGTCAAACTTATTGAACTGAAAAATAATTAAAATTGCTGCTCAATAAGATGAAATTCCTTATAAAAATCAGTATTACACTGTTCACAGTGCCACTGCTTTTGGTATCTACCAACTTCCATGCTACAACCACCGAGTTTGATCAGTTTATTTGTTTGTAGCTCTTCAATTAACTTGTCGCTGGGTTCACCAAAAACATAGGTAGAAATAGCCCTATTTTTGCAGTTGCTGCAACGTTTGGGTTTATGTTTATAAACTAGTTTTTGATCGACTGTGATAAACACTGTGCTGTACTCCTGTATTGACGACTTCCATTTCAGCTATAGCCGTGGTCATTGAAGATGCGTGATTTTTAGCATGGCTAAAAATTTTAGCTACAAGCTGCATGATTGAGTAATACCAATTGAATTAAAGTAATGGTACTAAATGTTCCAGATATTGCAAGTCTTCACCAGAACAGCTCAGACATAAAAAAACCGAAACACCTTATTAATTAGGTTGTTCCGGTCTTTTTCGGTTCCTTTGGAACCTCTATTTGGTGCAGATAGAGAGACTCGAACTCTCACGCCCTAAGGCACAGCCCCCTCAAGGCTGCGTGTCTACCAATTCCACCACATCTGCATGTTTGTGTCTAACAGTGTAACTAACTTATAGCTTATTTAGGTACATCGCTATCGTCAGCTTTAGTTGCATCAGCATCACCTGCTGGTACATCTGAATTTTTAATTGCAGATTGAGGTTCTGCGCTTGCGCTTGGAATATCACTATCTGCTGGAATTGATTGCTCAGTAGCTGCATCAATGTTGTTCCATTCATCAGTAGACTTAATGCGATTCGCCGTTAAGTTACCTAACACTAAGCTGATCGCGAAAAAACCAATCGCTAACCATGTAGTTGCTTTCGTTAAGAAGTTACCTGAACCACTTGAACCAAAGATTGTCGCTGAAGAGCCTGCTCCGAAAGATGCGCCCATATCAGCGCCTTTACCGTGTTGAATTAGCACTAGGCCAATTAAACATAAAGCAACGATAAGATATACTACTATTAATACTTGATACAACATTTTATGATCCCTTTGCTGTCGAACAAATTATTTTAAATTCGTCGACTTTTAAACTAGCACCGCCAATAAGCCCACCGTCTATATCAGCTTGTGCAAATAATTCTTCACAGTTAGCAGCATTTACGCTGCCACCGTATAACAACGGCACTTTATTTGCGATATCGCTATTCGCTTTTGCTAAAAATTGACGAATAAATAAATGTGTCGCTTGTGCCATTTCAGGAGAAGCCGTTTTACCTGTACCAATAGCCCAAACGGGTTCATAGGCAACAACAACTTCACTAAATTTTTCAATACCAATTACATCGATTACCGGTTGTAATTGCGCAGATAATATTGCTTCAGTTTTTTCTTCAGCACGCTCAGTTTCACTTTCACCAATACATAGAATGGGTGTGATACCAGCAGCCAAAGCCGCTTTAACTTTAAGCGCAGCCTGCTCGCTAGATTCGTTGTAAATACTGCGACGTTCAGAGTGTCCAATAATAACAAAACCTACCGATAGTTCCTGCAACATAGCTGTAGAAATTTCGCCGGTAAATGCACCGCTATCATGTTCACTTACATTTTGAGCACCAAGATGAATGTTTGCATTCATTTTGTCACATTCAAACGCAGCTAAGTATAAAGCACTAGGACAAATGATAACATCAACATTTTCAGCAAGTTTTAAATTACTTAATCCTGCGCTCATAGTCTTTACTAGTTCTAAGTCGCCATTCATTTTCCAATTAGCAGCAACGATTGCACGTCTTTTCATTTATCATTCCTAAATCAAAGCGGCGAGATATTAACTAACCTAACAATAAGATACAAGTATTAAGGTGAAAATCTTGCTCATTTGCTTAATTTTCAGCCTTAACAATAAAATTTGTACAAAATATACCGCTATAACGCTAACAAGCAAGCTTTACTGCGTCAGCAATAACGTGAGCCAATGTAGTGACTTCATCTAAATCTGGTCCTTCAACCATCACTCGGATCAGCGGTTCTGTACCTGATTTTCTTAATAGTACTCGCCCTCGTCCAGAAAGTTTTTCATTAACGTTATTTACTGCCGTCGTAACTTCATCAGACGTTAAAGGATCGTTGTCACCTGTAAATCTTACATTAACGAGAATTTGTGGCAATTTAGTCATTCCTTGCCTCAATTCATTCAATTTCTTCCCGGTACCACAAACCGCTGTTAATACATTCAAAGCAGCAATAATACCATCGCCAGTAGAGGTATGATTCAAGTTAATAACATGGCCTGAATTTTCAGCACCAAGCTGCCAACCTTTTAGTTTTAGCATTTCCATGACATGACGGTCACCAACATTACTTCTCGCAAAAGGCACCCCCATATCAACTAAGGCAAGTTCTAAGCCCATATTAGTCATTAACGTGCCAACTACACCACCACGCATACTACCGGTATTTAAATCATTGCAAGCAATCACATAAACACATTCATCACCATCAAGTACATAACCGGTATGATCAACCATCATTAAACGGTCACCATCGCCATCTAGGGCAATGCCTAAGTCCGCCTGATGCTCTACTACCGCTTTACTGATAGCGTCCATTGATGTTGCACCACATTCATGATTAATATTGGTACCATTAGGAGACGTACCTATTTCAATCACCTCTGCACCCAGTTCACGAAAAACATTTGGGGCAATGTGATAGGTTGCGCCGTTTGCACAATCAACCACAATTTTTAAATGATTGAGGGAGAATTGGCTTGGAAAATTACTTTTACAAAATTCAATATAACGCCCTGAAGCATCGCCTATACGTGTTGCCTTGCCAAGCTTAGCTGACTCAACACAACCCATTTCTTTATCTAATTCAGCTTCAATGGCTAACTCAACTTCATCGGGCAATTTTTGACCGTCTTGAGAGAAAAACTTAATACCATTATCATAAAATGGATTATGTGAAGCACTAATAACAATACCGGCTTCAGCTCTAAAGGTTTTTGTTAAATAAGCGATACCCGGTGTTGGCATAGGTCCTAATAACCCGATATCAATACCTGCAGCAGAAAAACCCGCTTCCAGCGCTGATTCCAGCATATAACCCGAAATACGCGTGTCTTTACCTATCAATACTTTTTTAGTGCCTTGAGCAGCTAGAACCTTACCGGCCGCATAACCTAATTTCATCACAAATTTAGGTGTGATTGGATATTCGCCAACCAAACCTCTAATACCATCGGTACCAAAATATTTTCTTTTTGACATTTTTTGAGTCCTATCTATCAAACGGCTAAGCGTATTCTGCCACCGCGTTTATAATTTTAAGAGCGTCCATGGTTTCTTTTACATCATGAACACGAATAATTTTTGCACCTTGTTGTACAGCGAATATAGCCGTTGTTAGGCTTCCGGCTAAACGTTGTTCAACGTCTCTATTTAATAAATTACCGATCATAGATTTACGCGATAACCCAGCAAGTAGTGGTAAGTCAAAACATTGAAAATCTGAAAAGTGTGCGAGTAACTGATAATTTTGCTCTAATGATTTACCAAAACCAAAACCAGGGTCTAAAATAATTCGCTGCTTTTGTATGCCCGCTTGTTCACAAGCATTAATACGCTTTTTAAAGAAAGATTTAATATCATCAATCAAGTCATGGTAATGCGGAGAGGCTTGCATTGTACGAGGTAGTCCCTGCATATGCATTAAACAAACAGGAAGGTCGCACTGTGAAATAATAGCTAAACAGCCCTCATTTTGTAAAGCTCTAACATCGTTAATAAGCCCAGCACCATTTGCTATCGCTTCAGCCATAACGTTAGCTTTACTGGTATCAATTGAAACTATAACGTCAAAACGTTGCTTTATTGCTTTTAAAACCGGAATAACGCGAGAAATTTCATCTCTTTCACTAACTTCTGCAGCGCCTGGGCGTGTTGATTCACCACCAATATCAATAATTTTGGCACCATCGGTGATCATTTGCTCTACCTGAGACAAAGCAGAGTCTAGCTGTGTAAATTGTCCACCATCAGAAAAAGAGTCTGGCGTTACATTTAAGATCCCCATGATCTGCGGTTTTTGTAGTTCAAGGTGCTTTTCAGCGCAGGTTAGCTTTTTTAACAAAATTAAACTCTTTAAATAGCTTTCTTATTATTATAAAAAAGCCTCGATAAACGAGGCTTTAATTAACAACCATTATTTGGTTGGTATATCCGTTGGTGTGTCAGTATCTGGTGCTAATTCTTCTTTAATAACATCTTTACTTTCATCACCTTTGTCAGCTTCAGCCTTAGGTGGCTCATTAGAGTCTGAATGATTATCAAAATCTGCTGCAGGTGGGCGCACTTCTCGACGAGCCATCAAATCATCAATCTGCAATGCATCAATAGTTTCGTAATGCATGAGTGCATCTTTCATTGTTTCTAATACGTCACGATTATCTTTAAGAATTTGCTCAGCACGCTGATAGTTACGATTGACAAAATCTTTTACTTCAGCGTCAATCATTTGCGCTGTTTCATCAGACATATTCAATGACTTTGACGATGAACGACCTAAGAATACTTCACCCTCTTCTTCGGCAAATAACATTGGACCCATTTTTTCAGAAAAGCCCCATTGTGTTACCATTTTACGTGCAAGTTGCGTTGCCCGTTCAATGTCATTTGATGCTCCTGTAGAAACTTTATCAAAACCGTAAATTAATTCTTCAGCAATTCGACCACCATATAATGATGAGATGTTGCTTTCTAAATGTTGTCTACTATGACTAAATCGGTCTTGTTCAGGTAAATACATAGTCACACCCAAAGCACGTCCTCGAGGAATGATACTCACTTTGTAAACAGGGTCATGATCAGGAACTAAACGGCCAACAATAGCGTGACCGGCTTCATGATAAGCAGTCATTTCTCTTTCAGCATCATTCATTACCATGGAGCGTCGTTCTGCGCCCATCATAATTTTATCTTTAGCTTTTTCAAATTCTTCCATAGCAACAACACGACGTGAAGTACGTGCTGCAAACAATGCAGCCTCATTCACCAAGTTAGCTAAATCAGCACCTGAAAAACCTGGTGTACCGCGAGCAATAACCGATGGTTTAACATCGTCACCTAGTGGTACTTTACGCATATGAACTTTAAGAATTTGTTCACGACCACGAATATCAGGTAAACCAACCGTTACTTGACGGTCAAAACGACCTGGACGTAATAACGCAGGATCTAATACATCAGGACGGTTAGTAGCAGCAATTACAATGACGCCTTCATTACCTTCAAAACCATCCATTTCTACTAGCATTTGGTTTAACGTTTGTTCACGTTCGTCGTGACCACCGCCCATACCAGCGCCACGTTGGCGACCGACAGCATCGATTTCATCAATAAAGATAATACAAGGTGCAGATTTTTTTGCTTGTTCAAACATATCACGAACACGTGATGCACCAACACCAACAAACATTTCAACAAAGTCTGAACCGGAGATTGTGAAGAATGGTACTTTTGCTTCACCCGCTATCGCTTTTGCAAGTAAGGTTTTACCTGTACCTGGTTGGCCTACTAATAAGACACCAGAAGGGATACGACCACCTAACTTTTGAAATCTTGAAGGGTCTTTTAAATAATCAACCAATTCTGAAACTTCTTCTTTTGCTTCATCACAACCGGCGACATCGCCAAAGGTTGTTTTAATTTGGTCATCACTCAATAAGCGCGCCTTAGATTTACCAAATGACATAGCGCCTTTACCGCCGCCACCTTGCATTTGACGCATGAAGAATATCCATACACCAATAAGCAATATCATTGGAAACCAAGAAACAAATATCGTTGTTAAGAAACTTGTTTCTTCGGGTAACTCACCTGAGGCATTAACGCCCTGTTTAACCAAATCGTTAATTAAATCTTGATCATAAAGACCAGGAATAACGGTGATAAATTCTTCACCACTGCGTTTTGTGCCTTCTATAACACCACTGCGGCTAACTGTCACGTCACGAATTTGCCCTTGACGGACATCTTGGATGAAGCGCGTATAATCAACTTGTTGCTCGTTAGCGCTATCCGGAGTAAAACTCTGGAATACAGACATTAGTACTACTGCAATAACTAACCATAAAATAAGATTTTTTGCCATGTCGCTCAACTTAATGACCTCTTGTAACGTGTGTTAATCTAATTAAAAATCGCTTATTCAATAACAATTAGATTAAATAACTATTTTTGTGTAATTTACTATATTTTCAAGCTTGTCGCTATTTAAATCCGGTAGCAACAAGATAAACTTCTCGAGAACGTGCCCGAGATGAATCTGGTTTTCTGGTTTTTACCGTTTTAAAGCAGACTCGAACATCTTTCATAAATTGTTCAAAACCTACACCCTGAAAAACTTTAACCACAAACGAACCGTCTTTCTTCAATACTTGTTGACACATTTCAAGCGCTAACTCAACCAAATACATGCTTCTGGCAGAGTCTGCACTTTCATTCCCACTCATGTTTGCTGCCATATCAGACATCACAACATCAATAGTTTGACCGTTTATCCGAGAGAGTAAGGCATCAAGTACAGCCTCTTCTCGAAAATCACCTTCTAAAAAGTCAACACCTACAATAGGGTCCATCGGTAAAATATCACAAGCAATCACTTGTCCTTTCTCACCAACAGCCTTTACCGCATATTCAGACCAACCTCCTGGCGCTGCGCCTAAATCAACCACTTTCATACCTGATTTAATAAGTTTGTCTTTTATATTGATTTCTTCAAGTTTGAATACAGCACGAGAACGTAAACCGAGTTTTTGTGCTTTTTTGACATACTCATCATCGAAATGCTCTTGCATCCATTTTGTACTGCTATTGCTTAACTTCTTTTTAGTCATTCATTTCACTTAACATGACACTCAAATTAATGCCAGAAATGTCATCTCTTGATAAACAGTATTAGTATTACAAACAAGATGGAGTTAAAATACCTATAATTCAAGCCAACTTGTAACGAAAATTGTTAATGAACTTAAATAAAAAACAAATCCAGCACCTTAAAGGACTCGCACATCCCTTGAAACCCGTAGTTTTATTGGGTAACAATGGTCTAACCGAAGCTGTTGTAGCTGAAATAGATTACGCGCTTGGTCATCACGAATTAATCAAAATTAAAATTCCAACCGATGACCGTGAAACAAAAGGATTAATAGTTGACGCTATTTGTCGTGAAACAAAGGCGACCCAAATACAAATCATTGGTAAAACATTGGTTATCTATCGTCAGTCTGAAGAAAAGAAAATCCGTATTCCTAAACTATAACGTATCGCAAAATATACAAGCTATAGTTAACGTTTAAATATACAAGCTATAGTTAACGTTTAAATATAAAGCCCTAGTGTATTAACATACCATAGGGCTTTTTCTTAAGTGCTGCTCTAAAAACACTTTACTAAAAAAAGACGCTACCCCCTTTTAACAATGGGTATTAACCTGTGATTAACGGTTCAAAACTTTTCACTAAATCATCAATCGCTTTCATTTGCCTTAAATATGGCTCAAGTTTATCTAAAGGCAATGCACATGGTCCGTCACATTTAGCCATCGTTGGGTCTGGGTGAGCTTCAATAAACAAACCCGCAAGTCCTAATGCCATACCACTACGTGCTAATTGTGCCGCTTTTACTCTACGACCACCTGCTGAATCACTGCGACCACCCGGCTGTTGTAAAGCATGTGTGGCATCAAATATTACCGGTGCATAATCTTTCATTTCATCCATGGCTAACATATCAACAATTAAATTGTTATAACCAAAACAACTGCCGCGCTCACACAAAATAATTTTATCATTACCTGCTTCAGCAAATTTATTAATTATATGACGCATTTCATGAGCGGCTAAAAACTGCGGTTTTTTAATATTTATAATTGCATTTGTCTTTGCCATCGCTACAACAAGGTCCGTTTGACGAGCAAGAAATGCTGGAAGTTGTATTATGTCAACAACATCAGCTACCGGTTGTGCTTGGTAAGCTTCATGCACATCGGTAATAATTGGCACATTAAAGGTTGTCTTAATTTCTTCAAATATTTTCAGACCTTCATCTAAGCCCGGACCACGATATGAAGAGACCGACGAACGATTGGCCTTGTCAAAAGAAGCTTTAAATACATAAGGAATATTAAGTTTTTGTGTCACTTCGACATAATGTTCTGCAATAGTCATGGCTAAATCGCGAGACTCTAGTACATTCATACCGCCAAATAAAACAAACGGTTTGTCGTTGGCAATTTCAAGTTCACCTAGTGCAATGGATTTCAAAGCCATTTTTATATCCTTTATAAATATGTAAAATAGAAGTTATTGGTCAACTTAATCAACCAATAACTTGTAAAAACTGCCCACAAAGCCAAGCCATATAAGTACCAACGGTATAACCTAAAACCGCCAACAGCACCCCCACAGGAGCTAAAGATGGATGGAACGCTGATGCAACTACAGGCGCGGACGCCGCACCACCAACGTTAGCTTGACTAGCAACCGCCATGTAAAATACTGGGGCTTTAATGAGCTTAGCGACAACCAGCATTAAACTCGCGTGAACTAACATCCAAATAACTCCGATCATGAAATATACCGGCGCATCAAAAATCATACGTACGTCCATCTTTGTACCTATGGTGGCAATTAATACATAAAGAAATGCCGAACCAATTTTAGAAGCACCTACACCTTCGAGTTTACGTGCTCTAGTAAACGATAAACAAATACCAGCTGTAGTAGCAAAAACAATCATCCAAAAAAACTTACTATGGAAACTAAAGCGCGCCGTGTCTGGAAAGTTAGCGACAAAATAAGGTGTCATAAAATCAGAAAAAAGATGAGCGAATCCAGTAATACCTAAACCAACAGCAAGGATAACCATTAAGTCTGATAATTCAGCTATACGGCCATGTTTGGCATGAAAATGTTCAACTTTCTCTTTTAATTCAGTGATAGCAGTAATATCGGCGCCAGTTTTGGCATCTATTTGTTTGGCCTTGGCGGCCATAATCAGTAAAACAGCCATCCATAAATTTGCAACGATGACATCAACGGTAACCATAGCTGAAAATATTTGGTCGCCTGCGCCATAAATTTCCTTCATCGCTGCTTGGTTAGCACTGCCACCTATCCAACTACCTGCAACTGTTGTCATGCCTCGCCAAACTGCTTCAGGGCCTTCTACACCCAATAGCTCCGGATATATTGCAGATACAACCAATAAGGAAATTGGCCCACCGATAACGATACCTAGCGTACCAGTAAAGAACATAATTATGGCTTTTCGCCCTAATTTCGCTATGGCTTTTAGATCAACACTAATGGTCAGCAAAACTAAACATGCCGGCAGTAAATAACGAGAGGCGACATAATAAAGTTGCGACTCGTCACCATCAATAATACCAAAAGTATTTAATAATGATGGTAAGAAGTAGCAGAGTAAAACAGCAGGAACAATACTATAAAATTTTTGAAAAAATGGAATTTTACTGTTTGAAGTATAAAATACGGCGCCGAGTATAATAGCTAAAAAGCCAAGAATGGTTGCATCATTAGTAACTAAAGGGGCATGTGCCACGACTGCTTGGTTTACAGTTTCTTTTAGCATGAAATCTCCAAAGGTAAGTAATAAAGCACGATTAAAAGTGCGACGTTAAAATTAATGTAAAACGGTGTCAACAATTGTAATTTTTTCGAGTTGTAATTTTAATAATTGCGCTGCGGGATCTTTTGGACAATGCTCAACAAAATATTGGTAATCATCATAAGCGACCTTAAAACAATCAAGTTGATGCAATAAGAAACCACGGTCTCGACGTTCAAATGGATCATCGGGTCGTAAAGCGATGATCATATCAACGCACTTTAGCGCTTCATCAAAGTTCAGTTCACGCATTAAGGCATTTTTAAGTGCGGTTAAGTGTTCTAAAACAAGTGATACCGCTTCAATCGGCTTTAATTCCAATTGACTAGGATCACCATCAAGTTCATTCATCCTGACATCAAGTTGATGCCAATCAAGTGACTCGCCAGTAACAGGGTCAAAAATAATCGCGTAATCTTCATCACAAATGATGCGGATCATTGTTTTTTCAGGTATATAAACAATATCAGATTCAAAACCACACGCTTCAATAACATGACATAAAATAACCGCTTTTAATGTGGGAGCTAAGGTTCTATACGCGAGAGCAGTTTCTATTTGAAAAGAAATTACCGGCCATGTTAATTTGCTCTTATCAATAAACATTTGTTCAACAAATAGTTCGTCAATAAGTGTTTCAACACATTCAAGTGCACTCTCAATATTTTCAGTAGCTTTTTGGCATTGAATGATAATGTTATCAATATCAACCTGAAATGATTCTGCTTTAGTAAACATAAAATCATCAATGAGAAGAAACTTTCCTAATAAGCCTTTTTCATCAGATTTAATTTCTGATAATAATAGTTCATTCATCAAAATAGTTATTTATACCCTTTAGTTGAGAATAAAGCGCCAAAAATGGCGCTTATTTGTAAATTATGAAAGAGATCGTACTAAAAAAACACCGTTTCTTTGGTCATTGCAATACGTACAATAAGCATAAACCAGCCTAATGCACCAAGATAACCGATCACTCTTAACATATTATTTCTTGCTAATTTTAAGGTGTAATAACCTGTAAAAATATAAGCTATGATAGCAAGTATCTTTTCTGCTAACCATAATTGCTCAAAAGGATTAATCGCTAACTTTACTGCCATCATTACACCAATAAGTAGCAAAAATGTATCAATGACATGAGGGGCAATTTTAACCCATTTTTTATTTAGGTTCTCTGAACCAAGCATTAACCAAATAAAACGCAGTGTAAGTAATGCTACGCTAAGCGCCGCAATGGTCATGTGTAGGTGTTTAAACATTATTGAATTCCTTTATTCTTATTTTTAGTGTTGTTGGTATTGTTGAGCATTAGTACGATTTATTATTAACACTACTTGCTATTCGCTTTCGCCCAAGTGACTCTGTCATGATCACTATAATCTTTAATGGTAATCGCCTCGCTATAGCCATTATCTAACAATAACTGTTTTACTTTATCACCTTGGTCATAACCATGCTCAAGAAAGAGTGCTCCTGAATCTGACAAATAAGCTTTAGCTTGTATTACAATCTTCAAAATATCCGCCAAACCCTTACTTTCTGCAACTAAAGCAGATAAAGGCTCAAAACGAACATCTCCTTGAGTTAGATGAATATCTTTATCATCTATATAAGGAGGGTTGCTGACAATAATATCAAATTTTTTATTGCGATTAACTTGAGAGAACCAGTCGCTTTGAAAAATATCGACATTGGCTAAGCCGAGATTTTTAGCATTTTTCTGTGCGAGAGTTATTGCTTCTTCACTAAAATCAACAGCGTCAACATACCAAGAAGACATTTCAGAAGCTAATGATAATGCGATGGCACCTGTGCCAGTACCTAAGTCGAGACAGTTGAGTGGTTCATCCGCAAACTGTTGCCCGTACATTAGGACCTGTTCAACTAAAACTTCAGTATCAGGCCTGGGAATTAATGTTGCTGGACTACAAAAAAAGGGTAAAGACCAAAACTCTTTTATCCCCGTAATATAGGAAATTGGCTCTCCTGATAGTCGCCGTTGTAATAATTCGTCAAAAAGATGATAGCAATTTTCAGTTAAAACCTCTTCTGGCCAAGTATGTAAATAGGTAATTGTTTTGTCACTTACAAAACAGAGTAAAACTTGTGCATCAAGCTTGGCACTATCCGAGTGATTTTTTAATAACTCGGTGCCAAAGTTGATCAGCTGTTTTATGGTTTTATTTTGCAAAGAGTGAACTTCCAAGTGCTTATTTTCGAACAACAAAGGACTGTTAATCTGCTACTGCTGCCAACAAGTCAGCTTGGTTTTCTTGCATAATAGGTTCCATGATTAAGTGCAGATTACCTTCCATCACTTCATTTAGGCGATATAGCGTTAAATTAATTCGGTGGTCACTCATTCTACCTTGAGGAAAGTTATAGGTTCTAATTCGCTCAGAACGATCACCACTAGCAACTAAGTTACGACGCGACGATTCTTCTTCGCTACGACGTTTTTCATCTTCTGCTTGTTGTAAACGAGCTTGCAACACCGACATAGCTTGCGCACGATTTTTATGCTGTGAGCGTTGATCTTGACACTCTACCACAACGCCTGATGGTATATGCGTTATACGTATAGCTGAGTCCGTTTTGTTAACGTGCTGACCACCGGCACCAGAGGCGCGAAACGTATCAACCTTTAAGTCAGCTTTGTTAATTTCAATCGCTTCAGACTCAGGAATTTCAGGCATAACGACTACAGTACATGCTGAAGTATGAACACGACCTTGAGACTCGGTGTCAGGTACACGTTGAACACGGTGGCCTCCTGATTCAAACTTCATAAAACCATAAACGCCTACACCATTTACTTTCATGATAAGTTCTTTATAGCCGCCCTGTTCACTTTCATTCGAGTTCATTATTTCAATTTTCCAGCCTTTCTTTTCAGCATAACGGCTGTACATACGAAATAAATCGCCCGCAAAAATAGCGGCTTCGTCGCCACCTGCTCCGGCACGAATTTCAACAAAACAGTTGTTATCGTCCTTTGGATCTTTAGGCAATAATAAAATTTGTATTTCATCTGTCATGTTTTCAACAGCTTTTTTCGCTGCTTTAAACTCTTCTTGCGCCATTTCGCGCATATCAGGGTCTTCATCTTTGAGCATTTCTTCAGCCGTTGAGAAATCAGCTACTGCGTCTTGGTATTGCTTAAAGGTTGACGCGATAGTCTCTAACGTTGAAAATTCTTTTGATAAAGCTCTAAATTTGTCTTGATCGGAGATTGTTTCTGGATCGGATAATAGGGCTTGAACTTCCTCGAAGCGTTCAACAATGACTTCAAGCTTATGATAAACGGACTCTTTCATTAAAATATTCTTTTATTAGGACAATGATAATTGTCAAATTTGGCACTATTCTAGTGCCTAACGACGGCACAGTAAAATTATAATTGATCTATTAAATAATTGACGCAGGTAATTAATACAATCATGGTGTAAATTTAGTGCGATATAAGGAAGGCTAGGACTCTTGATCTAAATTAAAGATATCGCGTAAATAAATCAGTTTATCTAATTCACCACCCTGTGCAGCAGACTGTAATGCGCTCGTTGGAGCATGCATAAATTTATTGGTGAGTTTAGTTGCTAATTCTGCGATAACAGCTTCAGGATTTTTATTGCCTTTAAGCTGTATCAATGCTTTTTCAAGCAGTATATCTCTATTGTCGAGGCATTGTTTGCGGTAACTCACTACCGTGTCTTGAGTATTTAAACCACGTAACCATGACATAAAATGGTCACATTGTTGATTGACAATACTTTCTGCTTGGACAGCCGCTTTACGTCGACCCTCCATATTTTTTGCGATAATATTTTGTAAATCGTCAACCGTATAAAGAAATACATCTTCAAGCTCACCTACTTGCTCTTCTATATCTCGCGGCACAGCTAAATCAACCATAAAAATAGGCTGACGCTTACGTTTCGACAGCGCATTTTCAACCATACCTTTACCGATAAGTGGCAACGTACTGCCTGTAGAACTGATCACAATATCTGCTCTGCTCATATGCTCAGGAATTTGCGCTAAGGTGATCACGTCAGCGCCAATTTTCTCTGCTATTCCTTGAGCCCGAGATAACGTGCGATTGGCAACGGTTATCTTACCTACATTATTCTCATATAAGTGTTTGGCAACCAATTCAATTGTGTCACCAGCACCAACCAACAATACCCGTGTATTTTCTAAATTGGCAAAAATATGTTTGGCTAAATTTACTGAAGCAAAAGCCACAGAAACCGCACTGGTACCAATATCAGTTTCAGTACGTACTTGCTTAGCAACACCAAAGGTACGCTGAAATAAACGGTCCATCACCAAAGCCATTGAGCCTGCAGCTTTTGCTTGGCTATAGGCTTGTTTCATTTGCCCTAGTATTTGTGGTTCACCTAAAACTAAAGAATCAAGGCCACACGCGACCCGCATCATATGGTTAACGGCTTTTTGGTCTTGGTGTATATATAAACTAGGTAAAATAGTAGAAGAAGGAATATTGTGATGTTGAGCTAACCATTGAACAAGGCGTTGCTGAGTTATGTCTATCGCGCCATCTTGTACTAGATAAAGCTCAGTACGATTGCACGTAGATAATATAGCGGCTTCACGACATTGCACAGCGGCTAACATTTCTTGCAAAGCTGTTGTTAAGTGATCTGGGTTAAAAGCAATTTTTTCCCGAACAGCAACAGGTGCAGTTTTATGATTAATTCCAACAGCAACAATAGACATAATGCTTAAATAGCGACCTTTATCTTCAATACAACAACGAATTAAACTCATTATAGTCAAACAATCTCAAGATTCTTGGCTATATTCTATAAAGAAACAATACCCATTATAGGGATCACTTTTTTAAAAACTATGATCTGTGACAAATCACGCCGCAATTTTACGAAATAACCACGATAATTGAAAGCATATTACAAGCTATCGTCAAAATTATACGTACAATTGTACCAATTGGACTAAATTTCGTTCACTCTAAAAGCGTTTTTCATCCCTAATATATGCAAGGCATAAGGAATATAGCTATTCATCTCATACCCGTTCTACTTGAAGATACAGTTTAGGGCTTGAAGTGTCATCGGTATATATAGATAATCAGCAGTAATGTACAACGTGTATTTTGATGACCATTCAGGTGTCAGACTTTAACCGATAATAAAGTAAATCTTATATGAACTGCCAATTTAGAACTGCTTTGATAATATTTTTCACTATTGTATGCTTGTCAGGTTGTTCAACAACAAGCACTATATCAGAGCAAAGCCCTCAGCGAATACAAAGTATTGAACAGAGAAATCAACAGCTTTTATCATTGAATTCCTGGAAAATAAAAGGGAAAATAGCTTTTTTACAAGCGAAAAAACGTCAGAGTGCATCAATTAACTGGCAAGTAAACGCTGACAATCAAAAGCTTAATTTATCAACTTTCTTGGGGATCAGCGTACTAAAATTAACGTCAAATAATGGCTTACACACTATAGAAGTAAACGGTGAAAAATATAAAAGTACTGATCTTGAAGCGCTTATATATTCATTAACTCAATTAACCTTGCCAACCCATGCTCTTTCTTATTGGTTAAAAGGTTTATCATACCAAGCAACAGATAATATTATATATCACCCTGAAACTAACCTACCAAAAATATTAAACAGTCAATATGATAATCGCTTGTGGCAAATAAATTATGGTAAATATGTCAACATAGACAAGCGTTCAGTACACACAAAGTTACCAACAAAAATAACCATCTCACAAGGCGACCTAACCATTAAAATAGCGATTAATAGCTGGGGGATATAAGCCATGAAAAATAATACTTTTATTGATTTCCCTGCGCCTGCAAAACTTAATTTGTTTCTACATATCACCGGGCAAAGAATAGACGGCTACCATGAATTAGAAACTGTTTTTCAATTTCTTAATTATGGCGATACATTGTCTTTCTTGATTGATGATTCAGAAAAAATCAACTTACTAACGCCTATTGCTGGCGTAGATGATAATGATAACCTTATTGTTAAAGCGGCTAAATTGTTACAACAAGCAACCCAATGTCACCAAGGCGTAAGCATAAAAATCAATAAAGTTTTACCCATGGGCGGTGGTTTAGGTGGTGGTTCTTCAAATGCAGCAACGGTATTAGTTGCCTTAAATGCACTGTGGAAAACTAACCTCTCAACTGAACATTTAGCCGCTATAGGTTTAACGCTTGGCGCTGACGTGCCTATTTTTATTCATGGTTTTGCTGCATTTGCGCAAGGTATTGGTGAAATACTCACCCCTGTTCAACCTAAAGAATACTGGTACTTAGTTTCAAAGCCGGTGTGTTCAATATCAACACCCGCAGTATTTTCGTCCAAAGATTTACCTAGAAATACGCCAACACTAGTGCTTGCAACGCTTGACATCGATACTTGCCACAATGATTGTCAAACAATGGTAATTAAACACTATCCTATGGTTGCCAACTTACTTGCTTGGTTGGTAGAATACGCGCCTTCAAGAATGACAGGTACAGGTGCGTGTATATTTACACGTTTTAACTCTCAACAAGAGGCTCTTGATCTGCAAGATAAACTCCCTTTAGGGATTGAATCATTTGTAGCACAAGGGGTAAACCAGTCACCACTTCTTGGATCAGTAAATAATATATTGAAAAAGTAAGTTTAACTTTATTGAAACTACACTATATTTACTGTGGTTATGTTTAAATAAAGTTAAAGTAATGCCAATAATATTGGCGAAAATGTAATTAATTTGCTGAAATTAACACAATAAACTTTGTTAAATCCAGCGTTGTAATTTTAATGTCAAAAGTTTCTGAGGAACTGATTGTGCCTGACATGAAGATCTTTGCGGGTAATGCCACCCCTGAACTGGCCAAACAAATCGCAAACCGCCTATATATTACTCTAGGCGAAGCCAAGATTGGTAGTTTTAGTGATGGTGAAATAAGTGTAGAAATCACTGAAAACGTTCGTGGTGCGGATGTTTTTATCATTCAATCTACTTGTGCGCCAACTAACGATAATTTAATGGAACTTATTGTTATGATTGATGCTTTACGTAGAGCATCTGCTGGTCGTATAACTGCAGTAATCCCTTACTTTGGTTATGCTCGTCAAGACAGACGTGTACGTAGTGCACGTGTTCCTATCACAGCAAAAGTAGTTGCTGACTTCCTTTCAAGTGTTGGTGTAGACCGTGTATTAACGGTTGATTTACACGCAGAGCAAATTCAAGGTTTCTTTGATGTACCTGTAGATAATGTTTTTGGTACGCCAATTTTATTAGAAGACATGCTACAACGCGATCTCGATAACCCTGTTGTGGTTTCCCCTGATATTGGTGGTGTTGTAAGAGCCCGAGCAGTTGCTAAGCTTCTTGACGATGCCGATCTTGCTATTATCGATAAGCGTCGCCCTAAAGCAAATGTTGCTCAGGTTATGCATATTATTGGTGATGTGGAAGGCCGAGATTGTATTATTGTTGATGATATGATTGATACGGGTGGAACACTAGCAAAGGCTGCTGAAGCACTAAAAGCACATGGTGCTAAACGCGTTATTGCCTACGCTACACATCCTGTATTATCAGGTAATGCGGTAGAGAACCTGAGAAATTCAGTAATTGATGAAGTCGTTGTTACCGATTCAATTCCACTTTCTGAAGAAGTTAAAGCGCTTGGCATGGTTCGTCAATTAACCTTAAGTGGTATGTTGTCTGAAGCTATTCGTCGTGTTTGTAATGAAGAATCTATTTCAGCTATGTTTGATGCTTAAATAGTTATTTTTTAACTATAGCGATAAAACATTGTAAACTTTTTTAATAAAAGCACCTTTTCAGGTGCTTTTTTATTTTTAACGTAATAAACCTTAAAGGCAACGATAATAAATGGATCTGTATTAACCGAAATGTTACTATTCGTCGCCTTTTTTATCTAGTAGTTTTCTACTACTAGCTATTTAAAAGGATCCGCATTGTTTTTGGTCGCAAAAAACAATGAATTTATTGATTAATTTATATAAAGAGTATTAAAAATGACTGATTTATTTACTTTAGAAGCTGAAGTACGTACAGATTTAGGGAAAGGTGCGAGCCGCCGCCTACGTCACGCGAACAAAGTTCCTGCAATTATATATGGTGAAGGCAAAGAGCCTATATCTTTAACGTTAGAGCACAAAGATGTTTTTCGTGCACAACAAGAAGAAGCATTCTATTCTCACTTGTTAACGCTTAATATTGATGGCAAGCCGGTTGAATGTCTATTAAAAGACATGCAACGTCACCCATTCAAACAACTAGTAATGCATTTAGATTTTTTACGTATCGATGCAACTCATCCAGTTCACATTAACGCTCCTGTTCACTTCATTAATGAAGAAATAGCAGAGAAAAAAGGTGGCAAAATTGCTCACCAGATTAATGAAATTGCGATTAGCTGTTTACCTGCAGACATTCCAGAATTCATCGAAATTGATGTTGCTGGTTTAGAAGTTGGTCAAACATTGCATTTATCAGATATTACATTGCCTAAAGGCGTAACTTCTGATGAATTAGCAAAAGGCGAAGATCATGATCAAGCTGTTGCTTCATTAAATGCACCGAAAGTTGTAATAGATGAAGACGATAGCGCACCTGCTGTTGCAACTACTGAAGAATAATCCAAAGGACTACTCCTTTAGATGACTATTCAACTAGTTGTGGGCCTGGGTAATCCAGGCCCTGAATATACAAAAACCCGACATAATGCCGGAGTTTGGTTCGTCGATGAACTTGCTTCTCGCTACAACATTTCCCTCAGACCAGAAAAGAAATATTTCGGACTTTACGGCAAAGGCCTCATAGGTAACGAAGTTGTTCATTTACTTATTCCAACAACGTTTATGAATAGAAGTGGTCAGTCTGTAGCTCCTCTTGCAAATTTTTTCCGTATTCCCGTTGAAAATATCTTGGTTGCTCATGATGAGTTAGACATGGAACCGGGCGTTTGTAAAATAAAAAAAGGCGGCGGACACGGCGGGCATAATGGCTTACGTGATATTATTTCATGTATGGCAAATAACAAAGAATTTTATCGGTTACGCATTGGTATTGGTCACCCCGGCCATAGAGATCGTGTTACCGGACATGTACTTGGCAAAGCACCAGCGCTTGACCAAGACAAAATAAATCAAGCAATTGATGAAGCAAGTCGATGTATTGACATCTGGCAAACAGACGATTTAAAGAAAGCTCAAAATCGTTTGCATTCATTCAAAGTGCTATAACTCAAATTTCAAAACAATTTTGCAAAATAATTAAGGTATTATCATGGGATTCAAATGCGGTATTGTTGGCTTGCCCAACGTAGGTAAATCAACACTTTTCAATGCATTAACAAAAGCAGGTATTGAAGCGGCTAACTTTCCATTTTGTACTATTGAGCCTAATACGGGCGTAGTACCTGTTCCAGATCCTCGTTTAGATGCTTTAGCCAAAATTGTAAACCCTGAACGCGTTTTAGCAACTACCATGGAATTTGTTGATATTGCTGGTTTAGTGGCCGGCGCCTCTAAAGGCGAAGGTTTAGGTAATAAGTTTCTTGCTAACATTCGTGAAACCGATGCGATTGGTCACGTAGTGCGTTGTTTTGATAATGACAATATCATTCATGTTGCCAATAAGGTTAGTCCTAGTGATGACATAGAAGTGATCAATACTGAGTTGGCGTTATCTGATATGGACACAGCAGAACGCGCAATTTTTCGTTTAGCGAAGAAAGCTAAAGGTGGTGATGTAGACGCTAAGTTTGAAATGCCAGTATTAGAAAAAATACTAAAGCATGTTGAAGAAGGACACATGGTACGTTCTTTAGAGTTATCCAAAGAAGAAAAAGCAGCTGTTGACTACTTAAATTTTCTAACACTTAAACCGACAATGTATATTGCTAATGTCAATGATGATGGTTTTGAGAATAACCCTTACCTTGATCAAGTACAAGCAATAGCAGATGCTGAAGGTGCGATAGTTGTTGCTGTTTGTGCCGAAATTGAAAGTGAATTGTCTGAGATGGACGATGAAGACCGCATTGAATTTATGGCTGAAATGGGTTTAGAAGAACCTGGGCTTAACCGTGTTATAAATGCTGGATATTCCTTACTTCACCTGCAAACCTATTTTACTGCAGGCGTAAAAGAAGTACGCGCATGGACAGTGAAGCAAAATGCGACTGCGCCACAAGCTGCAGGGGTTATTCATACCGATTTTGAAAAAGGCTTTATTCGCGCTGAAGTTATCGCTTATGACGACTTTATCGAGTTTAACGGTGAGTCTGGCGCTAAAGATGCGGGTAAATGGCGTCTAGAAGGTAAAGAATACCGCGTGAAAGATGGTGATGTTGTTCACTTTAGATTTAATGTTTAACAAATAGTTAAATCACTATCGTTAGTCTTTAACGCCAAGGTGTAAGGACTAACATAACCAAGAAACTTAAGAGTGGCTTTACGTCCCTTGCCATCTACATAAAATCAAGGAGCTTAGGCTCCTTTTTTATTTATAATAAATATTCCCTTCCTTTTTACAAAATATTTACATATGTTATGCACTTTAGTTATATAAAGTTATTTTGATGATAGCTCCGTGATGGTATTTGAGATAAAATATCTACGAAATAATGGGTAGAGCACCATCCATTATCTAACTTAATATTTCACAAAATATTAAGTTTCTATTTAAATAAGCCCTCAACGCTATAATTTCTTTAGATATAAATTTAGTAAAATCAAAAATACCGATTACACTTAAATTGTTAACTGTAATAAATTTAATAATAAGGTCATATAATGAAAAAAACTTTACTTATCGCTAGTGTCTTAGCTGCTTCATTCGCATATACACCAGCTCTACACGCAGAAGAAAACTTGTCGTTACGCATTTGTGAATACGTATCAGCAAACGATAAAAAACGTCTTCGTAGTTTTTTGAAAAAAAGTAAATTAAAAATTCGTTCAGTATTTGATAAAATTCAATGTAATGGTCAAAACTTATTAGAATTTGCTGCATCATCAGAAGGTTTAGATGTTGGTGAAATGATCATAGGTAAATTACCCGTTAAAACGGTTGCTGAGAATATTGATCTGATTACCAAGCATTCAGCTCATCTTGCGGTAGTTGCAAAGAAACGTATTAACTAAAGTTAAAATAGATAGATGAAACTTGTTGCTTGCTCACGTTCCTGTGAGTTCGACATGGTTTACATAGATGCATAGTAACGGCTATGGTATTGCAACATTGCCTGCATGGATGCAGGTACTTAGCTTTAGTCAGGAACGCCCTTGATTAGAAAAGCTGACCGTTCGTCCTGAACATCGTTGTGCTTTGCCATCCATGGCATTACAACATACCGCTCATCCTGAACATAAAAAGCTCACCGAAGTGAGCTTTTTATTTATACGATTAAACGAGTTAAACTAAATATTGTAGTTTGCTATCGTTAACCTAATTTCTCTGCTAATAAATCACTTACTTGGCTAACGGGTTGGGTTCCGTCAATAGTATGATATACACAGGTGCTTTGAGCCGCTTCTGTTTGGTAATAAGTAACCAAAGGTTTAGTCTGCTCATGATATATACCTAAACGCTTACGAACTGTTGATTCTTCATCGTCAGGGCGAATAGAAAGCTCTTCACCTGTTTGATCATCCTTTCCTTCAACCTTAGGAGGATTATAAACAAGATGATAAACACGGCCCGAACCTGAATGCACACGTCGACCAGCCATACGTTCAACAATGACTTCATCAGGTACATCAAATTCAATAACATGATCAACACTCACGCCATTATCTTTCATCGCATCAGCTTGTGGAATAGTGCGAGGAAAACCATCAAGTAAAAAGCCACTTTTACAATCATCTTCTGTAATACGCTCTTTCACCAAACCTATGATTAATTCGTCAGAAACTAATTGCCCTGCATCCATTACTTCTCTGGCTTTTTTACCAAGTTCTGTCCCAGCTTTAATCGCTGCACGCAACATATCACCTGTAGAAATTTGTGGGATACCAAACTTAGCCATCAAAAACTGTGCTTGAGTGCCTTTACCAGCCCCTGGGGCACCTAACAAAATTATGCGCATATAATATAGCCCTAATAAATGTGTAAAATAATAGTTACATTAAATCCATACTCAAAAAATAACATATGGTTCTAATGTAATTATACTGTCATCAATATTTGTTATTTTCGGCAGGTACTATACAAGTTCAAATGTATGCAAACAAGTAAGAATAACAAGCAACAATCAAAAAAGAGGCACTAAAGCCTCTTTTTCATACTAAAGTCTATAAATATTGTCTTTAGTAAGACGCTATTTAGTTAAACTTAACATCAATTTATTTAAGCGAGTAACAAAACTCGCTGGATCTTTCAAACTACCACGTTCAGCTAATAATGCTTGTTCAAACAATACTTCAGACCATTGTTTGAATTTTTCATCATCTTGCTCGTCTGCCACATGTTTAATTAAATCATGTTCAGCGTTAATTTCAAAGATAGGTAAAGTATCTGGCACTTCTTGACCTACAGATTGCATTAACTTCATCATTTGGCTGCTCATATCATGTTCATCAGCAACCACACAAGCAGGAGAATCAGTTAAACGCTGCGATAACTTAACATCTTTAACCTTACCTTCTAATGCTGATTTAATGCGGGTAACAACTGAATCAAATTCTTCTGCTAATTTTTCTTGTGCTTGTTTAGTTTCTTCATCGTCCATATCACCAAGATCAAGGCCACCACGAGTTACTGATTGTAACTGTTTGCCGTCAAAATCAGTTAAGTGACTTACTAACCATTCATCAATACGGTCAGACATTAAGATGACTTCAATGCCCTTTTTACGGAATACTTCTAAATGAGGACTATTTTTAGCCGTTTCAAAGCTGTCAGCAACGACATAATAAATTTTGTCCTGCCCTTCTTTCATACGCTCAATGTATTCTGGTAAAGATACATTTTGTGCGCTGCTATCGTCGTTAGAAGAAGAAAAACGCAATAACTTGGCTATTTGTTCTTTGTTAGCCATATCTTCTGCGGGGCCTTCTTTTAAAACTTGACCAAACTCATTCCAAAAAACTTGATATTGCTCTTTATCTTTATTGCCTAGTTTTTCAAGCATCTTGAGCACACGCTTACTACAGCCCTTACGGATCGTTTGTGTGATTTTATTATCTTGTAAAATTTCGCGCGATACGTTTAAAGGCAAATCATTTGAGTCTAATAAACCTTTAACAAAACGTAAGTACGTTGGCATGAATTGCTCAGCATCATCCATAATAAATACACGTTGTACAAACAATTTTAAACCATGTTGTTTTTCACGGTTATGCATATCAAACGGAGCTTTAGAAGGGATATATAAAAGAGAAGTATATTCAGTTTTACCTTCAACTCTATTATGTTCCCATAAAAGTGGGTCACCAAAATCATGCGAAACGTGCTTATAAAATTCTTTGTATTCATCATCTGAAATATCAGATTTTTCACGTGTCCATAAGGCTGTAGCTTTGTTAACAGGTTCCCATTTTGCAGGAATCGCATCAACGGCAGCTACAGCTGGCTTAGTTACATTGCCTTCATCATCTTTTTCTTCTATTTTTTCTTCGATAGCCGGTACTTCAGCCGTTAACATTTCAACTGAAACAGAAATATGGTCTGAATATTTAGTAACGATTGACTTTAAACGCCAGTCATCAGCAAATTCTGACTCTTCTTCTTTTAAATGAAGAATAATATCAGTACCACGGCTTGTTTTTTCAACCACCGCTGTTGTAAATTCACCTTCACCAGCACTTGTCCATTCAACACCTTCAGAAGAAGCAGAGCCTGCTGCACGAGAACGGACAGTCACTAAATCAGCAACAATAAATGCTGAGTAGAAACCCACACCAAATTGACCGATCAGTTGTGAATCAGACGCTTGATCACCAGATAACTGAGAGAAAAACTCCGCTGTACCTGATTTTGCGATAGTGCCTAGATGTTCAATAATTTGATCATGAGTCATACCAATACCGTTATCTGAAATAGTCACCGTATTGTTTTCTTTATCACAACTTACACGAACACGTAAATCACCATCCCCTTCATAAAGTTCGTCGTTAGAAAGCGCTTTAAAACGTAATTTATCTGCTGCGTCGGCAGCATTTGATACTAATTCACGCAAAAATATTTCTTTATTAGAATAAAGAGAGTGGATCATCAACTTTAATAATTTGGCATTATCTGTTGCAAACTCATGAACTTCTTTTTGACTAGTGTCTGACATCTAAAATATCTCCTACTTATACTATATTAAACAAATGATTTTACGAATATAGACGTTTGATTCGTTGTCGATACGGCTATATTCGCTTTGATAGTTAACATGTGGGGTTGTAGAAATTTAATTCAAGGGAGATTTGCAATCTCCCTTAGTAAATTTCATTCAGATAGAAGGTTATTTTTATAGAGCGTAGTTTTTTCGGCCTGATAAGGCATGAGATAGGGTATTACCATCCACATATTCTAATTCGCTGCCAACAGGTACACCATGTGCGATTCGAGAGATATTGATTTGGTATTGTTTAGCAAGTTCTGCGATAAAGTGTGCTGTTGCTTCACCTTCCACCGTAGGATTAGTTGCTAAGATAACTTCACTAAATTGAGCGGTCGAAAGTTGTTTTTCCAAAATATCTAAGCCTAGATCATCAGGACCAATACCATCAATAGGTGATAAATGTCCCATTAAAACAAAATACCGTCCTTGAAATTCTCCTGTCTGCTCAATAGCGATGACATCTGCTGGCCCTTCAACAATACAAAGTTGCTGAACAATTTCTCGTTTTGGACTTTGGCAAATATCACAAAGTGTTTCTTCAGTAAAGTTACGACATTGCTGACAATGACCAATATTCTCCATAGCTGTTGCTAATGATTTTGATAATTTACTACCACCGTGACGATTACGCTCAAGCAAGTGGAAAGCCATCCGTTGCGCTGACTTGGCGCCAACACCAGGTAAACATTTAAGAGAGTCAATAAGTTCTTGGACAAGCGGGCTAAATTTCATGAGATTTAATTATGTATACAAAGTAATAAAGATTCTACCACCTAGTGAATCACTTTTATAATAAAATTAAGATCGGTTACGTTACCCTGCTATATAATTTTTATTTGGGCTTTAATAATCCCAGTGATTTAAAAGTAATACCAATTGAATTAAAGTAGTGATCTATTATAAGCGAGAGTAAATTTTCAAGAGCAAGGCGCTTGATTGATTCATAGCTATGAGGATTGAGCGCAACGTAGACTTGAAAAAATTTAACCAGTACAAGTGAGCAATAACTTAATGGGATTAATAGTATAACGCACATATTTGTTATCGATGGATTAGGTTTTATTACAGACAATAAAAAAACGGCCAAAAGGCCGTTTTTTTATTCAATTCATATAATATGAATTGAGAATATTTTACGCTTTAAAAGCTTGTTGCTTGCGTCGAGTAGCAATACCTACAATACCCAACAACATTAATAACAATGTTTGAGGCTCTGGTACTGGTGTGCCACCACCGCCACCGCCACCGCCACCATCATTACTCACATTAACAAGTCCACTAACCGCATCGTTATAACAGGTCATTGCCCAACTAAGCGCTATTTGGCTCGAATCTTTAAAAATATCACCAACATTAAAAACAAAGCTTATTTTATCGTAACCATAGTTAGCATCGTTTCTTGTTGTACTGGCATATTTAGTTCCAACAGAAAGACTTCCTAATCCTAGTGAAGCGCCCGTTGTAACACCAACAACAGGTGTAAAACCAGATTCCACCGACGATCGACGTCCATGATATTGCTTGGCTGAAAGTGTGTCATTAATTTTATAAAGGTTACCACCGTTTGCAACATGTTTTGTTCCAACGACAGGATCCATATAATCATTTGTACGAGCTAATTCAGTTAACTGAAAAGCATAATCAAAAGTACCTTCAACACCTGCTGTACCGATAAGTAAATCACCAAAAACAATATTACCATTGCCTCTGTTACCCGTACCAATACGGTTATTCCAATTACCAAAATTCGTAAAAACGTCAACTTGCATCTGACCATCTGCGGTAAGTTGCACGTCCATACTCTCTACGTCAAATTGGTAGCCGCCTACATGATCATTATTCGCATCATCAATTGTAGTAGGAGGGATAATAGTAGCAGCAAAAGCAGTTGTTGCACTTAGGGCTAAACACAAACTAACTGATTTAAAAACATTGCTAAATAAAGACATCATATATTCCATTTAATCAGGTGTAATAAACTAATTCATTAAAGTTTACACATCTACTGTATAAGAAGTGCATTATGCACAAATGTATAACGAAGTGCAATTATACAATAATCATTTTAACCGTTCAATGCATTAATTGTTCCAATTAAAATTATACATAATAAAACAAAGAGTTATAAATATAAAAAGCGCTTTTTATTATATAAAAATAAAAAGTGTAAAAAATACTGACACTAGAGTGTTCAGTAAGATTATATTCATATAAATTCAATCCTGTTTTTTATAATTAACTAGAATTACAGCGAGAAACTTATTAAGATGACAAACACTTGGTTTTATTTAATAATTTTTATAAAAATTATTATGTTAGTGGGTTTATAATGCATATTTCATTTAACGTTTCTACGATTAACATAAAACGGCTAATTTACTCAATTGGCTTTATTTCATCACTTTGTATTTCCTCTTCTTCTATAGCATTTGAAGAATCAAATAAATTATACGAACAAGCACTTATCACTTATCAAAAGGGCGACATTTCAACAAGCATCATTCACCTTAAAAATGTATTAAAAAGTAATGATGTACACATGTCTGCTCGAATATTGCTCGCCCAAGCCTATTTAAAAATGGGTAACGGGGCTGTTGCTGAAGTAGAGCTTATTAAGGCAAGAAATAAAAAAGTCGACCCCGACCGCTTAGTTACATTATTTGCCCATGCCTATATTTTACAAAGTAAATTCAAAGAAACATTAGAAATAACAACACCAGGCAATCGTACAAAAAAAATTGAAACTGAATTACTCATATACAAAGGCCAAGCATTAATTGGTCAGAAACTTTACAGATCAGCAGACGTGGCATTCAGCGATGCACTCATTTTATCGCCAAATAACAAACTTGCCTTATTAGGTCGTGCACAATTAGCACTAAACGCTCGTAAACCAGCTAAAGCATTAGAATATGTTGAACTTTCACTCGCAAGCAGCTCACCATTTGTTAATGGTTGGATATTAAAAGCCAATATCTTGCAACAATTAGGTGAGATGACCAAAGCTATCGAAGCGATTGACCAAGCTTTAAAAATAGATCCTACGCATATGGCGGCAAGACTCACTAAAGCAATGATTCACATTTCCATACAAGAATACGCATTAGCCGAACCTCAAGTAGATTATATTATTAATGAAATACCCAATGAACCAAGAGCAGGTTATTTAAAGGCAATTATCAGTGCAAGTCTACATAAAGATGATGACCAAGAAGGCACAAAAAAATTATCCGGCGTGATCACAACGTTATCTGCAGTACCCGATGAAGTAATGAAAACCACACCTGATTATTATTTTTTAGCTGGCTTAACTAATTTTCAGTTTGGTAATTTAAATGATGCAAGAAGGTACCTGGTTCAATTTTTATCCTATTCACCATTCAATATTGATTCAGTTAGGATGGTTGCGACTATAGATTTACAGCAAGGAAATTTAACATCAGCAAAAAACTTATTAATTAAAACTAATTTAGAAATACCCAATGATCCAAATATTTTAACCTTGCTAGGTATGACCTATTTACAATTAAAAGATACGAATAAAGCTGAAAGTTACTTTAAACAGGTGTTAGCAATGTTTCCAACTTCAGAGGTTGGTATCAGCAATTTAGCAAAAACTAAAATGCAATCAGGGCAATATCAATCAGCAATAGACGCATTAGTTACGATAAAGAACAATCAAATAAACGGCACTCAAATTAAGCTTTTACTTATTGATGCTTATCAAAGTAGCAAAGTAATCGATAAAGCCTTAGTAATCGCTAAAGAATTAATTACACAATTTCCAGAAGATAGCTACTTCCATCAACGTTTGGGGGTTATCTACGGTCTAAATAACGAATTAACTAAAGCCAGAGGCGCGTTTAATCAAGCGCTTGCTCTTGATAACGAAAACATTCTAGCAATTATACATTTAGCGAGAATGGATAACATCGAAAATAATAGCGACAAGGCACGTAAGTTCTTAAATGAACAGTTATTAAAATTTCCAGATAATGCTTTAATAATGGTCGAAATATCTGATAGTTATTTAATTTCTAATGATATTGAAAATGGGCTGTTATGGGCTAAAAAAGCCTATGCAAACTATTCAAATGATTTTTATGTCGTGCGTAAACTAACGAGCATACTCGTTGAAAAAAACGCATTACAAGAAACCATTGATATTGTTGATGCTTTTATAGGGCAAAATAATAATATAGAGGCATTAACGTTAATCGCTTCGCTTTACCAAAAAGCCAACCAACATAAACAAGCCATACTTGCACTCAGAGATTATGTTAAAAAGTCATTTGATAAAGCCCCTGCTTTTATAATGCTTGCAAAGGCTCAAACGTTAGCAAAAGACTATTCAGGCGCAATACAATCTTATCGAAAAGCAATTGTTGCCGACCAAAATTCATTATCTGCACATTTAGGTCTCGTCAATTTAATAATTAAACAAAAAGATGAGCAATATGCTCTGTCATTAATAAATACCATCGAAAGAATCACACAAAGCCAAAGCCTTAAAGAAGTGTTACTTGGTGACCTCTATTTAACCCTCGAAAATCCAGTAGCATCAAAAAAACATTATTTATCAGCACTAAAATTATCACCTCAAAAACAAGCGCTTTTAGGATTATACCGAAGCTATAAATTAGAAAATAATTTAATAGCCGTTATTCCTCATTTGCAAGCATGGCTTAAAAATAAACCTGATGATTTACTCGTAAAAATCTCATTGGCTGATGCCCTAAGAGGTAGTCTGCAATTACAAGAATCTGTTGATTATTACGAAGAACTATTAGCGAGTCATGGCCAATTACCCATATTATTAAACAATGCTGCCAATGTTTACTTTTCGCTTGGCAACCAAGAAAAATCGCTTGAATATGCGAGAAAATCTTACGAGTACTTAAACGATAATGTTGCTATAATCGATACGCTAGCTTGGATTGAAAGTCGCTCAGGCAATCATGACAAAGCCTTAGGTTTATTTAGACGAGCATTAACCAAAGACTATGACAATGCTGAGATAAAATACCATATAGCGGTAACATTAGAGGCGTTAAATCGACGTATAGAAGCCAAAAAATATTTAATGGAAGCAATTGATAGTCATCAGAATTTCTCAGAAAAGAAAGATGCTCAACTTTTACTTGATAGTTGGTTATAAAGATCAAAACAAAGGATAAGAATAACCGATTTTAGTTACGACTAGCATCGGTCTCTTCAATAAGGAACAATGACATCAATCTAACGAATAAATTATTAGCTAAATTAATTATAGTTACACTTATCTCGATTAATTTCGAAGCCTTTGGTACTGATAAAGTCGTTTCTGTGGTGAGCTTAGTAGATTATGCGCCTTATGTTTTTGTTGAGGGCAACCAATCTGTTAAAGGGATTATATCGATTCAAAGTAGCACTGAACGAGTAAAAGGGTATAGTTGGGACGTTTTCAAAGAGAGTTTTTTTACTATGGGCTATGCCATTGAATATGCAATAGTCCCTTGGCCACGAGCTTTAAAACTCCTAGAATATGGACATGCAAAACTGCTCTTTCCAATTAGTAAATCTGACCAAAGATTGCAAACCTTTAATTATTCGAAAGAATCAACCAACGCAATTGACTATGTTATTTATTCCCCCATAAGTACTACTTTCCAATGGCAAGGATACGAATCATTAAAAGATGTAATAATTGGCGTTAAACGAGGCTACAGCTATGGTGAAAAGTGGAACGCTTTCAATAAGGTGACTAAATATGAAATAGGGAATATATCAGAAGGTTTCAAAATGCTTGAAAAAGGCCGTATACAGGGGTTCATTGGTTATGAAGATAGCTGGGATTATGTGCTTAAACAAAAAGGTTGGGAGTTGAAATTTAAGAAAACGCCCACTATTGATTCAAATTTAGAATATGTTGTTTCCATGAAGGGCATTGAAAAAAACAACAAATTATTAGAGGTTTACGATGAAGGAAAAAGAAAACTTATCGAAAGCGGTAGATTGGAAGAACTAAAATATAAGTGGTTTGGTTTAATTAAAACTACAACCAATGAGGATCATAAACCCTAAGATATCTTATCAAAGACTCGAGCCAAACCATCGTCCCCCTCATGTATATTGTCGTTATCTTGTCGAGCTTCTTCTTTATGTTTTTCATAAAAATGATGACTTTTTTCTTCAATTACAGCAGCGATACCAATGTTGATTAACTGAATGTCTTCAACCGTTTCTTTAACTAATTCAACGACGTTTTCATTAGTACACTTTATCTCTAATAAGTATGCTACTGCCTGATCATTTAAAGTAAGTGCCCTGTCGTAGTGTTTACTTTCTAAAGCTTGCATTGCATGTTTGTTAATAATAGCAGAGGTCAAGCGAGCTTTTAGTATCGAGAGTTGATCCAACTCATCCATAATATAATCAATAGAAACGTAGCCTTTATATTGATCGACTTTTAGGGTCATTGTTAGCAATATACTTTGTTTAAGCATAGCTTGCAGCTCTTGTTCGCTATGAGGTATTGTCAATAATGAGTAAAAATGCTCTCCTGTTAATGCCAGAGAACGGAAATTAACCAATTTATGTTGTACTTCAGCTTTTACTTCCTGCAAGTTTTTTGTCGACTTAAGATATAATAAACTGTTTAAAGCAACTAAGGTTCTTTCTAAACAAACTACCGCGCTCACCACGGTTAACGGTAATATTGAGCGGCCGTTGAGTAAACGTTGCGCTCTAAATAAAATTGATTGTAATCGAACCCTTTTGTTCTTATTAATAACGCGTTGTTTTTCTCTTAAATTTGTCACGTAATCAACTAACATACCGAATACAAGCAGTGAAAATATAAGTATTGAAATGATGACAGCCATAAAAATATTATCCAAATCTAAGTATGATGATTACTACAAAAAATACCTTCCAAAGACAGAAGGGTAAATTAGTTCCTACGGCGAGCGGTAACTACACTCAGCCTACTCTAAATCAATCTTCCTTGTTAATATAATGTAATATTATAACATTATATTCCGCTGTTTGTATTCATAGATTTTTAATTATTGATCTGTTTTATGTTTTAATAGTGTACTCAAATTTGAACGCTTTTTACGTATATATTTATTGCGTAAGGTAGCATGTCTCGTCATTAGCCGTATTCATTAACATTGCACATACATTAAAATATCCCCCTTCATTCTTTTGACATAAGTCAATAATCACTCTATCTGTTGACATAAATCAATAATCTCTGGTGATTGCATAACAAAGCATGATCTTCGACAAACATTA
The DNA here is from genome assembly GCA_047621305.1 of Alteromonadaceae bacterium. GTDB lineage: Bacteria > Pseudomonadota > Gammaproteobacteria > Enterobacterales > Alteromonadaceae > Colwellia_A. The sequence goes on along the minus strand of JBLHNB010000013.1, from coordinate 19,651 downwards.
ACTAAGCACTTATTGCTAATCTAACACCATTATTTATTAATGGTGAAAAGACTGATGCACTTTAATGTCAACTTTCGTGTTCCAATACTTATTAGTACTTTTCTTCTTATTAGCTTTATTTTTAATACTTCTGTCAGTGCTTTTAATGAGCCCCTATCAAACGTTCGTCAACAACAATTAATTCACCTTTTAAAACAAGATTGCGGTTCCTGTCATGGTATGACCTTAAAAGGTGGCTTAGGTCCGGCGTTACTGCCTAAAAATTTAATCGATAAACCGGTTGTTTTTTTAAAAAACACCATTTTGTTTGGTCGACCAGGAACAGCAATGCCGCCATGGCAAGGCATATTAACCGCACAAGAATCATTATGGTTAGTTAAACAATTACAACAAGGATTAAACGATGATCAATAACAATAAATGGATAATAAAAGTTTCGCTGATTTTAGCTTTTTTTATAACACTACAAGGTTGCTCATCACCAAAGCCACAAACATTATCATTAACCTCAAAAAATACCGAACAGCCTTTACGTGCAACCGGTGATTTAGGCGTGATCATTGAGCGCGCAACCGGACAAGTTAAGATAGTTAACCACAGTAATAAAAATACGTTAAGTGAAATTGATGGTTTAGGTGACTTATCGCACGCCTCAATTGTATATTCTCGAGATCAACGCTTTGCCTATGTTTTTGGCCGTGATGGTGGTTTAACAAAAATTGATTTATTAAAAGATAAAATTGATAAAAGGATCATCCAATCAGGTAATAGTATTGGCGGTGCAATTAGTCAAGATGGAAAACTGGTTGCCGTATCAAATTATACACCCGGCGGTGTAAAAATATTTGACAGTAGCACACTCACACTAGTGGCAACTATACCTGCATCGGTTTTACCTTCAAAACCACCAAATGAAGATGGTATGCCCGTACGTTCCAAAGTCGTTGGTTTGGTTGACGCACCTGGTCAAAAGTTTGTTTTTAGCTTATTTGACAGTAATGAAATATGGATAGCTGACCTTTCACCATTTTCAACTAAAAACATTAAAAATCCTCAAGTTAAGTTAACTAAATTTACCGATATTGGCTTATCACCTTATGACGCGCTGATCAGTCCCGACGGACGTTATTATATTGCAGGACTCTTTGGTGAAGACGGCATGGCAATGCTTGACTTATGGCATCCAGAAAAAGGGATTACACCGATATTAAAAGGATATGGCAAAGGTGAGCAGAAACTGCCGGTGTATAAAATGCCACACTTAGAAGGTTGGGCAATGGCCGGTGAATATGCGTTTGTTCCCGCTGTAGGTCAACATAAGGTATTAGTGATAAGCACCAGAACATGGCAACAAGTAGCTGAAATACCCGCTCATAGCCAACCTGTTTTTGTGATGGCGCAACCTGATAATCGTCAAATATGGGTAAACTTTGCTTTTCCACATAACGATACCATTGAAGTATTTAATACGGAAACGTTTGAACTTGTTAAAACATTAAAGCCCGGTCCTGCAGTTCTGCACATGGAATTTACCCCTAGAGGTGAGCATGTTTGGATGTCAGTAAGAGATAGCAACGAAGTACAAATATATGACACCCAAAACCAACAATTAATAAAGACACTGCCAGTGAAAAGTCCCAGCGGCATATTTTTTACCAGTCGTGCCCATCAAATAGGACTTTAACGATGTCATTATCTTTATTACAACAACACATCATTGATGGTTATCAAAAAGGTTTTCCTTTAACAAGTGAGCCCTTTAAACAAATAGCAATACAGCTAAACGCTACCGAACAACAAGTCCTTGCTGCTGTTAATGATCTCAACCAAAAAGGCGTGCTTTCACGTATTGGTCCGGTATTTAATCATAAAAAAGCAGGTGCTAGCACCTTAGCAGCCATCGCTGTTCCGCCTGAAAAAATCGATAAAATAGCTGGTATTATTAATCAGTTTGAACAGGTTAATCATAATTATGCCCGGGAGCACGAATATAACTTATGGTTTGTTATTACCGCAAAAGATTGGCAAATATTAAATGAAATCATTGAGCAGATTGAAGCGTTAACGGGTTTATCCGTGTTAGTTTTACCAATGGAAGCCTCATACCACATTGATTTATCGTTTAAAGTTAACTTTTCAAAAGTCCCTTCTTTCACAAAAAAAGCAGATGACTATTCAGATACAAGTCCAGATACAAGCTCTGATATAAATTCAGATACAAGCTGGGGCGACTCTTCTTTGGTTTCAACTGTAGGAGCACGGTAATGAACAAAGAAACCTCAACTCAACTAACGCTATCACAGCAACGACAGTTACGCTCAATATTGGAAAAAGGTTTGCCCATTGTTGCCAAACCCTACTTGCTAATCGCCGAAAAAATTTCAGCACAAGAGCAACAGGTTATTGAACAAATCGACTTATGGCAGAAGAAGTCGTTAATAAAACGTTTTGGTTTAGTAGTTAAACATCGTCAATTAGGCTATACCGCCAATGCCATGGTGGTTTGGGATATTGAAAACAGTCAAGTTGATACTATCGCCAAAAAATTATCAAAAAGAACCGAGATATCTTTATGCTACAGACGACCAAGACGATTACCTGACTGGTCTTATAATTTATTTTGTATGATCCACGGCCAAGACCGAGGCGAGGTTTTAACACAAATAGAAAACCTCACAACTGAACTTAACTTGCACGTTTTTAATAAAGACATCCTCTTTAGTAATAAAGCCTATAAGCAACAGGGTGCTCGGTATGGTTTAACCGCTACAAAAGCTTCTAAACGAGTCAACTTATGAGCCAATCTTCCTCCAAAAATACTGAACTGCCAGCGACTAAACAAGCCGTTCCCGTTAAAGAGCTAACTAAAGAATTAGTTAAATTAGATAAGATCGACAAGCAATTGATCAACCTTTTACAGCACGGTTTACCCGTATGTGAGAATCCTTTTGCTGAAGTCGCTAAACAATTAAACAGTAATGAACAGCAAGTTTTGACACGGTTAAATAGTCTGCTCGATAACAAAACCTTATCTCGCTTTGGTCCCATGTTTGATGCCGCCTGTTTAGGTGGAGCATTCACTCTTGCCGCGCTGTCAGTACCCGAAGAACGTTTTGAAGAAGTAACCATTATCGTTAATGAGTTTGAACAAATAGCCCATAACTATCAACGCAACAACAAATACAATATGTGGTTTGTGATTGGTACAGAATCGTTAGAAGAAATTGCCTGGGTGATTAAACAAATTGAATTAAAAACACATTTATCGGTACTCAATACCCCAAAATTGGAAGAGTTTTATGTTGGCCTCTACTTACCCGTCTAAACAGAACATCGACAATAAACACAGCACAGAATTAACTGAGCGAGAAAGACGTTATGTATTATTGACGCAACAAGGTTTACCGATCATCGCTCAGCCCTACCATTGGCTTGCTAATGAACTCAAGATGCCTGTTTCTGATGTGTTATTAATGACTAATGACTTACTCAAGCGCGGTATCATCAGACGCATAGCCGCTGTGCCTAATCACTACAAACTTGGCTATTGTTATAATGGTATGACGGTTTGGGATATAGAAGATAGCCAAGCAAGCGTATTTGGCGATGCCGTTGGTAAGCTGCCTTTTGTTAGTCACTGTTATTTACGACCACGGCATATGCCGGATTGGAACTATAATTTATTTGCGATGGTTCACGGTAAAAGTCATCAAGAAATTGATCTATATCGTCAACAACTAAAAGAGCTGTTAAAAGATGTGCTAAATACGCGCAGCATCAAATTGAACCTCAAAAGCAGTGATATGCTCATCAGCACAAAAATATTAAAAAAAACGGGTTTACGTCTTAAAAATAAAGCCATAAATCAGGGAGTTTAATTACTATGTTTCGTATTTCTCAACTATTGAACACTTTTTATCATGATGCTCCCGTAAATAAGCCAGTAAAAATGCCTGGTCCGGTAGTTATTTGGAATTTAATACGTCGTTGTAATCTGCAATGCAGACATTGTTATTCAACATCTTTAGATATTGATTTTAAAGACGAATTAAATACCGAGCAAATTAAAGAAACCATCGACGATCTCAAAGTTGCCCATGTCCCAGTGTTAATATTATCTGGTGGCGAACCTTTAATGCGCCCTGACATATATGAAATAACGGCATATGCTAAATCAAAAGGTTTCTATGTTGCCCTTTCCACAAATGGTACATTGATAAACGAAAGTAACATCGAACAAATCAAAGCGGCAAATTATCAATATGTCGGTATCAGTATTGACGGATTAGAAGAATTTCACGACGATTTCAGACGTCAACAAGGTAGCTTTAAAACATCGATGAATGCTATAAAGTTGTGCAAAGAAGCCGGTATAAAAGTCGGCATGCGCCTTTGTTTGACCAAAGATAACTTTAAAGACTTACCTGCCATGCTTAATTTAATGGAAGACAATAACGTGGATAAATTTTATTTATCTCATTTAAATTATTCAGGTCGTGGAAAGCGCAGCGCACAAGATGATGCCGTATTTAAAATGACCAAAGATGCAATGGAGCTATTATTTGAGCGTGCATGGTCACATATCGAGCAAGGTTTAGACAGTGACTTTGTCACTGGTAATAACGATGCCGATGGCCCTTTTTTATTGCAATGGGCAAGCAAAAAGTTTGGCGAAAAATATCCAGATCGCATGAAAAATTTAAAGCAACGACTTATTCATTGGGGAGGTAATGCTTCTGGTGTTAATGTCGCAAATATCGATAATACCGGCATAATTCACCCTGATACTTACTGGTGGAATCACTCAATAGGTAATGTAAAAACTGAGAAATTTTCTGAAGTCTGGAAAAACACGCAAGACCCCTTAATGTTAGGTTTTCGGCAAACACCACGTCCGGTGAAAGGACGCTGTAAAGCATGTGATTACCTTAATATTTGTGGTGGTAATACTCGCACCAGAGCATTTGCACAATCAGGTGATGCTTGGGCAGAAGACCCTGGTTGTTATCTTGATGATAACGAAATTGGTTTAGTTAAAAGCAACAACATTGATAAAATAGCCGTTGTACAAGTATAACGAATACAGAGAAATATCGCATAGGTAAAAAGGCAAAAAACATGACAATTAAAGTACTGGGCGCAGAATTAAGTAAACAAGGCAAAGCGAACCTTAAAGCAGGAGAAGTCGCTTTAGTTGGCTCAGGCCCTGGTGATGCAGAGCTATTAACGATTAGAGCGCTCCGTTTTATTCAACAAGCCGATGTCACCATATATGACCGCCTAGTAAGTGACGAAATTTTGGCCTTATTACCACACGACTCCGAACGTTTTTATGTTGGTAAAGAACAAGCTAAACATTGTGTTCCACAAGATAAAATAAATCAGTTACTTGTCGACCAAGCAAAATTAGGTAAACGGGTATTACGGTTAAAAGGCGGCGACCCTTTTATTTTTGGTCGTGGTGGTGAAGAAGCACAATATATGCTTGAACGCGGGGTTAGTTGTCATATTTGTCCTGGTATTACTGCTGCATCAGGTTGCACAACCTATGCAGGCATTCCGTTAACCCATCGAGGTGTTGCTCAAGGTTGTACTTTTATAACCGGACATATTCAAAACGATGGTCAGTTAAACTTGCCATGGACTAGTCTGACTTCACCTTCCCAGACGGTTGTTTTTTATATGGGTATTAATACTTTACCTATTATCGCCAAAGAACTGGTAAAACACGGAAGAGCTGCCAATACCCCTGCCGCACTCATATATAAAGGTACACAACCAGAACAAAAAGTATTTAGGGGACAAATTGATACCCTTGAACAGCTAGTCATTGAGCATGATATCAAACCGCCAACACTTATTGTTATTGGCGATGTAGTCAATCAATTAACCGAAATGCAATTATCAACGCCTGGATTTTTACAAGCTGATGAATACTTATCTCACCAGCAAAAGCAAACTGAAAAACAAGCCTAACAGAGAGTAATGACAATGATAACGGCTACCAATACTCACTTTTTACTGACGGGTAAAATTGCATTGATCCTTGTTTTATTAGCCGTTGTTAAGCTCAGCGTTGCAAATGAAGCGGGGTTAATACCTACCACTCACACTGCAAAACAGCTTTATATTGATCATTGTCAAAGCTGTCATGGTATTGACCGTTTAGGCGCTATGGGTCCAGCATTGTTTCCTGAAAATTTATCGCGCTTAAAAAAAAATAACGCCATAAGCGTTATCAAAAATGGTCGTATCGCGACTCAAATGCCAGCATTTGCCAATAAACTATCTAAAGGTGATATACAAGTCTTAGTTGACTATATTTACGCCCCAACAAAAGTACTGCCTCAATGGTCTATCGCTGATATTAAAGCCAGTAATATTAAGCACTTTGATCAAAACAAACTCGGTAATAAACCTTTATTTGATGCCGACCCAATGAACTTGTTTATGGTGGTTGAGCTAGGAGATCACTCTGCGACTCTGCTTAATGGTGATACCTTTGAGCCGATCACACGCTTTAAAACCCGTTTTGCTTTGCATGGCGGTCCTAAATATTCCCCTGATGGTCGCTTTATTTATTTTGCCTCTAGAGATGGCTGGATCAGTAAATACGATATTTACAATATGAAAACGGTGCTTGAAGTTAGAGCGGCAATAAATACGCGTAATATAGCCATTTCATCCGATGGTAAATACGCCATCATAGGTAATTATTTACCACACAATGTAGTGATTTTAGATACGCAAACCTTAATGCCCATAAAAGTCATCGACACAATAAGTAAAAGTGGCAAAAGTTCACGAGTCAGCGCCGTTTATAATGCGCCACCACGCCATAGCTTTATCATCGCTTTAAAAGATGTTAAAGAAGTTTGGGAAATTCCTTATAGTGATGAAGGCGGTGTTGATGTTTATAAAGGCTGGGCCCACGATTATCGCGAGGACAGTGGTGAAGGCAATATAGAAAAATGGAAAATCACAGAGCCCTTCCCTGTGCGCCGTATTATCACAACAGACTTTCTCGATGATTTCTTTTTCGATCCTGATTATATCAACCTGATTGGCGCGTCACGTGATAGCCAAACAGGTCAAGTGATCAACCTTGATACTAAAAAGCGTATAGCAACCATTCCGATGGCAGGCATGCCACACTTGGCTTCAGGGATTACTTGGGAGTATAAAGGGAAAAGCGTGTTTGCGTCGCCCAATATCAAAGATGGCAGAGTCACAGTGATTGACATGGAAAACTGGCAAGTTGTTAAAGAGATTAAAACACAAGGCCCTGGCTTTTTTATGCGTAGTCACAGTAAATCCCCCTATGCTTGGGTGGATGTGTTTTTTGGTCCCAATAAAGATAAAGTGCATGTCATTGATAAAGCCACACTTGAAATTGTTAAAACCCTCAAACCTGTGCCAGGAAAAACCGCAGCCCATGTTGAATTTACCAAAGACGGTAAATATGTTTTACTCAGTATTTGGGATATGGACGGTGCAATTATCGTTTATGATGCCAACACCCTCAAAGAAGTTAAACGTTTACCAATGAAAAAACCTTCAGGTAAATATAATGTTTTTAACAAAATTCATTATGAAAAAGGCACCAGTCATTAATTTATAACGTTCAATATGAACTTTACTTAAATGCTAATGTTGAGCGTAAAGTTGAAGAGTGAATTTAAATGCGAGTAGGTATAACCTAACACTATAGATGCGCTAAATCTTACGCATTTTAATTTAATAAAAATTGTTTAATGATAGCCTCAACAGTTTCACACAAGCACTTAAGCCTATTACCATGAATGAATTATCTTGCAGCAACATACAATCAAAATCAGTCGTAAAAAGTATTAACGACAAATCACAAGACACTATTATAAATCAGATGGTTCAGAAAAATCAGACCATTAACAAGTCAAAACCCTTAATGCGTTATTTCGATTTAATTGACGAAACCAGCAACTGTTATGTTTTAGGCTACAACTAACTGAAATTAGTCGAGCTAAATGTTATCCAATCCGGCGTAATGCGCTTTTCTAATGTTAAGGAAGTCCCCATTTTCGATACCCTTCGTCACTATCAAAAGGGATAAAGTATTTAGCATGGCGATTAATACCGATTAACTTCCCGCTTAAATCTTGGTATTTTTTTATCGTATGTCTATTTTTTGTTAATGAAAAAAAACGATACGAAAGTGATTCATAATAAGGCTCAATATAAATAAATTCATCTTCTCGTGTTTTGGTGCGTTGCACACCGACAATAATATCTAAACCACCATTTCTAATCGCTTTAACTCGGCGAGCAAACGACATAACTTTAATAGTGATATTTAGCGACAACTGTTTTGCTATATAACGTAAGTACTTACTATGCAAACCATTAACATAGCCTTCGGCTACTGCAGACTTTATTGTTTTTAATTCTTCAACAGCATGAGAATAAGCGCCATAAAAATATATAAAAATAATAAAAATTGTCTTAGCCATATTGAAAACCTTTGTTATGCCTGTTTACAATATGGTCTATAATTTTTAAAAATTCAATTTACCGAGCGACAAATTCTCCAGCAAGTTTATTACCGTATTGACTACTTTCGATGACATGTTGACCATTCACCAATACATGTTCAACCCCACTTGAATATTCATTCCATTTCGAAAAATTAGCATTCGCTTTAAAGCTATTTTTATCGAACACAATAATGTCAGCTTTATAACCTTTTTTAATAAAACCTCTGTCAGTAAAACCCAATACTTGCGCCGTTTTTCCTGAACTCTGTTGAATAAATTGATTAACAGAAAGTAATTTTTTATCGACCACATAATCTTGGAATTTTTTAGGGAAACTTGCATATTTGCGTGGATGGCCATTAGTACCATCTGACGAGGTGATAACCCAAGGTTGTATCATAAAACGCTCAACATCTTCACCCGACATATTAAAGGAAGCCACACGAACCTCTCCTTGTTGAACAAGCTTTATGGCCATATTAACAGCCGTTAAATCGTACCGTTTTGCCGCGTCATTTAAGGTCATACCTACCATGTTTTTATCTATAAAATCAGTGATCAACAACGAGTCTGCACCGCCACGTCGTCTAATGTTTTCTTTAATTTCTGTTTGCAGCCTTGCAGACAAGTTTGGATCATTAAGTCGTTGATGAAAAGCATTTATCGAGTCAGCCATTGCCCATTTAGGCATTACCGCACTATGTAATTTGGTACCTGATGCCAACCAAGGATATTGGTCTGCTGAAATACTTACCCCTCTTTTTTGCGCTTGTGTAATTTTATCTATAGCCAACTCACTTTGCCCCCAAACATCGACACCTAAGGCTTTAATATGAGCTAGATTTAAATGGATATTCCCTTGTTCTGCAATGTAAATAGCCTCATCTAAGGCGGCTTCAAAGCCGATAGAAAATGTACTTTCATCTCGAAGGTGAGTGTCGTAAATACCGTGATATTGTCCCGCAATAGTCGCTAATGTTAATACTTCGTCTGTATTTGCATAACTTCCTGGAACATAATAAAGCCCAGTAGAAAAGCCCAAAGCACCATCTTGCATGGCTTTTGTGACCAACTGCTGCATTTGGTTAAGTTCATCCTCATTAGCATAACGCTGAACTTTCCCCATAACCTGCTTTCGAACACTGCCATGTCCAACAAGTAAGCCCACATTAGTGCCTATGCCGTTTTTCTTAAGGCGTTCACTCATCCGTTTAATATCAACAGGACCATCACCGTCATTACCATTAATCACAGTCGTTACGCCCTGCGTAAGGTAATTTAAATTGTTGTTTTTATCTTTACTGAGCAGCTCTGCTAATGAATGTGTATGGGGATCTATAAAGCCTGGGCTGACAATTTTACCACTAGCGTCAATGACCTTATCGGCTTTTATTGTGACTCCCTTAGGAAAGATCCCGCAAATTTCTTGCTTACATATAGCGATATTAAGTGGCTGTGCTGGCTTATTTTCACCACTGTAAACCGTGCCATTTATAATAAAAATATCCACTTTGGTTTCAGTTTCACTTTCTATTTTTATTTCAGTGTTAGTTAAAGCTTTCTGCTTTGACTTTTCTGAGATGCACGATGAAAATAGCAACAGACTTACGGTAATAAACAGGTAGTTGAACGTATTTTTCATGGTGATATTTTACTCTTAGTGATGTTGTGATTATCATTAGATAACAAGGTTTGCATCAAAGTATTTGACGCATTTAAAGCAATATCTTTGATTTTCATCCTATCGGTATCGTCTCCCATTTCATAAGTAATTGCATGAACATTAAAATTATCAGCAAAATACTGTTTTGAAACTCCATTATTGGGCGTATTGCCCGGTTTAGTGACCACTGAGAATTCCGGCATTTTTTGCTCAAGTGCATCTAACCAATGTTTAACAAAATAGCGGTTTTCCATCCCATAGTCCGTTGGCATAGTATAAAAAACGTCTTCACGGGTTGAATGAAAATCAACGGCAAATTTAATTTTGTTACCTTCCTTGACCAAGGTTTTTAAATAATCGTCAATTTGTCTAACTTCGGGCTGTGAAAAGTTAACCCAATCTCTATTTAAATCAATATTATTGGCGTTAAATCGCCAATTACCCGCAGAAACACCATCGGGGTTAATATTAGGAATAATGAGTATATTGTATTTTTGACGAAACGCGCTTGCTAACGTTTGATCAGAAAGTAGATTTTCAACAAATGGAAAAAGTGCTAATGCCCCGGTAACTTCAGGGGGATGCATTCGCCCAAGAATAACCAACCACTCTTTTGAATCACCTCTGCTTTCTAATTTATAAATAGCACGACCTTGACTTGAACGACCCAAAACGTCATGTGAAATTTCAGACTTTTGGGTAAGTCCTGCTGCCCAATCTACATAATATTGGTTATTAATAATTTCTTGAGCGGCAATATAGGTCGGTTGCTCCGAAACGTTAATCGTCATAGTTAAACGTTCATTCTTAAGCTTATATTTTTGCAGCTGCCAATGAATACCATCCTCACTGATTTTAGGTGGATAGCGATGTTTATCGCCTTGAACTTTCATCGTTATCTTTATTCTTGCGGGTTGATCGGCAACTATTTTAAACGCATACCAAGGACTAGAATTTATCGGTGTTTTTTCTGCAACTAAAGTGATCACATACTCGTTATTATTACCTTGCTCGCATTTGTCCATTCGACCCGTTACAAAGTCAGTCGTTAAGCGAATACTACCTTGATCACAAGCTTGCCCATTATTACTTGTGTCTGTGGATGTCGAAGTGCAAGAGCTGAGTAATACGGAAAGGATTACTGATAGAAATAATAAGGCGTAAAGGGGTGTTAATATTTTCATGTTGATAGCTTTATAAAAAGTGTTGTCAATAAAGTGGCTCGGCTAGTATTTACTAGCCGAGTGCTGAATTATTTATGTAATCGTTATGCTCTATTAAAATGTTTTACTGAGGTTTAGATAAAAATAACGACCACGATTTGAATGGTAATCGCCAGAATAACCATGCCAGTAATTGTCTGCTAACGGTGGTTTTTCATCCGCAATATTTCGAACACCTAAACGCACATATGTTCCGTCTAATGCACTCCCTTTTGCAAACTTATATGAGGCATATACATTGACTGTGGTCATGCTCGCAATAGGTAAAAATATTTTTTCACCGTCAAGCGTGTAATTTGTACTGGTATCAACAAACCCACTGACATAATCAATACTTACCCCTGCGCCCCAACTTTTAAGTTTCCAGTTAAGTGACGATTTAGCGCGCCATTCGGGATTGCCATCTTGTTCGATCAGATCCCCGACACCCGCCACTTCTATCTCTGCAAGGTTGGGATATTTGTCTAAATTTTTCTGCGCTGCAAGCACTACCGCAGAGAGGCTATCAACGGATGTTTCATATTTAGCTAAATATGCTGCATTCGCGTTAAACTGAAAATCCCCCATGGCTGTTTCAAAATCATAGACGATGCCAAAATCAAAACCGGTCAATTCTTGGCTTGACGCATTTATGTAGCGGTTATTGACTTGGCTAGCAAATAATTCAGCATCACGAATAACATTAGCGTTACCCGCAGTGCCGTCCTGACGTAATATATAATCGTGCGCTAAAACGGTTTCATAAGGCGCAAGGAAAACCAGGTTCTCTTGGTCAATGTTCCAATAATCTATCGTCAGCGTTAAATTATCAAGCGGTTCAATAACCAGTCCAAAAGAGGTATTAACACTGTCTTCTGGCTTAAGATCTGAGTTACCTTGGCGATTATCAATAACGGCATAGCTTGAATCAAGTACGGGGTCGTACTTAGTACTACGACGTGGCATATTAACTTCTTCAGAACTTTGTTGTAAGCCAGGTACTTTAAAGCCCCCCGCATACGACGCCCTTACGCTTAACCAATCCGTAGGTTTGTAAAATAACGCAACTTTAGGTTTGAATGCATCACCCGCATCCGAAAAATTTTCGTAACGTGCTGCCAGTTGAATTTCAGCATACTGATCACCATTGTCAATTAACGGCAATATAAGTTCAGCAAACGCCGAACCAATATTACGGCTAGCACTGGCGTCAGTTGTAGCACTACTACCGTACAATGAACTTTCATTAACAATCCCTTTATAATCAGTAAAAGGCAAGCTACCATCGACATACTTAGAACGGTCACTATCATAAGTTTCACGGCGGAATTCAACACCTAAGGCAAGACCCGCATCACCCGCTGGCATAGCGAATATTTCGCTATTACTGGCTTTGAAATCAATCGACGCTAAGCTTGTTTTTGAATCTGTATGTGCTTGCACTAAAAACTGATCACTGATTGATGTCGCAACTAATCCTCGAGTACCGATAGTATTTGCATTATTAATATCACCACCACCAAAGACATTGTAAGCGGTGCTTTCATCGGTACTATTAATCGCTTTTTCAAAGGCATTTATATCAATACGAATACTGCTATCGTTGGTTTCTGCTTCACTATAAAATACGGCACTTTCCCAGTCCCAGTCGTTCATATAGCCTTTAAATCCGGCGAGTACTCGAAAACTGGTATCTTCAACCGTTACCGTTCTTGGGCCAATATCAGTAGGACGATATCTACTAAGACGTACTGTTTCGCCAAAAGGATTGTAAAAGGCATCTGCGGCTATATTAAAGCGATGTTTACTACCATTGTGGTTTTGCTCTGATTGATTGGTAAGTTCAGCTTGGTAATAAATACCTTCTGCAAAAAACTCTACGTCATCATTAATTTCATGGGTGAAGTGAGTGTAAAAATTAATTCTTTCTGCATCTGAAGATAAAGGTCGTGTAGTACCACGATCAAATTTTACATCCCCACCCGGCTTAGAGCCGGCCGAACCTGAAATAGACTCCCCGACAACACAAACGCCCGCTAAACCAAGAGCAGCAGATGCTCCATCGGCACCACCCGCATCACAATCCCCCATACTTGTCGGTTGAAGATGAAAGGTACCAAAAGAAGAACTACTAAACTCTCCCCAAGGTGTATCGCTGCTACGGTTATCTAGTTGACTATCGCCAACAAACGCTGCAGGTAAACCCGGGTAATTGCGTCTGTCATGACTTGCCGAATATGGACGCTCTGTTGCCATCATGCCATTACGTTTATAAACAGTAACTGAACCGACAAGATGAGAAAGCCCGTCATTAAGCTCTACACCACCTAAGTAACTAAAGGTTTTTTCATCTAAGGGTGTACCTTGAGATTGGCCGTACCTAAGGCTAACTTTAGAACCTACATAATCACTATCCAGTGCATAGTTAACTACGCCAGCAATCGCATCTGAACCATAAACAGCAGCCGCACCATCACGTAAAACTTCTAATGAACGCAAGCCTGAAACAGGTAAAGTATTTGAATTAACGGTATTAACAGGGACTTTGTTAGCGCCTGATTTAGATTGCGTACCTGGGTGGTTAACCATACGGCGACCATTAAGTAATACTAACGTATTACCCGCGCCTAAACCTCGAAGGTTAAATGAACCAACATCACCACGTGCGTCATTAACATTTGAAGAGCCTGTAGTTTCGCCAAAGTTAACTGAGCCCATTTGCGGGATAGAACGAAGTAATTCATCACCTGACATAGCGGCTGAATTTTCAATATCACCGGCATCCATTCGCGTAACAGGTAAAGTACTAACATCAGTAGCGCGCTTAATGTTACTACCAATAACTGAAATTCGCTCTATTTCCGCTTCTTTTACAGGCGCCTCTTCTTGTGCAAAAGCTATTTGAGAAGTTAACGCCGTAAATACACATAAACTAAGGTATGTTACTTTATGTTTAAAATTTGAATTATGCTTAATGTTTGAATTATGTTTCATTTGTTTACCCATGTTGTTCACCCATGTTGTCTCGACATATTTTATAGTCAGGTTATTAATTACCTGTTCATTTATCACTTCCTCTACCTTGAACATAAAGTTTCATTTGAACAATTGACTCTTCGTTGCCACCCTATAACCTAAAGTTATAGGGTAACGGCATAAAATCAAATTACACGGGTAAAAAAACTTGTTACTTTATGAGTAACTCTTACAAATGAACAAAAATACAGAGGCTGAAAGGAAAGATTGAATATGACAAATAATAATAATAATATCTTTGCGCTGATAATTTTGATAGTTGGATTAGGTTCCGCACTCTATGTGAATAACAACGTTAAACAAACATGGTTGGAACAGTCCTATTTATATGATGTATACCAAACCGATGTTGGCCAATCCGCCTATAAATATAAGGGCAAAGAGATCATCATTAATGATGCTGTCCCCTATATTGATTCAACGCTTAATCAAGAGGCTTTAAGCAAAAACAAGAACAGCCCCAAAGAGTCGCAGCAATGGGTTTTTGATGAACAAAATCAATTAAAACTGTTAAAACCTGCTTTTCATTACGGTGTTTGGTCACTACTTCCCGCGTTTATTACCATTGCTTTGTGTTTAATTACCCGAGAGCCTCTTTCGGCATTATTTAGTGGCATCGTGGTGGGTGCTTTTATGTTGGGGCAATTTGATTTAACCGACAAAGTCATCATTCCTAACTTGGCAAAAGAAGGTACGGCTTCATTATTACTTTTATATTTATGGTTATTAGGCGGTCTACTCGGTATCTGGTCAAAAACAGGTGCCGCCCAAGCCTTTGCTAATTACATGACCTTGCACTTTGTTAAAGGGCAACGCTCGGCAAAATTAGTGTCGTGGTTTCTCGGTGTCTTATTTTTTCAAGGCGGCACGATGAGTACGGTACTTGTCGGCACTACCGTGCGACCTCTTGCAGACAATGCCAAGGTTAGTCACGAGGAAATGAGCTACATTGTTGACTCAACAGCGTCACCTATTGCCTCAGTATTAGCTTTTAATGCATGGCCCGCCTATATTCAAGCGTTAATTTTTGTACCTGGAGTCTCATTCTTAGCCACTGAAGCTGACCGTTTAACATTCTTTTTTAGTAGTATTCCCTTTAGCTTTTATGGCATTTTAGCTGTCATTGGTACCTTGTTATTAAGTTTGAATATCACCACTTTTTCTGGGCGAAGAATTAGATCAGCCCACCATAGAGCAGCAACAACAGGTCAATTAGATGCAGATAACGCAAAGCCATTAAGTGCTAAAGAGTTACAAACCTGCGACGTGCCCGAAGGTTACAAACCCCATGTATTAGAATTTGTTTTACCCTTGGTCTTGTTAATTGCTATTGCCATTTTCACCTTCATTTTTCTCGGTTCTCCTAAAGTAAATTGGGCTTTTGGTGCAGCCTTACTGTTCTCAGCTTTTGTTGCTTTAGCTAAAGGTATGTCGCTAGGACATGTCGTTGATGGCTTTGCTAATGGCCTAAAAGGTGTAGTTGTCGCTTCAGTCATCTTGATGTTGGCAGTAATTATTGGCAGTATCAGCAAAGAAATTGGCGGTGGACTGTTTTTAGTTTCATTATTAGGTGAACAACTCCCCTTCTGGTTATTGCCAGTGATTTTACAACTTATCACTATGGTTATTGCTTTTTCTACCGGGACGAGTTGGGGCACTTATGCCATTGCATTTCCACTGGCCATGCCGTTAGCTTGGGCTGTTTGCCAATCTCAAGGTTTAGCTAACCCTGAAATATTTATGATGGTGTGTTTTGCAACTGTTTTAAATGGCAGTGTTTATGGCGATCAATGTTCCCCTATATCTGATACTACTATACTCAGCGCAATGACTACAGGTTGTGACCTTATGGATCATGTGAAGTCGCAACTAATTCCTGCAAGCTTTGCTGCTGGTTTAGCCGCCATATTATGGACATTAACAGTTTACTTTTTTGCCTAAAACATTGATCCGTCAATACTTGATAATGATAACGAGGAGCTAACATGCGTTTAAGGCATATTGAAATTTTTCATGCTATTTACACCACAGGTTCTATTACCAACGCAGCAAAAATTTTACACGTATCACAGCCCTCGGTAAGTAAAGTATTATCTCATGCTGAAATGCAACTAGGTTTTAACTTATTTGAACGTGTCAAAGGACGGTTAATACCCACAGATGAAGCAGAAATGCTTTTTGATGAGGTCGATAAAATTTATCAGCAAATGCGATCGATAGAAAACACCGCTGAAAACATTAAAAAGTCTGAATATGGTAATATCAATATCGCGGTTACCCCCGCTTTAGGCTTTAATGCCGTACCCAAAGCTATTGCTCAATATCACCAAAAATACCCTAAGATAAACTTCAACTTACAAACGGTACATAATGATGGAGTAATGAAGGCTTTACTTGAACATAAATGCGACCTTGCCATTTTATTTTCTCCCAAAATAATGCCAGGTATTACCTCCATAAAATTTTCTCAATCAGAGCTCGTTATTGTTTATCCAAAAGCGTACTTTTCCTCAAGACCTGACAAATTAACATTAAGTCAGCTTGTAGATTTTGAGTTTATAGATATTGGGGATAGTGGTCCTTTAGGCGATATATTATGGCAACGAATGATGGAAGAAAAAGTATCTTTACCTTCAAAAATTAAAGTGCAAACCTATTTTATTGCGGCAAGGCTCGTCGCCCAAGGCATGGGAATTTGTATTGTTGATAAATACACGGCTCAAGGTAATTTATCCGATAATATGGCGATCGCACCTTTCGATCCACCGTTGTACTTTAGTGTTAACGGATTACATTTAGAAAACAGAAGCATACCTAAAGTATTAGAAGCCTTTATTCCATATTTAAAGACTGAAATTTCAAATAGTTAAGTATTACTATAACCTTAGGTTATAGGGTGAAAAAAACTTCTTACTTCCAATGATTTCTTACAGGTATAAGCTCAATGGACGAATATTTGATTCGACTTAGCTTAAAGATTCAGGAAGCATACTATGAAAATCTATCCTCCTTATTTATTGTTTATTGGTGATGCAACCGATCAACTTTCTATTAAAATGGCACAAAGCGCTGCTGACTGGTGTCCCGAATTATGCCTTGGTGAATACAGTGTACCAGGGTGTACCGTATCAACAGGTTTAACGAATATCACAATAGATCAAGCAGCTGAACAAGGCGCAAAAACCTTTGTTTTAGGATTTGCTAATAGCGGTGGTATATTAGATAAAAAATGGCTACCTACTATTTTAAACGCCCTCGAAAAAGGCATGAATATTGTCAGTGGTTTACATGACAAATTAACCAATTTCCCAGAGATCGTTGAAAAAGCCAAACAGTGTAATCAAACCTTATTCGATATCCGTCATCCTGTTGCAGAGCTTATAACGGGTACTGGGGTCAAACGTTCCGGTAAACGCTTATTGACCGTTGGCACCGATTGCTCTGTTGGCAAAATGTATACCTCACTTAGTTTAGAAAAGTCGATGTTAGCAAAAGGGTTTGATGTTAATTTTTGTGCAACCGGACAATGTGGAATATTAATAGCCGGAAAAGGTATTGCTATTGATTGTGTTATCGCTGATTTTATTTCTGGCGCAAGTGAGTCACTCTCTCCTGATAATAATGAAAACCATTGGGATATTGTTGAAGGGCAAGGTTCGCTTTCTCATCCGGCGTTTGCAGGCGTGAGTTTAGGGTTATTACATGGTTCACAACCCGATGCCCTAGTAATTTGTCATGCCTTGAATCGTACGACTATGCGCGGTTTACCTCATAGTCAGTTTCCTAGTATTGCGAAAACGATCGAGTTAAACCTACAAGCGGCACAACTCACCAATCCTAACGTTAAAGTAGTTGGTATTTCTGTCAATACCTCGAGTGTAAGCCTTGCAGAGGGGAGAACGATTTGTGCACAATTATCAGAACAGTTTTCACTGCCATGTATTGACCCATTACGTGATGGCACTGATGCCATTGTCGCAGTACTCTCCCAAAATGTCGCGGAGTTATCATGAATAGTACGGCTAAAAAAATCGCAAAAAAAACAACGGCGACAACGGCAAATTATCAAATAAAGGTCGAGCACCAACAACTGCCTTTAACGTCTATTTTTCGTATTGCCCGAGGTGCAAAAACACAAGCCGATGTCGTCGTGGTCATTCTAACAGATGGTCAATATTCTGGTTGGGCTGAAGCCGTTCCTTATGCAAGATATGACGAGTCTGTCGACAGTGTTATTGCCCAAATAAAACAATTAGCCGCTTACACAATGAATAAACAAAATATTACAAGCGTTATTAGCATGATGCCTGCTGGGGCTGCTCGTAACGCCCTTGACTGTGCATTGTGGGATTTAAAAGCCAAACAACAAAACACCTCAGTGGTTAAATTATTATCACTGCCCTCACCTAAGCCTTGTATTACCGCGCAAACACTGAGTATTGACACACCACAAGCTATGGCAAAAGCGGTTAACGAGCTCAACAACCCACCTTTAGTGAAAGTAAAACTTGATCGTAATCATATCATTGAAAAAATGACGGCAATTCAAGCGGCCGCGCCTCATAGTCAATTTATTATTGATGCCAATGAAGGTTGGTCGATGAACGACTTATTGGCTTATACTCTTGATTTAAAAAAACTTAATGTGGTATTAATTGAACAGCCTTTACCGGCAGGAAAAGATCAAGCCTTACTAGATTTTAACTCTCCTATTCCTTTATGTGCTGACGAGTCTTGTCATACGCGTGCTGAGCTGGACTATCTCAAAGGTCGTTATGAGGTCATAAATATCAAACTGGATAAAACGGGCGGATTAACAGAGGCTTATAAGTTAGCTCAAGAAGCACAAGAACAGGGTTTTGACATCATGCTCGGTTGCATGGTTGCCAGCTCACTCGCCATGGCGCCAGCATCATTGTTAACGCATTATGCCAAATTTGTAGATTTAGACGGCCCCTTGCTTATTAGTAAAGACCGACCATTAGGTTTTGAATTTGTACATGGTGAAATGCAAGTCCTCAACCCAGCGTTATGGGGTAGTAAAAACGAGTAAACGTTGCACTCATTATAATCACTTATAAATGTGCTGATAAATACGCTGTAAATGCTGAGTAATACCAATTGAATTAAAGTAGTGATCTATTATAAGCGAGAGTAAATGTTCAAGAGCAAGGCGCTTGAGTGAGTAATAGCGTGCTATTGGGATTGAAAGCAACGCAGATATTGGATATTTAGAC
>JBLHNB010000012.1:0-78982 GCA_047621305.1 Alteromonadaceae bacterium | reverse complement strand
AAAAGCCAGATCAAAAAAACCTAACCGATGGAGCAAGGGCTGCCGAGATTGGGGTTTTATTGAAAAAGTATATTTGAACCCTGAAAAAGAAGCAGCTTAAGCAAAGAAATTACAATTTAGGCGACAACTGCCTTGAAAAACAGCGGTCATATGGTTACCTTAGTTGTCCCTTTATAGTTTCGTTAAAAAGGCAAAGACTCGATAGCGTTAGTTTTTGCCTTCTCACCCCTCATATCGTGTAACGCATTATATCTGTCTTTCCGCACCCACTAAAAAGTATTTGTTTTTCATACTGAATTCGTTTTAAAAACAAGCTAAGGTTGTTTTTTAGGCTACGCAGATTGAAATCTGATACTGTTTTGATCGAAAATTTACTCAGAATTAAAAATATCGACTTTAGGTGCGGAATGTCGGTTATATAATCTACGTGGTATTTATTGGGTATTTCAATATTCAGTAATTCGGACATCACTTATAAATAAATGGATGTAGCTGGTTTTTAGGTAATAAAAAAGGATGCCGAAGCATCCTTTTTAGTGTTAAGTCATATTTACTTAGCTTTTTTCTTAGCTTCTTTCATTGCTTTAACTTCAGCAATAACAGTTTCAGCTACGTTATTAGGACATGGAGAATAGTGAGAGAATTCCATCGAGAATTGACCACGACCGGATGTCATTGTACGTAACGTTCCGATATAACCGAACATTTCTGAAAGAGGTACGTCAGCTTTAATACGAACACCAGTAACACCAGCGTCTTGACCTGCTATCATGCCACGACGACGGTTTAAATCACCAATAACATCACCAACGTGATCATCAGGCGTAAACACATCAACTTTCATGATAGGTTCGATTAACTGGGCACCAGCTTTCGGAATTGATTGACGGAAAGCACCACGAGCAGCGAGTTCAAATGCAACAGCAGATGAATCGACAGCATGGAAGCCGCCATCGTATAATTCAACTTCAACGTCAAGTACAGGGAAACCAGCAAGAACACCAGTATCCATCATGCCTTTGAAGCCTTTCTCAATAGCTGGGAAGAATTCTTTTGGTACATTACCGCCAACAACCGTTGACTTGAATGTGAATCCAGAATTTGGCTCGCCAGGCTTGATACGGTAATCAATTTTACCAAATTGACCAGAACCACCAGATTGTTTTTTATGTGTGTAAGAATCTTCAATTTCTTGAGTGATTGTTTCACGGTAAGCAACTTGTGGTTTACCAACAGCTAATTCAACACCGTAGGTACGTTTTAGAATATCTACTTTGATATCTAGGTGAAGTTCACCCATACCAGATAAGATTGTTTCACCTGAATCTACATCAGTTTCAACTTTAAATGTAGGATCTTCAGCAACCATTTTACCGATAGCTATACCCATTTTCTCAGTTGAACCTTTATCTGTTGGTGTTACAGAAATTGAAATTACAGGCTTAGGGAATACCATAGCTTCTAGTATGATAGGGTGTTTAGGATCACATAATGTGTGACCTGTCTGAACGTTACCTTTCATACCAACAATCGCGATAATATCACCGGCTTGTGCTGAATTAAGTTCATTACGGTCATCGGCTTGCATTTCACACATACGGCCAACACGCTCAGTTTTACCTGTTGCAGCATTAAGAATGGTATCACCTTTCTTTAATGTACCTGAGTAGATACGTACGAAAGTTAATGTACCAAAACGGTCATCAGTGATTTTGAATGCTAATGCTTTGAATGTTTCATCTGCAGAAACGATAGCGTACTCACCATTAGGCTCACCTTCTTCATCAGTAAGTGGTTGTGGATCAACGTCTGTAGGTGACGGCAAGTAATCAACAACGGCATCAAGAATGTTTTGAACACCCTTGTTTTTAAAAGCAGAACCACAGTAAGTAGGGAAGAAGTCCATAGTACGTGTACCTTTACGGATACAACGTTTGATATCTTCCATAGATGGCTCTGTGCCTTCTTCTAGATATGCTTCGAAAAGATCATCATCTTGCTCAAGAGCAGTTTCAAGAAGCATTTCGCGGTATTCTTCTACTTTTTCAACCATGTCTGTAGGCACGTCAGTGATTTCAAAGTTTTCTGGAAGACCAGTTTCATCCCATATCCATGCTTTTCGGGTAAGTAGGTCAACAACACCAACAAACTCATCTTCTTCACCAATTGGTAATACCATGATAAGAGGGTTAGCACCAAGTACTGTTTCTGTTTGTTTAACAACACGATAAAAATCAGCACCTAAGCGATCTAATTTGTTTACAAAGATAATACGGGCAACTTTCGAGTCATTTGCATAACGCCAGTTAGTTTCTGATTGTGGCTCAACACCACCAGAGCCACAGAATACACCAACACCACCATCAAGAACTTTAAGTGAACGGTAAACTTCTACTGTGAAATCAACGTGACCAGGAGTATCGATGACGTTAAAACGATGATCGTTCCAAAAACAGCTTACCGCAGCAGACTGGATGGTAATACCGCGCTCAGCTTCTTGTTCCATGAAGTCAGTAGTAGATTCACCATCATGCACTTCACCTGTTTTATGGATCTGACCCGTAAGTTTTAAGATACGTTCAGTTGTTGTGGTTTTACCCGCATCAACGTGAGCGAAGATACCAATGTTTCTGTATTTGGATAAATCTGCCATTACTTTACTCTATTTAATTTCGACTAAAAAAGTGGAATTGATGAAAATTTGCGCGGGAGTATACCATTAGTTATGAGAGAGAGACATAATAAATAAATAATTTTTAAAAAATTATAGGCATTATAATATAAATTTCCATTTCAGTTGTATTTTTTCTTAATTGATAGGCTCCGTGATAAAAGCCATATCAAGAGAAAATAGCCTCCATCTAATGATTTTTAAGTTATATACTATGAACTCTAAATCAGTCTTAACTATGACGGAGGTATTTTATTTTGACCTTAGTCGTTTTCCTCTAATTTAGCCCTATCTTTAATTTGTGTATCTCTGTCTTCTAATTTTGGCAGTTGAATAAGTCGAGAGGAATTACTTTTATTAGGTTTGTTGGTAGCTTTGGGGCGAACAGAGTAACCAAAGAAAAAGCTGTCCCAATAGATCTTATCCATCATACTTTAATTCTATTATTGTCCTTAATATATAATCGCTAAGCTTGCAATTTTATGTTGTATAAAATAAGAAACTTGAACTTTGGTTAGAAGATAAAATTTTTAAATAGGTATGCCGGTTCAGCAGCCTTTTGTTATAAATGTTGTAAATTTTTGATTTTTATAACCTCAACTCGTAATAGTGTTTTAAGGGGACATAAAGCCTAATAGTATCTGGAACTAAAAACCTATGTTTAACCTCAATAGGACGATATTGCCTGACCATATGCTCCTGAATTACTTCACTGTAAGGATCATTCCGCGCTTTATTATCGAATATTTATCCTCACTTATAACGGATCACTGCTTTAATTCAGTTGGTATAATATCTGTTTGAGCTAGTCATAGCATAAACAACTTCAAGTCAACTTCGTCTTGTTAGTATTGATAATACATAATGGAAAAGGAGTAGGTGTGCTAAGGTATTTAATTCGCCAATCGCAATGGCTATTAACGACTGCGATATTAACAAGTGCAATTTGCGGTGTGTGCGTTGTTTTATTAATCGCACAAATTAATCAGGTATTGAACACAACCGCTGTGCAAGCCAGTCAATATATTGTGCCGTTTGCTAGTTTAGTGTTAGCGGTTTTAGTGTTTCAGGTACTAGCATCAACTTTATTTGAACGATTAAGTCAGCAGGCACATGCAAAATTGCGCCGTCATATATCACAAAAAGTGCTAAATGCTGATTATCGATTATTAGAGGAAGTTGGTGGTGCTCGCGTGCAATCAGCTTTATCAGAGCATTGCTTAAAAGTTGCAGAGTTTTTTATCCGCTTACCTGTAATAGTGGTCAATGGCATCATTGTTATCGGTTGTATGGTTTATATTTCCTGGTTATCGGGAGAAATATTCTTAATCTCGCTTTTAGTACTAGGTTTAGGCTCTCTTGGTTATCATCAGGTACATTTGAAAGCTATACAGTATCTAAATCGTGCGGCTCAAGAGCAAGACAGTTTGTTTGGTCACTTTCGGGCTTTGGTTGATGGTGCTAAAGAACTACGTTTACATGCCGCAAAACGTCAACGTTTTGAGGACGATATACTTGGAGAATCGATAGAGGAGGTGCGTAAACAACGCACTGTTGGTATGTCGGTTTTTGTTATTTCTACTGCTTGGGGCAGCTTCTTAATTTATGCCTTTATTGGTTTAGTTCTTTTTTCGTTAGTGGATGACTCACCTGAACGAAGTCAAATTCTAACCAGTTTTGCTTTAATTTTCATTTATATGATAGCGCCTTTAGAGAACTTGTTGAAAGCATTACCTGCGGCTAATATCGCGAAAGCAGCAGCTCTAAGAATTGAAGCCGTTATAGAAGAACTATCAGATGAATCAAACTCGAAAATAAAACAAATTAAATTACCAAAATTTCAACGATTAGAACTTAAGGCCGTCACTCATCAATTTTATCACGAAGCTTCAGATGATTTTTTTACTTTAGGCCCAGTTAACTTAACTTTTATACCTGGAGAAATTGTTTTTTTAGTTGGCGGCAACGGCAGTGGAAAAACAACATTAGCGAAACTATTAGTTGGTTTATATCAAAGTAACAGCGGTAATATACTATTGAATGGACAGGTGGTAAATTCA
Source organism: Alteromonadaceae bacterium (assembly GCA_047621305.1). Classification (GTDB taxonomy): domain Bacteria; phylum Pseudomonadota; class Gammaproteobacteria; order Enterobacterales; family Alteromonadaceae; genus Colwellia_A. The sequence goes on along the minus strand of JBLHNB010000012.1, from coordinate 74,251 downwards.
GATAACATTGATAGTTATCGGCAGTGTTTTTCAGCAATTTTTTCTGATTTTTATTTGTTTGAGCAATTGCTGGATATTCCTTCTGACGAACTCGATACAGCAGCGAATCAATTACTGACTAAATTACAACTTAATCATAAAGTTCATGTGACTCAAGGTGCTTTTTCCACTCGTGCCTTATCACAGGGGCAGCGTAAGCGCTTGGCCATGGTAGTTGCACATTTAGAGCAACGTCCATTCTTAGTTTTTGATGAATGGGCAGCTGATCAAGATCCCTTATTTAAGGAGGTTTTTTATAGACAAATGCTTCCTGAACTTAAAGCTCAAGGGAAAACATTGTTAGTGATCTCTCATGACGAGAAGTATTTTGACTGTGCTGATAGGCTACTAAAAATGGAGCATGGCCAATTGTTAGAACAAACAGTATCAATTAAACAAAAAGCAGTTGAAATTGTCGCATAGATTCAAATACAAATGATAACAATTATCATTTGACTTTTGTCTGAGCTAATGGGAACCTAGACGCCTTTATTAGTTCGAGGGCATGAGGATGAAGGAATGTCAGGCCACGGTTGATCTTGCAGCGGTTTTTGTTGCTAACCGTCAACAATTAAGCGCGATAGCAAGAAAGATTGTTGGAGTGCAAGATCTAACAGAGGATGTTTTGCAAGATGCATACATTCGATTGGTAAAAGGGTCTTGTGCCCGAAAAGTCGATAAACCATTTAGCTACTGTTGCCAAGTAGTACGTAATATTGCTATTGATTATTGTCGTAAAAAGAAAGTTGAAGCAGGTTACCTTGACCATCACAACCAAGAGGCGGCATTTACTAGCGCTTCTTCAGGGATAAATATTGAAACGGGTATGGCCGAATGTCAATTACTGGATGCCGTTATCAGGGTAATTGAAGGTTTACCTAAACGGACCAGAAAAGTATTTGAGTTACATCGATTTGCTGGTTTAACACAACGTAAAATTGCGGAGCAAGTGGGATGTTCGGCGGCATTAGTAAATATTATGATTAAAGACGCTATGGCTGCAATAGTGAGTTGTCGTACACTGTACGAATAAATGTCGTCATATTGCTCTGTAAGCCTTTGAAACTGCCATTTTAGTGCGGGTATAGAATACTTTTTTTTCATCCCGCCTTATGATAGTCTCCCTTAAAATCGACATTGATTTATATAGGATAGGATCATGATAGCACCTGATAAAGATGATATATGGGCAACCGCATGGCAATGGGCGCAATTCCCAGTTCATGATACACCTGATAATCATCAAGACATAAAACGTCTTAATGCTTGGCTTAATGCTAATCCTTTACATCGACAAGCTTACGATAAAGCGGCTAATTTATGGTTTCTAACTGGCTTAGTCCCACCTGCAGTGGACCATTAATTACACCGTAATAGCTAGCTCAGGGTGAACCCCATAAACTAAATAAATCAGAATAATTTACGCGTTAATTTTTGTGACTTTTATCTTTAGCCATACTCAATTTAAATTTTAAATCTAACGACAAATTGATAACCGTTATTTAAGAAAAATAATCGTTATACCAAGTTAGCTATATTCACTCGTTTTAATGGTTTAAACACATAAGTCGAGTGTTAAAAATTGATCCGCAGTTATTCTACTTACTAAATTTTGTGTTCTGTATTTATTCATTTCTCCCCATAAAAAATCAGCTATATTGCTTAATTCAATTGCTATTATCGCCTATTACTTGTTTGTAATTTAACGATAATAACGTTAAGTATCGCTTGTTTCCTTGTCATTTTTTTATCAATGGCATCTCATGTTAATACGCTTTTTTACTCGTTTTTAAGCAATGAGTACATAAAGTCACATTGCTTTAAACAATTCTCATTTACTTTCGTCTGTTAAGCATAAATCTAATTTAAAGTCCCACAATATAGTCGTGTGTCGTGACTTTGGATAGACATACAAAGAGTAAGCTGTTGGAGCTTATTTAATAAGGAGACATTATGTCAATAAGCTGTTTTGATCGTGAAGATCAGATCTTTATTGTCTTGATAAATCAAGAACAACAATACTCTATTTGGCCACAATGGAAAGAAATTCCGGGAGGTTGGCAAGCTGTGCCAGAAGTACAAGGAGATAAAGCGACAGTACATGCATTTATTAATGAACATTGGACTGATATGCGTCCTGCATCTTTACGTCAATGGATGGCCGAACAGGCAAAAACAGTGGAGCAACTTTAGCTGTGTTAGCCAAAACATCGATTAATCTGCTCTGCTTACCATGCGCAGGGGCAAGTGCTTCTATGTATCTGCGGTGGAGTCGATTTTTACCTCATTGGATCAAGATAGTACCTTTGGAAATACCCGGAAGAGGCACACGTTTAAATGAAACGGCAGTAGAAGACTTTGATGCTTTAGTTCAAACCGTGATCAGTGATTATCAGGAGGATATGCAACAGCCATTTGCTTTTTTTGGACATAGTATGGGTGCATTACTGGCTTATGGTATTAGCCAAGTACTAGTAGAAAAACAACTAGTTTTACCTAAAGTTTTACTGTTATCTGCGTGTCCATCACCAGATAAATTTGATCCAAGTCGCTTTCCTGATACTCATGACCGTGATGCTTTAATTGCTAACTTACGTCAACAGGGCGGTAGCGCCAAAGCCCTATTTGATTACCCGGAACTATTAGATATGACCCTAAATATATTAGCAGCGGATTATCGATTGTTACAAGGTTTTAAGTACAAAAAAACACCAGTACTGCCTATTTTGATGCAAGTGCTAAGCGGAAGAAGTGACATTATTAGTCCAGAGGATCTTTTGGCATGGCAGCAACATAGTGAAAAAGAACTCACATTGCATGAATTTAATGGTGGACATTTTTATATTCAAGATCAACAAAGCCTTGTATTAAAAAGCATTACTCAATCGTTAATGACTTATGCAGGCATCAATGAATCCTGTTTAACAGATAATCCCGAAGTAGTCCTAACACAGAACTTTGTGTGAAAATCTTACATAGATAAACAGTAGATAAAAAATAGGTAGAATTTACAATGACAGAGACGTCTGCACAACCCAACTTACCTTTATCTAGTACTCAAGCGTTCAATATAGTGACGAGAGTACAACAACTGGCCGCCAGTAAACCCAAAGATATTGCTTTGGTCGTGGTCAGTGAACAGCAAGGACAATTAACTGAAATCAGCTTAACGTATCAAGAGCTCAATACGCGCAGTAGTAATCTGGCGGCTTATTTACAAGCTAATAGCCAGTTAGGCGAGCGTGTTTTATTAATGTTTGATAATAATGAGCACTATGTCGTGAGCTTTTTAGCTTGCTTGTATGCAGGGTTAATTGCCGTACCTCTCTTTGTTCCTGAATCATCTCGCTCCCAACACTTAGCACGGGTCGTGGGAATTGGTATTAATGCACAGGCTAAGTGGATATTAGCGAGCAGTGAAGATAATGAACTTGTTAGGTTAACCATGGCAAGCATCGTTAAACAAGGATCACAGAATTGCCAATTATTGAATATTGATACTAAAGTTTTTGAGCAAAGTGATTACTGGCAAAGTTATAGCCCTAAGTTAGATGATATTGCCTTTTTACAATATACCTCAGGCTCTACTGCAGCTCCCAAAGGCGTTATGGTCAGCCATGGCAATTTAATAGCTAATGAAATTGCCATTACAGCGGGATTTAATAGTACAGAGGAAGATGTGGTGGTCTCTTGGTTACCGCTATACCATGATATGGGGCTTATTGGTTGTTTGTTACAGCCTTTATACTTAGGCGCAAAATGTGTGCTGATGTCGCCACGATTTTTTCTCGAGAAACCGATCCGTTGGCTAGCTGCTATTGATAGACATCGTGCTACCGTAAGTGGTGGCCCTGACTTTAGTTACCGTTTGTGTGTTGATCGCATTAAAGCCAAGGCATTGGCCAAATTAGATTTATCCTGCTGGCAAGTGGCTTTTAGCGGTGCTGAGCCTGTCCGTCACGACACCCTAACTTCTTTTATTGATCATATGGCGGTAACGGGTTTTAACAACGCGGCCATCGTTCCTTGTTACGGCTTGGCGGAAGCCACTTTATTTATCACTTGCGGTCGGCGTTTATCAGGACTATTAGTTCAAGACTTTGACAGTGATGCCTTAGCAAAAGGGCAAGCAAAAATTGCTGAGCAAGATGGTACTAAACAAGTGGCATGTGGCTATACGGTAAGCGACCATGAAATTAAAATTGTTAACCCAGACAGCCTGCAGACGCTAAAAAATTCTCAGATCGGCGAAATATGGGCTAGCGGTCCAAGTATTGCGCAAGGATATTGGAAAAACGTAGAGGCCACAGCTGCTACTTTTATTGATCAAGATGGTAAACGCTGGTTGCGCACCGGAGATTTGGGGGTTTCGATGAATCACCAACTATTTATCGTCGGTCGAGCCAAAGATCTTATTATTAGCCGTGGTCGCAATTTATACCCACAAGATCTGGAAAAAAGTATTGAAAACGAATTTGAACATGCCCGTAAAGGGCGAGTGGCGGCTTTTGCTGCCAAAGGTTTGCAAGGCGAAGGTATAGGTATTGCGTTAGAGCTTTCTCGACGTGCACAAAAAAAAATTAGTCCACAACAGGTTGTTGATCGTCTTGGCATCATACTCTCTGAACTTTGTGGTGACACTGTCAGTGTTGTCATTATGATGCAACCAGGTTCTTTACCAAAAACATCAAGTGGTAAACTGCAACGCAGTGCCTGCCATGTGGTTTGGCAAAAACAAGCAGAAGAAGCCTATGCCATTTATGCTCACGGCAACATGCTGCGTGGTCAATCATTAATATCCCAGCGTTCAATTTTAACCCTGTCGAAAACAGAAAAAAAATTAGCTGAAATATGGGCTGAACTGCTACAAAAGAGCATTAATTTAGATAAAGATTCGCATTTTTTAGCCTGTGGTGGTAACTCGATAAAAGCAACACAGTTATTAGGTAAAATACAGCAAGAGTGGCAGATTAATATTCCTTTTCGACAATTATTTGAGCTTCCTCTGCTGAGTGAGCAAGCGATGGCAATTGATCAAGTTGTGAACAGCGGTAATATCTTAATCAAGCAAGCATTGATCCCATGTAATAACTTTAGCGCAGAACAAGCGATACCTATGTCACATGCGCAAGCAAGGCAATGGTTTATTTGGCAAATTGACCCGCTAAATAGCGCTTATAATATGGGCGCTTGTCTAGATTTAAAAATTACAATTAACGGCGAACAGTTACAAACAGCATTAAACGTATTGGTGGTAAGGCATCCTGCATTACGTACTCGTTTTGCGGCAGGTAACACCGCTGAGAACGTAGGCCAACCGGTTCAAATAATACACAGTCAAGGAGCATGGCCACTAACCATTGTTGATTTAAGCCGCTTAGAAGGAGATGCTCAGCAAAAAGCATTAGCCAGTCAAAGTAAATATTTTAGTCAACAAGCATTTGATTTAAGTTCAGGACCATTAGTACGTGCCGCTTTATTCAAGCTCGGCAACGCAGGTCAAAAACTAATATTAGTGATGCATCACATCATTGCTGATGGCGCCTCAATGCAAATTGTTTTAGACGAAATCGCAATAATTTATCAGGCAGAGCAAAGCAACCAGGCTGTTATTTTACCAGAGCAGACAATTAGCTATGCTGATTATGCTGTATGGCAGCGAGAATATTTGGCTTCAGGTGAAACTGAACGCCAATTGACTTGGTGGACAAAACAATTGGGGCAAGAGCAACCCATTTTGCAATTAACTACTGACTTCCCCCGCACGACCACCAATCAATATGTAGGTGCCCGTCACCGCGTCGAGCTGCCAAAGAGCCTCGTTCAGCAATTACGTCAACAAGGAGTAACACAACAAGCCAGTTTATTTATGATCCTGTTGGCCAGTTTTAACGCCTTACTGTATCGCCATACGGGTCAAAAAGAGCTTCGTATTGGTATCCCTATAGCTAATCGTCATTGGCAGCAAACTGAAGCATTATTAGGATTCTTTGCTAATACGCAAGTGATCCCGAGCACAATGAAAGGACAAATGTCATTAACAACTTTAGTTGCGCAAATAAAAGCGATCACTTTAGGTGCGCAAGAGCACCAAGACCTACCGTTTGAATACTTGGTTGAAGCAATGAAAATAAAGCGTAGTGTTGATAGCCATCCTTTATTTCAGGTGATGTTTAGTTATTCTCAACACGATAGTCGTCGTTGGGGTAACTTACTAGCATCCTCTTCGCATAATAGCTGGCAAACAATTGATGTTGCTGCGCAGTTCGAATTAACACTTGAATGCTATGAATTGGAAAATGATCAAATTGTTATTGAATTTGTTTATGCTAAAAATCTATTTTCTGCAGACACCATTATGCGTATGTCTGGGCATTATGTAACGTTATTGCGTGCTTTTGTTGAAGAGCCGAGTCAAAACATAGAGCAAGTGAAATTACTGGGTGATAATGAAGCTAAACAATTATCTAAATGGGGACAAGGAGCCGGATTTTCGGGTAAAACCCCAACAGTACACGCTTTGTTTGAGCGACAAGTTGAGCTACAACCGGAAGCAACGGCTTTAATTTTTGCACAACAAACAATGACGTATGCTGAGTTGAACCAAGCCGCCAATCGGTTAGCTCATTATTTACTGCGTCAAAATATTCAACCAGAAGATCGGGTGGGTATGGCATTAGAGCGTGGTTTCGAAATGATTATTGCTTTGTTTGCCATTTGGAAAGCAGGAGCGGCTTATGTGCCATTAGATCCCGCTTATCCAAAAGACAGATTAGCCTACATGGTTGCCGACAGTGACGTGATATTTGTGCTGACTCAACAGGCATTGCAGGCAAACTTACCGAATTCAAGTGTGCCGCTATTGAATGTCGAACAATTGAATTGTACTGAACTGCCAAGTCACAATCCCAACATTATGTTGCATGATCAACATTTGGCTTACGTGATTTATACCTCTGGATCAACAGGTCGACCGAAAGGTGTTGCTGTCACGCATGGGCCATTGTCGATGCATATTCAAACGATTAGCAAGGTTTATGGCATTAATGAAAAACATCGTGAACTGCAATTTTTCTCGATTAATTTTGATGCCGCAGGCGAACAATGGATGACGCCATTAACGGCTGGCGGCTCTATTGTTTTGGCTAAAAAAGAACAATTAGCTGTCGACAACGTCGCCAATTTAATTACGCAGCACCAAGTAACAGCATTACATTTACCACCAGCATATTTACGTTTATTAACACCATTATTAAACAATTACCAACAAATCCGAACCTGTATTGTCGGTGGTGAAGCACTTAATAATGCTGATTATCACGATGCTCATCGTGCTTTTTCTGCTCCGCGTATCGTTAATGCTTATGGGCCAACAGAAACCATTATTACGCCAACCGCTTGGCAGAGTTTAGCCGACACCAGTGCTAACGTTGAACAAGTGCCCATAGGTCGCCCGGTTGGTGATCGGCAAGTGTATGTACTTGATGCTGACTTAAATCCTGTGCCGCAAGGCGCTAGTGGAGAATTATATATTGGCGGACGAGGTCTTGCTCGTGGTTATTTGGCTCGTCCAGATCTAACAGCCGACTGTTTTATCGCCGATTTATTCGCTAATAACGGTGGACGCTTGTATCGCACTGGCGATTTAGTTCGCTGGGATCAGCAAGGGCAATTAGTCTACCTAGGGCGAATTGATCACCAAGTTAAAATTCGTGGACTTCGCATTGAACTGGGTGAAATTGAAACTCAACTTATGACGCAAGCTAGCGTAAAAGAAGCGGTTGTCTTAGCAAAAGAAAGCAGCACAGGGCTACGTTTAGTTGCTTATGTGGGCGGTGATAATATTTCTGCACTCACGTTAAAACAAGCACTGGCTCAGCATTTACCCGAGTATATGGTGCCAAGTGTCATTACTGTGCTGACACAGTTACCTGTGACTGCTAATGGAAAAATTGATCGTCATAATTTACCTGAACCTCAATGGAAAAGTGACAGTCATTACCAAGCACCAATCGGTACAGTAGGCCATAAAATCACTAAGATTTGGGCGCAGGTATTAGACGTTCAACGTGTTGGTATGAACGATAATTTTTTTGATTTAGGTGGACATTCGCTATTACTCGGCCAAATGCAACAGCGACTAGAGACTGAATTTGAAGTCAAACTTACGATGCTGGATTTATTTAATATGACCAGTGTAAGTGCCATGACAAAATATTTTGAACAACAGCAAAGTGGTCAGCCGGCATCGGTTAACCACGATATACAAAAGGCATCTCAACGCGGTAAGCGTCAACGGCAAACCTTCTTGAAAAAAACTCGGACTACGGTGGAAAGCTAACATGAATACAGAAATAATAGAATTATTCTCAGAGACTGATATTGCCATTGTCGGTCTAGCGGGCCGCTTTCCGGGTGCCGAAAATGTTGATGTTTTTTGGCAGAATTTAAAAAATGGCGTCGAATCTATAGAGCAATACAGTGATGATACCCTACGAAATATGGGCGTGTCGGAAGATAAGATTGCCGATCCCGACTTTGTTGCTTGCGGCGCATTATTGCCTGATCAAGACAAGTTTGATGGCGCTTTTTTTGGTTATTCTCCCCGTGAAGCTGAAGAGTTAGATCCACAACAACGTCTATTTTTAGAAACCGCATGGCAGGCAATGGAAAGTGCGGGTTATCACGGTGATGCTTGTGATTTCCCCATTGGCGTTTATGGCGGTTGTGGCGTTAATACTTACTTAATCACGAACCTTATGAAAAGTGGCCGTTTTAACGATCTGGGTAATATTTCATCACTACAAGCATTAATGAATGGTAATAACAAAGATGCTATGACCATGACTTTAGCCTATAAACTCAATTTAAAAGGCCCTGCGGTTACTATACAAACGGCCTGTTCGACATCATTATCTGCTGTTCATATGGCTTGTCGCAGTCTGTTGAATCATGAAGCTGATATGACCTTAGCTGGCGGGGCTTGGCTAAATTTATTACACCAGGGTGGTTATGTTTATCAACCAGGCGCGATCTTATCGCCAGATGGTCATTGTCGTCCATTTGATGAGCAGGCCCAAGGTACTATTATAGGCTCAGGCTCTGGTGTGGTGGCATTAAAACGTTTAGCAGATGCCATTGCTGACGGCGATACCGTTTATGCTGTGATCAAAGGCTCTGCGATGAATAATGATGGTAATACCAAAGCCGGCTATACCGCGCCAAGCGTTGATGGTCAAGCTGAAGTTATTGCAGCTGCACAGGAAATGGCAGATACGCCACCAGAAACTATCAGTTATATTGAAGCCCACGGTACAGGTACTGTATTAGGTGATCCTATTGAAATTGCAGCCTTAACGCGAGCTTTTCGTTTAGGCACTGACAAAAATCAATATTGCGCTGTAGGCTCAGTAAAAAGTAATGTTGGTCATTTAGATGCTGCTGCAGGGGTGACAGGGCTGATTAAAACAGTATTGTCGTTAAAAAATGGCATCATTCCAGCAAACTTACACTACAAGAAAGCCAACACTGAGATCGATTTTGAGAATAGCCCATTTTATGTCGCTAATAAGACAATACCTTGGACTAATGAAAATGGTCCACGTCGTGCAGGTGTTAGCTCATTTGGCATTGGCGGTACTAACGTACATGTTATTTTGCAAGAAGCTCCCAAACAAACCAATACCGTCTCTGGGCGTGACTGGCAGATTTTGCCATTATCAGCAAAGACCCGCAACGCATTAGTTAATCAGCAAAAAAACTTGGCCGAGTGGTTGGAGAAAATGCCGGTTGAACAATGGCAAAATGCTGCTTATACCTTACAGATTGGCCGCAAAGGCTTTAATCACCGTAGCGTTGTTGTTGCTAAAAACCCTAATCAGGCTACAGGTGCATTAACCGCTGATGCCAGCCCATTACGCCTACAGAGCGAATTAGCAACTGATAGCGATCGTCCCGTTGCGTTCATGTTCCCAGGCCAAGGTTCGCAACATATCAATATGGCACAAAGCTTATATCGTAGTGAAGCGGTCTTTAAAGACGAGTTTGATCGTTGTCGTCAAGGCTTTCAACCACACTTAGGACTTGATATTGCTGATCTTATTTTTGTTGATGAGCAACAAGCGGTAAGTGCCGCGGAGCAATTAAAACAAACGTCCTACACTCAGCCAGTCTTGTTTGCCGTTGAATATGCACTGGCTAAACAATGGCTAGCGTGGGGGATAAAACCTACTGCGATGATCGGCCATAGTATCGGCGAATACGTCGCCGCTTGTTTAGCGGGAGTTTTTAGTTTTGAAGATAGCTTAAAAATTGTCGCTCAACGAGGTTTATTAATACAGGCTCAGCCGGGCGGCAGCATGTTATCGGTTGCTTTATCGGAAAAACAACTAGCCACTTATCTACAAGCAGATTGTGAATTAGCTGCAGTAAATGGCCCAGAAAACTGCGTGGTTTCTGGTACAGACTCTGCAATCTCTGCTGCTGAAGCCATGATGATAGCTGCTGGTGTTGCGGTGCAGCGTTTACATGTATCTCATGCCTTTCATTCATCTTTAGTTGCAGAGGCGGGCTCTGCTTTAGCCGCTTTAATTGCTGATTTACCACGAAAAGTACCGAATATGCCATTTATTTCAAATGTTACCGGTACTTGGATCACTGATCAACAAGCGACAGATCCTCAATATTGGTCAGCACATTTGACTAAAACGGTGCGTTTCTCTCAAGGTTTACATACCTTAGTTGCGACGCAAAACTTTGTTTTATTAGAAGTTGGACCAAGTAATGTATTAAGTCAATTAGCTGGTCGTGATCCAAAAATTAAAGAGCAAGTAAGCGTAGTCACATCGCTACCGCATACTCGTAAAAATACCGAAGAATCTCAACATGTTGCCACCGCCATAGGCCGTTTATGGTTAGAGGGAGTGAATCTGGATTGGGCAAGTATGTATACCGAAATACCTCGGCGTATTGCTTTGCCAACATATCCATTTGAACGCAAACGTTTTTGGGTAGAGGCCCAACCACAAACGCTCAATACGTTGCAAAATACCGACCTTGGTATCCTTGTTAAACCGTTAGAACATTGGTTTTATATGCCATCGTTTAAACGCTGCTTCTCTAGTTCGGTTGAAAATCCAAACCTAGGAGGTACCTTATTGTTTATTGATGATCATGACAGTAGTCAAACGTTGATTAATAAGTTGGCTAACGATGCGACATTTTTGGTTTGTCTACGTTTTGGTGATGCATTCAAAAAAATCTCAGATAATGAGTTTATTGTCCGTGCAACAGAGCTGGAAGATTATCAGCAAGTGATAAGCACAGTGAACCAACACTATGGTTCAGTTACTCAGGTTTTTCATGCATGGAGTTTATCAGTCTCTGAGATTACCACTTTCGCACAGACACAAGAGCGAGGGTTATTGAGTGTATTAACATTAGTGCAAGCATTAGAGGCCATTCAAATAGGGAAAAATGTTCAACTATCACTGATAACACAAGGGATGTTGGATGTGTCAGGTAGTGATGTTGTTCTCCCACAGCAAACCACTTTACTGGGTGTCTGTAAGGTTATTCCCCAAGAGTTTCCAAATATTTGTTGTCGGTTAATTGATTTTGGTACTGACTTTAACGCCAGTTGGTTAGAGTGGTTAGTGACTGACATCGCTGCCGATGATGATTTAGTATTGGCTTATCGTCATCATAATCGTTGGCAGTTGACCTATGAGGCTTTATCAAAACCAGTACAAAAGAAAGCTGTGTATCGTCAAAAGGGTGTTTATCTGATCACAGGAGGCTTAGGTGGTGTTGGTTCAGTCATTGCTGAGCATTTAGCAAAAACAGTGCAAGGGAAATTGGTACTCTTAGGCCGTAAAGCACCTAATGAACAGCAACAAGTATGGTTAGCTAAGCTTGAAGAAATGGGAGCTGAAGTGATGTTCAGTCAAGCTAATGTTGCTGATGAAAATCAAGTACAACAAGCTATCAACGAGGCACGGGCAAGATTTGGTGACATCAATGGTGTTATTCATGCCGCTGGTAATGGTGCAACTAATTTGATCTGTGCTACTGATAGCAAATTTGTTGATGAAATGTTTGCCGCTAAAGTAACGGGTACCCAATTATTACTGAAATCTTTGGTAAATCAGCCGCTTGATTTTATCGTTTTATGCTCTTCGTTAGCGAGCATTGCGGGTGGTTTGGCTAAAGCTGCTTATGCCGCAGCTAATGCCTATCTTGATGGTGTCGCGCAGCGCTATGGACAGCAGAATAATGTTCCTGTTATTGCCATCAATTGGGATAGTTGGCGGGAGGTCGGAATGGCAGCCAATATGGATATGCCTGATAACATGGGAATCACCCCAACTCAGGGACTTGAGGTTATGCAACGTATTCTTTCTGTTCCTATCGTTCCACAAATCCTGGTCTCTACTGTTGATTTACACGCACGAATTGAAGCAACTAAAGGCAATATGCTGGCAGCTGATTTAGTCATGCCCATAGCAGAGCCTCGTTCACAGGGATATGCACGGCCTGATCTTTCTACTTCTTACACAGCGCCAGAAGATGAATTACAACAAGGTATTGCCGACGTTTGGACTGATATGTTAGGCATTACAGCAGTCGGTATTCATGACAATCTATTCGAATTAGGCGGAGATTCGTTAATGGGGGTACAAATGTTATCGAAAGTACGTCGTATATACGAAGTAGATTTACCGCCAGCGTCCTTTTTTAAAGAGCCAACCGTATTAGGTTTAGCGCAATTAGTAACAAGGTTGTTAATACAGGAATTAGAGCAGGAAGTGCAGGTAGAGGAACAGGTTTAATATGTTAAACAATGAATTGTTAGCCGCTCGTAAGGGTAAGTTGTCACTGAGTCAAAAAAAAGCCTTGTTAGATAAATTTAAAAGTACATCAACTAACACCACATCAACTAGCACCATATTAGCGCCGGTAATTACTCGGTTAGGGCGTACTAGTGCCCCCTTATCTGCGGCACAACAAAGGCTGTGGTTTGAATGGTTGTTAAACCCTAAAAATGCTGCCTACCACTTGGGCGGTGCTATGGTCTTAAAAGGTAAACTAGAGACGAATGTTTTAGCACAAAGTTTACGGCACTTAGTACAGCGACACCAAGCGCTACGTAGCCAATTTATTGAAGCAGAAAATGGCTTACCAAAACAGTACATACTGCCTGATATGCTCATACCTCTAGAGCATATAACGCAAAATGAGTTAATTAAAACAACAAAGTATAAAGGACTTAACCAAACACAATTGCAACAAACCTTATTAGACGACTTTGCCCAAGCAGGCTTTGATTTGCGTAAAGGGCCTTTATTACGGGTGAAATGTATTTCATTTAATGAGCAAGCGCATTTATTAGTGGTGGTTATGCATCATATTATTAGCGATGCTTGGTCTAAAGAGCTTATTGTTAAAGACTTTGTTGGATTTTATCAATCATTAATCAAAGGTGAAATACCAGAGCATAATGAACAGGCTTTACAATATACTGACTTTGCTCAATGGCAAATTGACTGGTTGCAATCAGAAGCAAAAGAGGTTCAGCAGCAGTGGCAATTTTGGCAACAGGAATTAAGTGGTCAACTACCTATTATAAATCTAGGAAAACCCCTGGATCACACGACTAAACCAGCGTCTGGTGATATTTTATTAGATAATATATCTACCGCTTTTTCTGCACAAATAAGCCAGTTTTCCCGTAGCCAAGGTGTGACAGTTTTTACCGTATTATTAACAGCTTATCAAGTATTGTTGCATCGTTTGACTGGCTTGGAAACTTTATTGACTGCCATTCCTGTCGCCAATCGTAATCATTATGATACCCATGATATCGTCGGTTTTTTTGTCAATGTACAGTTACTGCATTTGGAAATATCAGCAGCGGATACCTTAATGCAATTATTACAACGTTGCAGTGATAAAACGTTGGCGATGCAGGCAAATCAGGATATTCCCATTGATTCACTAATAAAATGCTTTCAAGAAAACTTTCAGGGCAGCGCAGGTTATCAGGTGATGTTTAATCACCTCAAAGAAAATAATGAACAGCTACAGCAATTATCAGGATTAGCACTGACCGAATATTTAACCTTAACGCAAGGCGTAATGTGTGATTTAGCGCTAGATACCACTGAATTAACCAATGGCACAATAAATCTGCAGTGGAGTTATGACGAAAGCCGCTTAACGCAAGTGCAGGTAGCACGTTTTAATCAACATTATCAAGCCGTGTTACAACAACTGGTCAATCAAGCTGATATGCCTATTCGAGAAATTCCGTTGTTAACACATAATGAGCAACAACAGTTATTGAACTGGGGACAAGGGACTAATAGCGAAAAACCAATATTATTACAGCAATGTTTTAGCCAACAAGCGCTAAAAACACCAAGGGCCAAGGCATTAAAAATAGCGGGTAAGAGTTTAACTTATCAACAATTAAACGAGCAAGTTAATCGTTTAACCCATTATTTTCAAACGCAAGGTGTTGGTCTTGAAAGTCGGGTAGGTATCATGCTTGAACGTAGTTTTGATATGGTCATTACCATGCTAGCAATATTAAAAGCAGGCGCTGCCTATGTGCCATTTGACCCAACTTACCCAAAACAACGATTGGACTTTATATGGCAGCATAGCGACTGTGTACTGTTATGCAGTCACCAAACATTAGCAAAGCATATACCTGCTAGTGCACAGGCTGAAACTATTTACTTAGAAACCCTCGATACACATTTATACAGTAGTGATGAACCAGCCGTGACCGTAAGGCCAGATAATTTGGCTTATATTATTTATACATCAGGTTCAACTGGCCAACCTAAAGGCGTTGCCTGCAACCATTTAGGGGTAGCTAACCGTTTAGCCTGGGGGCAAACTAATTATCCGATCACAGCAGCGGACCGTATTTTACAAAAAACCTCGTTTGGTTTTGATGTCTCTATTTGGGAGTTTTTCTGGCCTTTAACACAAGGCGCACAATTAATTTTAGCAGCACCAGAGCAGCATAAAGATCCTCAACAAATCCAAACGTTAATTGAACAAGAACAAATAACGGTAGTACATTTTGTCCCTTCAATGCTACAAACGTTTTTACTGTCTGCTGACGCGGCAAGCTGTCTTAGTTTACGTCAGGTTTTTACCAGTGGTGAAGCTTTATCTAAAGAAACCCAAAATCAGCTATTGGTAGCATTACCTCAGGTAGCGTTACGAAATTTATACGGACCTACTGAAACCGCCATTGAGGTGACCTACTGGAACTGTCAACTAGACAATAATACTCAAGTTCCCATTGGTGTCCCTATTGCTGGGGTTCAGGCGTATGTCGTTGATGGCAACTTAAATTTAGTTGCTCCTGGAAGAGCAGGAGAATTATTATTAGGGGGGCGCTGTTTAGCGCGAGGGTATTTACAACGCGCCGATCTAACTGCCGACCGTTTTATCGCTAATCCATTTGTAACTACGGGAGAGCGTTTATATCGGACGGGGGATTTAGTTGCTTGGAGTGAAGCAGGGCAAATTAACTATCTTGGGCGAATAGATCAACAAATTAAAATTCGCGGTTTTCGTATTGAACTGGGGGAAATAGAAGCGCAATTATTAGCTCAAAGCAGTGTCCAAGAAGCTGCCGTTTTAGCAAAAAAGGCTGTTGGTGGTGATCAGTTGGTTGCTTATGTCGTTGGGATAAATATAGATGAACAAGTGTTACAACAAACATTAACAACAGTGTTGCCTGATTATATGGTACCGAGTTTAATTATCATTTTACCGGCAATGCCGTTAACTGCTAATGGTAAATTAGATCGTAAAGCTTTACCTGCACCCCAATGGCAATCAACGATTAGCTATATTGCGCCGGCAGGGGAGTTCGAAAGGCAATTAGCTGACATTTGGCAACAGGTATTGCAGGTCGATCAAGTTGGCCGTGGTGACAATTTTTTTTCATTAGGGGGGCATTCTTTACTCGCCGTTACGGTATTAAACCAAATACAGCAACAATGGTTAGTGGAATTGACCATAAGTGATTTATTTCAAAAACAAACACTACAGGCGTTAGCCCAATTTATTGGCGAACAAATAAAGCCAAACAGTCAGGAGACCTTGTTGGATCTTGAAGCTTTTATGGAGACTTTGGTATGAGCCAACAAGTAATTCAACGTATTGCTGAGCGTTTTCATCAATTGCCAGCAACAAAGCAAGAGCTGGTTTATCAAAAAATTCGCCAAGACGGCTTATCTGTTCGTCAGTTTCCAGTTTTAGCCAATAGTGCAGAAATTGCCGATTATCGAGCATTAACTTATGCACAACAGCGGCAATGGTTTTTATGGCATTTAGATCCTGATAGTTCGGCTTATCATATCTCTGGCGGTTTAATATTGAAAGGTGAATTGGATACCGTTGCATTACAGCAAGTATTTACCAGCTTAGTTGCCCGTCACGAAAGCCTGCGTACCTATTTTGAACAGGATTACGACGGCCAAATACAACAAGTAGTACATCAGAAAGTTCCATTCAAAGTACAGCATATTGACTTACAAAATACGACTGAATACCAACAAAAAATAGCACTCGATGTACTGACACAAACGCCATTTGATTTATGGCAAGGGCCGTTGATCCGAGTTGGCTTATTACAGTTGGCACAACAGAAGTATCAACTGGTTTTAGTCTTGCATCATATTATTACTGATGGTGTTTCTTTACAAATAATGGTCGATGAATTTGTTATTTGTTATAAAGCAATACTGGCTAAGGAGAGTAATAATTTATCTGAACTTCCGGTTAAATACCTAGATTATGCCTTATGGCAATATCATTGGTTAAGCGCGGGGGAGCAAGCACGTCAGTTAAGTTATTGGTGTCAACAGCTAGGGGATGAACATCCTATTTTACGTTTACAAAGTGAACCACTAAAAGTTAATGCACAACCGTCCATCGCTACTTATTATCATTGGTCTTTACCTGATGAGTTAAGCCAACAGATCCAGAAATATGCCCAACAACAACAAGCATCTCACTTTATGGTGCTACTAGCAGCATTTCAGCTGTTATTGCATCGCCACTCGGGTTTACAGGATATTCGTGTGGGCACGCCTGTCGCTAATAGAAGCCGATCAGAATTGGCTGGCGTGGTCGGATTATTTGTCAATACTCAGGTATTACGTACTCAGTTTGACTGTCATATGTCATTAGTCGATGTTTTAGCGCAAGTAAAAGCCACAGCCTTAGGGGCACAGGAGCATCAGGATTTACCTTTTGAGCAGTTAGTGGAAGCGTTGCAACCTGAGCGTAGTGTTTATAATCACCCATTATTCCAAGTGATGTTTAATTACCAATATGACGATCGTTCACAGTTATCTGTTTTACCTAATTTAACCGTCACAGAGCAACATACCGGAGCACAAAACGCACAATTTGAATTGGTATTAGATGTTCAGGAAACCCCTTCAGGAGAATATCAGTTAACGTTTACCTACGCCAAAGAGGTGTTAGATAGCGTTTATGTCAAGCGAATGGCGGTTCACTTACAGGTGATTTTACAAACAATGGTAGACGATCCAGAAGCAAGCATTGACGCTATCGCTTTGCTTAGTCAAGAAGAGTTGGCACAATTGAACACTTGGGGAGTGAATATTGAACAGGAAGACAGTACAGCTGTTCATAAAAAATTTGAACTACAAACATTATCGCAACCGGAAGCAACAGCAGTCGTTTTTGCCGATCAGCAGTTAAGTTATCAGCAATTGAATCAACGCGCCAATCAGTTAGCACATTTTCTATGTGCACAAGGTATTGCGAGGGAAAGTAGAATTGGGGTGGCGTTGGAGCGAAGTTTGGAAACTGCGGTGGTTTTATTAGCCATATTAAAAGCCGGCGCGTTATTTGTTCCGCTCGATACAGATTATCCGATAGAACGTTTAGGTTATATTATAGAAAATAGTGATTTAAGCCTATTAATCAGCCATATCCAAGTAAAAACTAGTTTGCCTGAATTATCAATGCCTATATTGTGGCTTGATAATTGTGAACTCAGCCAGTATTCAAAGCATAACCTTAATTTAGCTTGCCACCCAGAACAATTAGCTTATGTTATTTACACCTCAGGTTCTACTGGCCGCCCTAAAGGCGCTGCTATTAGTCATCAAGCATTAAGTAATTGTATGGCGTGGATGCAGCGACAATATCAGCCAACTCGCGAAGATGCAGTACTACATAAAGCAGCATTTGGCTTTGATGTTTCTTGTTGGGAGTTATTTTTTCCATTAAGTGAGGGGATTAAGCTAGTTATTGCCAAACCTGGCGATCACAGAGACCCTGAGCGACTTATTCAGCTAATGCAACAAGAGCAGGTGACAATAACTAATTTTCCTCCTGCGATGCAACAAGCTTTTTTGGAACAGGCTAATATTGCTAAAGGTGGTGGTTTACGCCAAATTATGTGTGGCGGCGAAGCGGTACCAGCAGAGTTAAGGCAACAAACTTATGAGTTATTACCTAATGTGACCATGAATAACTTATATGGCCCCACAGAAACAACCATTCATGTTACCCATTGGCCTTGTGCAAATGATAAACGCACTTTGTTGCCCATTGGCCAACCTATTTCTGCAACTCGAACTTATGTGCTTGATATGGCGTTAAACCAAGTACCGCAAGGTGTTGCGGGTGAACTTTATATTGCGGGTTTAGCGTTAGCGCGCGGTTATTTAGCTCGACCAGATTTAACCGCAGATCGTTTTGTTGCAGATTCTATCGCAGCCGATGGTAGTCGAATGTATCGTACGGGAGATCTGGTGAGATGGAATGTGGAAGGCTTATTAGAGTATTTAGGCCGAATTGATGATCAAGTACAGATTCGTGGTTTTCGTATTGAACTAGGCGAAATAGAAGCACAGCTACACCGTTTAGATAGTGTTCAAGAAGCGGTAGTAATCTCTAAAGCATCGCCAGCAGGTCAACAGTTAGTTGCTTATCTCGTTGGCGATATTATTGATACAGATATACTTGCTCAGCAATTGACTAAAATACTGCCTAATTACATGGTGCCCAGTTTCTTCAGTGTGTTAAGTGTGATGCCACTGAGCCCCAATGGTAAAGTTAACCGCAAGGCTTTACCAGAGCCGCAATGGCAACAACAAGAAACCTATGTAGCACCGCAAGGGAAAGTTGAACGTCAACTTGCTCTTTGGTGGGGTGAAATGCTGAGTGTGTCACAAGTTGGCCGCAACGATAACTTCTTTTCATTAGGGGGGCATTCGTTATTAGCCATTAAGTTATTAGATAAAATTCGTCAAGGGGGCTGGCAAGTTCAAGTTAAAACATTGTTTAGTCAACCGATGTTAAAACATTTCGCTAGCGCTATTCAATGTACAGCAGATGATAAAACATGGGATGTTCCTGCTAACAGAATTCCTGATAATTGCCAAAAAATTATTCCCTCAATGTTATCTTTAGTTACATTGACTACAAGGCAGATAAACGAGATAAGCCAACAAATTCCTGATGGTGTCAGTAACATCCAAGATATTTATCCGCTCACACCATTGCAAGAAGGTATTTTATTTCATCATTTATTGCAGCAACAAGGTGATGCATATATTACCAAGAATTTGATGCGTTTTGCCGACAGGAATACTTTAGAATGCTTTATTGCTGATTTAAATAAGGTTATCGCTCGCCACGATATTCTTCGCACGGCCGTGCTTTGGCAAGGCTTGCCAGAGCCATTACAAATTGTGCAACGCCAAGCTAGCTTAGTATTAAATTGGCAGGAATATTCACCTCAAGACGAATATGAAACTCCGGGGGCTTGGCTAAACGCTTTTGTTAGCCCTGATCAATATCGCATCGATATTGACAAAGCGCCTTTAATACGTGCAATTGCCATACAAGAGCCAGGGCAAAAAAGTTGCTGGTTACAGTTACCCAGTCACCACTTGATCATGGATCATACCAGTTTGGATATTCTCGTCTCTGAAATCCAGCAGATCCAAACAGGTCAGTTAGCTAATTTGCCAGCACAGGTACCATTTCGCCACTTTGTTGCTATTGCCCAACAGGGAAAAAGCGCAGCAGAACATCAAAATTTTTTCAGTGAATTACTCGCCGATGTTACGGTACCAACGGCGCCATTTAATCTGTTAAATATTCAAGGTAATGGCGCTAATGTTGAAAAAGCTGAATGGCCACTTCCTGCTGATCTCGCAACGCAGATACGCCAATTAGCGATTGCTCATGAGGTCAGTGCTGCCGCTATTTTTCACTTGGCTTGGGCATTAGTATTAAGCAAATTAACAGCTAACGAAAACCCGGTTTTTGGCTCGGTTTTATTTGGCCGGATGCATGCGGGGGAAAATGCACAACACGCAGTTGGTATGTTTATTAATACCTTACCAATACGTTTTCGTTTAGCAGATGCCGACTTAACCGCGGGTTTAACGCAAGCACATCAAGTTTTAACTGGCTTGTTAGATCATGACACAGCTAGTTTAACTTTGGCTCAAGGCTGTAGCGGCGTAGCGAAAGGTACACCTTTGTTTTCTACCTTGTTTAATTATCGTTACTCTTCTCCGGTACTAGAAAACCAACCAAGCGTCTGGCCAGGTGTAGAAGTGTTTGCTAGTGAAGAGCAAACAAATTATCCCATAGGTATGTCGATAGACGACCAAGGCGTAGGCTTTAATTTAGTTGCACAATCCGTAGCGGGTATTGCGCCTGCACAGTTATGCAATTATCTACAGCAAGCATTATTCGCATTACTCAACACCGCCGCAGATCATAAAGTTAAACGCTTAGGTGACATCAATATATTAAGTGCTGAGCAATGGCAAACTCAACAAGGTTGGAGTCTAAATAAGCAAACAGAGAAACATACTCCTGTGCATGTACAGTTTGCTGCCCATGCGCAAACACAGCCAGCCGCCGCCGCATTATCATTTGCTAGTAATACGATGAGCTATCAGCAATTAAATCAGCAAGCGAACCGTTTAGCTCACTATTTAATTGTACAAGGAATAAGCCGAGAAAGTCGAGTGGCTGTTGCGATGGCACGCAGTCATGAAATGATCATTAGCTTATTGGCGATCATGAAAGCAGGTGCCTTGTATGTGCCACTTGATATTGATTATCCAGCAGAGCGTTTGGCATATATTATTGAGAATAGTAAAGTAAACTTAATATTGAGTCATCAAACGGCGATAGGGAAAGTACCTAAAACAGCTGTTGAGTGTCATCTCTGGGAAAACCTTAATTTGCTAGATTACCCAAATACAAATCCTACTTTGAGTTACCATCCAGAGCAACTGGCTTATGTTATTTATACTTCAGGATCTACCGGACGTCCTAAAGGCGTAGCTATTAGTCATCGAGCTTTAGCTAACTGTATGGCGTGGATGCAAAAGCGTTATCAGTTATCTCGAGAAGATGTAGTTTTACATAAGGCTCCGTTTGGTTTTGATGTTTCATGTTGGGAAATATTCTGGCCGTTGAGCGAAGGGATTAAATTAGTCATCGCTCAACCTGGTGATCATAAAGATCCAGAGCGCTTGATCACCTTAATTCAGCAAGAAGCCATTACTACGTTAAATTTTGTCCCGGCAATGCAGCAGGCTTTCTTAGATCAAGTTGATATCAAACAAAGGACAACGTTAAAGCATATTATGGTCGGTGGGGAAGCGATGCCAACTGAATTAAAAAGGCGTACCTTTGAATTATTGCCTGATGCAACTATGTATAATTTATATGGTCCGACAGAAGCAACAATCCATGTGACACATTGGACCTGTGAAAATGATGAGCGCACTTTAGTACCTATAGGAGCACCGATCTCTAATACTAGTAGTTATGTCTTGGACGAATATCTAAATCCAGTCCCAGCGGGAATAAATGGTGAATTATATTTAGGGGGGGTCGGCCTAGCGCGTGGTTATTTGGAGCGAGCAGACTTAACCGCCGAGCGTTTTGTTGCCAATCCATTTGATCCTAATGGTGGCCGTTTATATCGTACTGGCGATTTAGTGCGTTGGAATAATGAAGGGCTATTAGAATATTTAGGGCGTTTAGACGATCAAATTAAAATTAGGGGCTTACGGGTTGAGCTTGGTGAGATTGAAGCTCAATTATGTGCATTAAAAGAGGTTCAAGAAGCTGTAGTTGTGGCACAAACAAGCCCGAATGGTAATAAATTAGCTGCTTTTGTCGTTGGCAAAGCATTGGCTGTTGATACCCTTAAGGTAAAACTCAGCTCGATGTTACCTGACTATATGATACCAAGTGCTTTTATCTCGTTAACTGCTTTGCCTTTGAGTGCTAATGGTAAGGTAGACCGCAAGGCGTTACCCGTTATTGAATGGCAAGATGAAAGCTTATTTTCAGCTCCGCAAGGTGACATAGAACAAGCATTGGCTAATATTTGGAAACACGTACTGGTAATTGTAAAAATCAGTCGCAATGCGAATTTTTTTGAAATAGGAGGAGATTCAATCTCCTGTTTAAAAGTGATCAGTTTGGCGCGAGAGCAAGGCTACGCGATAGCGGTAAAACAGCTTTTCGAATATCCGGTTTTACATGAATTAGCAACACAGCTTGCAATAACTGATGTGTTAACAGTTAACCCGCTTGATAATGATGTGGTTCGTTTAAATCAGGCTGATAACCTGCAAGCACCGGTGTTTTGTGTGCATGATGGCTTTGGAAAAGTATGGGATTATAGCGCGTTAGCTTTATCACTAAACGGCGAACGTACAGTTTATGGTTTACCTTTTAATCGTACTCAGTTAACCGGGAAGGCTGTTGATTTAGTGGATTTGGTACAACAGCATTTAAGCAATATTCGGGAGATACAACCAAACGGACCATATTATTTATGTGGTTGGTCGTTTGGCGGCGTACTAGCACATTGGTTAGCGGCAGAATTACAACAACAAGGACAAGTGGTAGCTAAGGTGGTATTACTCGACCCTTATGTACCACCACAAACGGGTGAAAACCACGACGCCAGTTTACTCGTCCAGCTTCAGACTTTCTTTAGTCTATTACTGGCAACAAGTAGTTTAGCCGCGTTAGCTAATGATGCTACTTTAAGTGCGCATATGCTGGCACTAAAAGATTCAAGCGAACTTACGGTGGGTATCGAACAGTTAATGCAAATGATAATAGTGCATCCATCGACTAATTTTATGAGCGGATATCAACATGTCAGTGCTGCAGAACTATTTCAACTTTTTGCCAGCTTTCAGCCATTATTTTTAGCGGCAATAAACCTGCAACAGCTACCTAGAAATACAGCATTAACACAAATATTCTGGACCGAGAAGCGGCCACCAAGTCATCATGCGTGGTGGTATGAATGGCTAGCCAATGAGCAATTAGATAGCAGGGTATTGGAGGAGGATCACTTCCAGATTGTTCGAGCAGCAGAAGTGTTAGCTGAATTTATCAAGGAGTAGGGGAGCTGGATTTCTTTCCTGCATTCATAATTAACATTTAACATTCAATAATCAATGAGCGATAAATCGTTATTTAACTATGTATCGCATTAAAAAATAAAAGTTCACAGGCAATAAAAAGGGCCTAATGATAGGCCCTTGTCTAAATGTATTATATACCCGCTACCATTGGTATGTAGCGGTTAAAGTTACTTTACGACGACTACCATAACTACAGTTTCTATCGTTACATGTGGAGATGACCAACTTATCGGTTAAATTGCGGGCGTTCAGTGCCAGTGCCCACTGGCCGAATTCATAGTTAACCATAGCATCAAGCAGGATATAACCATCAACGTCTATTGGTGCTTTTTCGCCAGTACCTTGATTGCTGCCAGTATAACGAGCGCCGCCACCTATCATTAAACCACTATCAAGACGATAGTCGGCCCATAAACTTAATTGGTGCTCAGAAACTGCTTTGTCTTGTTTGCCAACATCGTCAAGATTGCCACTACGAGTAACTTCAGCTTTAGGCAACCAGCTATAACTTGCAGTAAAATTCAAGTTTTCACTAGGTTTAACGATAGTTTCAAACTCAAAGCCTTGCACGTTGACTTTACCTGTTTGCTTAAATCCAGGAGTATCGCTCCACACCCATTGAGTAAAGTCTTCTCGTGTAATGTCAAACGCGGCCGCACTATAGCTAGCGATATGATCTTTGGGTTGATAACGTACTCCTACTTCATATTGGCGTCCTTTTTCGGGGGAAAATGGACGTTTCGTGGTGGGGTTAACTGTTGTTGTTGGCGCAAAAGACTCTGAATAGCTGAAATATGGAGCTAAACCATTATCAGCTAAATAAACCAAACCAAATTTACTGGTGAAGGCCGAATCCGTTTGGTCAGACATTTCTACACCGTCAGTATTAAACGTTTTTACTTCAGAGCTATCGTAACGACCAGCAAGGTTCACTATCCACTGTCTCGTTAATTTGATTTGATCTTGTAAGTAAAAACCCAGCTGGACGAGTTCAGTAACACCGGCAATATTTGGTTCTGGTTGCGTTACTGTTGCGCCGTAACTGGGATTAAATATATCTATATCAGCGAGGAGGCCACCATATCGGGCACTGACATCAATTTTTGTTTTTTGATAATCAAGGCCAAATAAAAGGGTATGGTTAATAGCACCCGTTTTAATATTGCCGATAACTCGAGTGTCGAGGTTAGTGCTCTTAACTTTTTCCAAACTCGAAAGTGGGGTGCGTGCTAAATAGCGAAAATTTTCTGCTGCATCAGGTTCGTTGACATTTTTTTGTGCCCATTTTCCCCAAATAACGCCATAATCTAAATCAGATTCAGCATAGCGACCATGTTGTTGGATTTGCCATTGGCTATTAAAATGATATTCGCCTTGATAACCAACCATCCATTGTTCTTGTTCATAACGATTAAAATCGGGCTCACCAATTAAAGTAGAAACAGGTATTTTCCCGTTCGGATTTGATAATAGCGTGCCTTGCACCGGATAAGAATGCCATGCAGAACCCGCATCAATATTAAGATATTGGCCGTAAACAGTAAGTTTTGCGTCAGCGCTTGGTTGCCAGGTAAGAGAAGGCGCTAAATATTGTCTGTTATTTTGTAAAGAAGCTGTAGATAATTCTGCGTCCTTAACTAACCCTGTCAAACGATACAAGTATTCACTGTTTTCGTCTAATGGACCAGAGAGATCAAAAGCAACTTGCTTATGTTGATTGTTGCCTAATTGTAGCTGAATTTCATTTTGACTAAACGCTGTTGGCATTTTACTGACTAAGTTTACTACGCCACCTGGACCATTTTGACCATATAAAACGGATGCTGGCCCACGCATAACTTCTATTCGTTCAAGGCTATAGTTTTCAACTTGCCATAAGCCCCAATTACCGCTATTACGCATTTGTAAACCGTCAAGATAAAAGCCAGGCGCATAAGCGTCAAAGCCACGAATATATAACCAGTCGTATTGCGGTAAATCACCCCATGGTGATGTATTTACGCCTGCGGTATAAGCTAATGCTTCAGTAACGCGAGTAGCGCCAATAACTTCAATACGATCTGCAGTAACAACTGCGACAGACTGAGGTGTTTCAATAATAGGTGTATCTGTTTTTGTTCCCGTAGCACTGCGCCGAGCAAGATAGCCCTCAACTGGGCCTTTGCCCGTTTCTTGATCGGCGTCAGCATTTACTGCTACGCCAGGGAGTTGTTTGGTGGTCTCGTTAGCGTTACTTGATAAACTGATCATCAAAGAAACTGCAATCGGAGTTATTGCCCACAGCTTAAGGGGAACAACAAGGTTATTTTTCATATTTAGTTAAGATCCTTAGTTAAATAAATGGTGTTTTTATATGAAAAAATCCCGACGTTCGCTCTATGTAAAGATCGTCGGAATTTTTATAGAATGAATTAAAAAATTTCTTCAATTACATTTGAGTTCGCACAATGTATTGAGTGGCTGATATTTGATTCGTTTAATCTCTGACTTATTTCTTGACTGCGTACCGCTAAAAGAGAGAGTAGGGTGTCGCTCAAACCATGACTATTTTCACAGGCTCCCTGTAAAATAATTTTAGGTTTAAAGTTGTCATTCGTTTTAATGCAATAGTGCCGATCGACTTCAAAATCACCTAAGTATGGTGCTAAAGGCGCTAGTAGTTTTTTGTATTGGTCACGTACATAACCAGTGGCTAAAATAACCGCATCATAGCTACGGGTATATTGTTCGCCAGTTCTTCGATTTATTAATGTCAGGTGAACGCCTTGCTGATCTGCATGAACAGTTTTAATATCAGTACTTGGTAAGAAGTTATGACGCTCAGATTTACGCACTTTTTGTTGATAAAAAATCGCGTAAATTTCTTCAATTAAAGGCAGGTCAGGACAGGCATAATTAGTTTGGCGGTATTCACGTAATAAACTTTCTCGTTCAGATTTACTTTTTGAGAACATATAATCAATAAATTCAGCATTAAAAATTTCGTTAACAAACGGGCTGTCATCAGAGGGTTTTATTGAGTTAGCACGTATAATTAAGTCAACTTCATATTCCTCTGGGCGGCCATGTAAATCTCTAAAAATTTCAGCAGCACTTTGTCCTGCACCAATGACAGCAATTTTTTTCGCTTTACGGTTAAGGTCAATTTCTTGTAAATATTGGTTTGAATGAAAAATTCGGCTTTCACCTGCTAGTTGACTAAATTGCTCTGGAATATAAGCACCACCACCCATGCTCACCACCAGATTATTCGCTTGGCGATGATAAATTTGCCCAGAAGCATCGCGTGCTAGTATCTGTAAAGCAACAACTTGTTGATTTTCAATGATGGGTTGTACATCGAAAACATCTTCGCCATAACGGGTTTGTTGTGCGAAGTGAGAGGCAGCCCAAGCTAAATAGTCATTAAATTCATGACGGCTAGGATAAAACGTTTGTAAATTAATAAAATCAGCCAGACGATTCTGTTGATGCAAATAGTTAATAAAGGTGAAATCGCTTTTCGGATTATTTAATGTCACCAAATCCTTCATAAACGATATTTGCATATGAGTATTTTCCATCATCATATGTTTATGCCAAGAAAACTCTGCTTGTTTCTCGATAAATAAGGCACTATTCGCTACTTTTTCTATGCCACCTTCTTTAAGTGCAATGGCTAAAGCAATATTGGAAGGGCCAAAACCAATACCAATTAATGAATGCCGAGGAGTCTTTATATGCATGTTTTTTTCTCACAATTACGGTGAGTAAGTAACTGATGGGGTTAGCCTCTAGACTCACTCAGGTTATTTTTATCTTGTTAGGTTTGTTGACGAATCTAAATGAGATTTGTTTACAGATTTTGTAATTAAATAAAATAAACTTGTTTTATGGGGATGAATTAAACAGAAAATAATCAGTTACGTCCCTATTAGTTAGTAGCAAATAAATTTTAATTAAGGCATGTGGATAAAATGAAAAAAAAGAAATTGGTTTATGTCTGGTCGTTACGTAATGCAGCAGCTGATCAAGCAGGGCAAATGATTGCTTACAAAGGTGAGCAACGCTACATGAAATCGGTATTAGAATATTTAGCTGTTGAGCTTAATAACACAGATTTAGGTGATCTTTATACTTTGGAAGGCGTGATCTTTGATGACGACCTTAATCTGACGGCAGACGCCATTAAATTAAAGGATTATGGTATTACTCGTCAGCAAGCAACAAATAAAAACTGGCTATATCCGCAACGCTTAGAAGTGCAAGGGCGTTTACTTGATGATTTATTAATTAATGTACCTTCTTCTTATCGACAATGGCCAATTGGTCATGTAGAAAGAGCTGCAGAAAAAGATACATTTGAACAGCAATTACAAGCTGAATTTGATCACTTGCAAGCCGATGTTGTTATGCTTGATGGCCTACTGGTGATATTAAATCAGCTCGCTGATGAGGCTAATCCGTACTTTCATAAAATTGCTAATATTCATCCAGGAATTACGCGAGCAGAATCGCCATTTCAACGTCGTGGTGCGATGGCGACATTAGATGCCTTATATGGCGCCAAAGGATTACGAGTGACGAATTGGCAAACGATGGTAACTGAACCTGCAGAGTTAAAAAGTAAAACTGGGGCATCTTTTCATTATATAGACAAAGGCATTGATTCAGGCCCAGTGATCACCGATGCCTTAAATACAGAGATTACGCCCGAAGATACCATTTTAGAATTACGTTGGAACAATTTTCATTCGAGCTTATTTCCAGCCATGCGTGCGGGATTATCTTTATTAGCTCAGAAATAAACATCATGATAATAACGGCGCTTTAAGCAAACGCCGTTTTTTAGATAACTAAAGTACTTGGGTGACAAAGCCCAGTGAAGAAACGCCAGATTTCTGTGCCAATGCCATCACTTTTACCACATGCTCATAAGGTACAGCCGCATCGCCCTGTAATTGAATTTGTGGTTGCGGATGTTGTAATGCAATATCTGCAAAAATATCAATGAGTTCAGCTCTAGAAACCACGCGCTGTTGCCAGAGTAACTTTCCTTGTTTAGTCACCACCAAACTTAAGCTGTCTAGTGAACTGGCTGTTATTTTATCTTCAACTTTCGGCAATACAACGTCCACCGTTTGTGTTAATACGGGAACGGTAATAATAAATATAATTAAGAGTACAAGCATCACATCAACTAAGGGTGTCATGTTAATTTCTGACATCACCTCTGGTTCTTGGTCAAACTCTCCGCCAAAAGCCATTATTGAGTAACCTCATTGTTGCTTACTGCTAACGATTCTGATTTTTCCGGTTGTTTTTTTCCATTAGTTTTTGTCGGTGCTGACCCGATAATCATGTAGGCATGTAGCTCATGTGCAAAATGGTTAAGCCTATTAATTATCCGTTTATTACCTCGGGTGAGGGCGTTATAGCCAAGTACAGCAGGAATAGCGACGGCAAGGCCAAAAGCCGTCATGATCAAAGCTTCGCCTACAGGACCCGCAACTTTATCAATACCGGCTTGCCCTGATGCGCCTATAGCAACTAATGCATGATAAATACCCCAAACAGTACCTAATAAACCGATAAAAGGCGCAGTAGAACCAACGGATGCAAGTATAGCTAAGCCTTTTTCTAAGTTGGTTTTACTATCTTCTATTGAAGTGCGTAAGCAAGCGATTACCCATTCAGATAAAGGAAGATTACCGTGCAAATCTGCTTTATATTGTGCGTGGTGTTTTTTCGCATCTAACCCTTCGTTTACTAACTGGCTAAATGCCGTTGGTCCTGTGCTACCGACATATAAAAGGTTTAAGCCACTTGTGATGTCTTGACTATGCCAAAATTCTTTTGAACCTTTC
Organism: Alteromonadaceae bacterium; assembly: GCA_047621305.1. Classification (GTDB taxonomy): domain Bacteria; phylum Pseudomonadota; class Gammaproteobacteria; order Enterobacterales; family Alteromonadaceae; genus Colwellia_A. The sequence goes on along the minus strand of JBLHNB010000012.1, from coordinate 44,871 downwards.
AAAGGTCGATTGAGTAAATAGAGTTTATATGCCTTTACTAAAATGACACACCAAGAAGCGAGTGACATCATTAATAATATTATAGCGACAGCTTTAATAACACCATCACTCTGTGACCAAATGGCTGAAATTCCGTACGAGGTTTCCATGATATTTCCTATTTAATGAGTTAAGTTTTAGAATGAGTTAATGAAAAATACACTGGTTGTATGTACAAGTAAGCAATGGGTTTACCATTTTGTTTGGCTGGTTGATACCGCCAGTGTTTCACTGTTGCTTTTGCTGTTTGATCTAAACGGGTAAAGCCACTCGATGTTTTAAGACGAATTTCACCTACTGAGCCATCGGATAAAATCAGTATTTCCAGTAACACGGTACCTTCTTCGTGTAATCGACGAGATAAGCGGGGATAAATAGGTTTGGGGTTATTAAGCGCATTAGCGTCGTTCAGATGAGGAAGCACCAGTGAACTTGGCTCTTTATCTATCTTAATTATAGCTTGAGTCTCACCTGTCGCTAGGGTCTCTACTATTGGTGGAATGTCACGTGTCGGTTGAGTTTTAACTATTGGTTGCATCTCACGTGTCGGTTGAGTTTTAACTATTGGTTGCATCTCACTTGTCGGTTGAGTTTTGACTATTGGTTGCATCTCACTTGTCGGTTGAGTTTTGACTATTGGTTGTATCTCACTTATCGGTTGAGTTTTTACTACTGGTGGAGTCTCCCTTATCGGTTGTGTTTCGAATATTGGTGGAGTTTTCTTTATAAGTGGCGGGATATCGTTTTTATCAACTTGGTTTAATGGAGTAATTAAAAGGCCTTGGAGGCTAGGTTGATAAATTTCTTGCCTATTTTCAAAAAAATCTTGGCTAAAGCTAAATATTATCAGTCCGTGAGCGATCGTGACGAGGAAAAAGATAAATAAATTGGCTCTAGACAATGTTGATACTCACTCAGGTTATAGGATTACTTGGCCTAGCATTGATACTTCGCTGATGTTAATAGTAATCATTACCATACGCATTACTGGAGTGTAACGCAAGTTATCTCAGTTTTTGGAATAGTAACAATCATCTATTACGATGGTTTATTAAATTTGTGTGCTCTCCATTCGTCTAGAAGGTAAGTGAAAATTTTTCGTTATACACTATGTGAACATAATGTGATAAATCCCAGTAATTCTGAGATTGAAACAAAAAAAGTGTATATCGCTGAATTTATTTATAAATTTAATAAAGAGTGATAAAAGTGATCGATAAAAGCCATTCTAAAAACGTTGAGTTAAGACAGCGTGCTATAGATTTAACAAAAATACTGGTCAAATACCCATCTATTACCCCCGATGATGCTGGCAGCTTTGATTTTTTAGTTAACCATTTAACTTTTTTAGGTTTTAATTGTCATGAGGTTACTCATCAAGGCGTAAGAAATTTAGTTGCCAAGCAATATTTTGGTGAAGGAGGAATATTTGCTTTTGCTGGCCATCTCGATGTTGTGCCAACAGGTCCTGAACATTTATGGCGGTGCCCACCTTTTAGTGGCGACATTATCGATGAATGTCTTTATGGTCGTGGTGTTGCTGATATGAAAGGAGCAATCGCTTGTTTTATTGCTGCCATTGAAAGTTTAATAACACATTGTTCGCGTGGTACATTAATGTTACTGATCACTTGTGACGAAGAAGGCGAAGCAGAGCACGGCACGGTATCTTTGATGGAATATCTACATAACTTGGCATCGGAAAATATTCCTGATTATTGCTTGGTAGGAGAGCCTTCTTGTAAAGAAACATTAGGCGACACAATAAAAATAGGTCGACGAGGTGCACTTTCAGGGCACATTCGAGTGCTTGGCCGACAAGGTCATGTCGCTTACCCCGATAACTGTGAAAATGCAGCACATTATGCCGTTACTATTGCCGATAAGTTACTTGATTTAAGCTGGGATAAAGGCACCAAAGAAATGCCAGGTACTAGTCTACAGATTACCCAATTAAATAGTGGCGAATTTATTGATAATGTTGTACCAGGAGTAACTGATATTCACTTTAATATCCGCTACAGCAGTTTGTACAATGAGCCGTCTTTAAAAGCGATTATCTATGAAATATTACAATCTTTTCATACAAACATTGAAGTAGACTGGCAAAGGCCATGTGATCCGTATTTTAACCTAGCGGATGATTTTGTCGCTATTATTAGTGATGCGATTTCAAAAACTGTCGGCCTAATACCAATACTAACAACTGACGGAGGTACTTCAGATGGTCGTTTTATTGCGTCAGATAAAACGCAAGTGATTGAGTTTGGCCTTAAAAATACAACTATCCATCAAGTGAATGAACATGTGGCTTTAGCTGATTTATATAATTTGGCAAAAATATATGAACTAACCATTGCTGCTTTTTGTTGTCTTGAACCTACTCATATCCCAACAGTAAATAAACAAAACATGAACAAAAGCTTACCCGTTATAGAGTATGACAATTGTATACCTTCCTTTGAATAGCATTGATGATATGAACTGATTTAATGGATGTGATACCTTAAATTACTTAAGGAAACAACTGAGCACCTTCGTAAAATGAAGTTTAAGGTTTTTTTTGTCAAAAATGCAAGTTGGTAAGATATAATAACTAAGTATTGCTCTTTTTTTATTCTTATGTATAATATGCCTCCACGTTCGACTTAGGTCTTCGTGAACTAAGCTATATAAACAGACTATTAGTTTACATAGCTTACTACAGCAACTCCGATTTGGAGTTGAATGGTAATATAGCGATACTCCCCCCTTTTACATATAAAAGGTGATGGGCTGTATTTTGTTGTTCTTTAAAATGGGGATTTGTCTTAATGTCAAATCAAAGAATTCGCATTCGTTTGAAAGCGTTCGATCATCGTTTGATTGATCAATCAACAGCTGAAATCGTTGATACTGCTAAACGTACTGGCGCACAGGTTCGTGGTCCAATTCCACTTCCTACTCGCAAAGAACGTTTCACTATCTTGACTTCACCACACGTTAACAAAGATGCTCGTGATCAGTACGAAATTCGTACTCACAAACGCATGATTGATATCGTAGAGCCAACTGAAAAGACTGTAGATGCATTAATGCGTTTAGATCTTGCCGCTGGCGTTGACGTTCAAATCAGCTTGGGTTAATAGGAGTTTTAACATGACTATAGGTCTAGTTGGACGTAAAGTGGGTATGACTCGCATCTTCTCTGAAGATGGTGTCTCTACTCCTGTTACAGTCCTTGAAGTTGAAGCCAACCGTGTTGCTCAGGTTAAAACTGTTGACAACGATGGTTATTCAGCGCTTCAAGTTACTACGGGTAGCAAAAAAGCTAATCGTACTAACAAGCCAACAGCCGGACATTTTGCAAAAGCTGGTATCGAAGCAGGCCGTGGCCTGTGGGAATTCCGTTTAAATGCAAACGAAGGTGAAGGTCTTGAAGCTGGCAGTGAAATTACTGTTGAGCTTTTCAATGACATAAAATTAGTAGACGTAACTGGTACTTCTAAAGGTAAAGGTTTCCAAGGCGGTATTAAACGCTGGAACTTTTCAATGCAACACGCAACGCATGGTGTTTCATTAGCGCATAGATCTAACGGTTCGTTAGGTCAGTGTCAAACACCAGGTCGCGTTTTCAAAGGCAAAAAGATGTCTGGTCACATGGGGGCTGTGCGCGTTACTACACAAAACCTTGAATTGGTTCGTGTCGATGCAGAACGTAACTTGCTCCTTATTAAAGGTGCAGTTCCGGGTGCTATCAACGGTAACGTAATCATTAAACCAGCTGTTAAAGCCTAACGTCCAGGAGATTTGTGATGGAATTAGAATTAAAAGACGCTTCAGGCGGTCTTGAAGTTTCTGAAGCAACCTTTGGACGTGAGTTTAATGAAGCTTTAGTACACCAAGTAGTAGTTGCATACGCAGCTGGTGCTCGTCAAGGTACTCGTGCTCAGAAAACTCGTTCAGAAGTTAGCGGCGGTGGCGCAAAACCATGGCGTCAAAAAGGTACTGGCCGTGCACGTGCTGGTACTACTCGTGGTCCAATTTGGCGTTCAGGTGGTGTAACATTTGCTGCTAAACCTCAGGATCATAGCCAAAAAGTTAACCGTAAAATGTATCGCGGCGCAATTCAAAGCATCCTATCTGAGTTAGTTCGTCAAGAACGCTTGATTGTTGTGAATGAATTTGCTGTTGAAACACCTAAAACTAAAGAGTTAGTAGCTAAGTTAAACGGTCTTGAGTTAAAAGATGTATTAATCATCACTCAAGAAGTTGATGAGAACTTGTTCTTATCAGCACGCAACTTATATAAAGTTGACGTTCGTGACGTAGCTGGTATTGACCCTGTTAGCTTGGTTGGTTTCGAGAAAGTTTTGATAACTGCTTCTGCAGTTAAGCAAATTGAGGAGATGTTAGCATGATAAGCGAAGAACGTTTGTTAAAAGTGCTTTTAGCACCGAACATTTCTGAAAAAAGCACTATGGCTGCTGAAGCAAACAACACGGTTGTTTTCAAAGTTGTTACTACTGCTACAAAAGCTGAAATCAAAGCGGCCGTAGAGAAACTTTTTGAAGTTTCTGTTGACGGTGTTCGTACTTTAAATGTTAAAGGTAAAGAGAAACGTACAGGTGCTCGTACTGGTCGTCGTAACGATTGGAAAAAAGCATATGTAACTCTTGCTGAAGGCAGCGAAATCGACTTCGTCGGCGCGGAATCATAGGAGCAAGTTCAAATGGCTATAGTAAAATGTAAACCTACTTCTCCGGGTCGTCGCCACGTTGTTAAAGTGGTAAACGCGGAATTACATAAAGGTAAGCCTTACGCACCATTATTAGATACTAAATCTAAGTCTGGTGGTCGTAACAATAATGGTCGCATTACGGTTCGTCACATTGGTGGTGGACATAAGCAACATTATCGTATCGTCGACTTTAAACGTAATAAAGATGGTATCCCTGCAAAAGTTGAGCGTTTGGAATATGATCCAAACCGTAGTGCAAACATTGCACTTGTTCTTTATGCTGATGGTGAACGTCGTTACGTCTTGGCCCCAAAAGGTCTTAGTGCTGGAGATTCTATCCAGTCAGGTGTCGATGCTCCAATCAAGCCAGGTAATACTTTACCGCTTCGCAATACGCCATTAGGTAGTGTTGTACACGCAATTGAACTTAAACCAGGTAAAGGTGCTCAAATCGCACGTGCTGCTGGTACTTATGCACAGCTAGTTGCTAAAGACGGTGCTTATGTCACTTTACGTCTTCGCTCTGGTGAAATGCGTAAAATTGAGTCAGATTGTCGTGCTACTTTAGGTGAAATCGGCAATTCTGAACACATGCTTCGCTCTTTGGGTAAAGCTGGTGCTTCAAGATGGCGCGGTGTTCGCCCAACTGTTCGTGGTGTTGCCATGAACCCAGTTGATCACCCACACGGTGGTGGTGAAGGTAAAACATCAGGCGGTCGTCACCCGGTATCCCCTTGGGGCGTACCAACTAAAGGTTACAAGACTCGTTCAAACAAACGTACCGATAAATTTATCGTACGTCGTCGTACTAAATAGTACATTTAATTAAATAGAGGATTCACCATGCCACGTTCTCTCAAGAAAGGTCCATTTATTGACCTACACTTGCTGACGAAGGTAGAGAAAGCTCTGGAAAGCGGGAATAAAAAGCCAATTAAAACTTGGTCCCGTCGTTCAATGATCATCCCAACGATGATCGGATTGACCATAGCTGTCCATAATGGCCGTCAACACGTGCCTGTATTTGTAACTGATGAAATGATCGGTCATAAATTAGGCGAATTTGCACCAACTCGTACTTACCGTGGCCATGTCGCGGATAAGAAAGCGAAGAGATAGGGGAAATTAAATGGAAGCTATAGCTATACATAAATTTGCCCGTGGTTCTGCTCAGAAAGCACGTTTAGTTGTGGATCAAATCCGCGGCTTGCACGTTGAAAAAGCACTTGAAATTTTAACTTACAGCAATAAGAAAGCCGCTGAACTAGTTAAAAAAGTACTTAATTCAGCCATTGCTAATGCTGAGCACAACGAAGGTGCAGACATTGATGAACTTATCGTAAAAACTATAATGGTTGACGATGGTCCTACAATGAAACGTATTAGACCTCGAGCGAAAGGCCGTGCCGATCGCATCATTAAGCGTACAAGCCACATTACTGTGATTGTATCTGATAGCTAGGAGATATTAGTATGGGTCAAAAAGTACATCCAAACGGTATTCGCTTAGGTATTAGTAAACCTTTCGCGTCTACATGGTTTGCAAGCAACAAAGACTTTGCCAGTAACTTAGACGGGGACCATAAGGTTCGCGAATATTTAACTGAAAAGCTTAAACGTGCTTCATTATCAAAAGTGGTAATTGAACGTCCAGCTAAATCTATCCGCGTAACTATTCATACGGCTCGTCCGGGTGTAGTTATCGGTAAGAAAGGCGAAGATGTTGAAAAATTACGTTTAGCCGTATCTAAAATTGCTGGTGTTCCTGCTCAAATCAACATCGCTGAAGTACGTAAGCCAGAAATGGATGCGCAGCTTGTTGCAGACAGCATTGCTAGTCAATTAGAACGTCGTGTTATGTTCCGTCGCGCTATGAAGCGTGCAGTACAAAACGCAATGCGTTTAGGCGCTAAAGGCATCAAAGTACAAGTTAGTGGTCGTTTAGGCGGCGCTGATATCGCACGTGCAGAATGGTATCGTGAGGGTCGTGTACCTTTGCATACATTACGTGCTGATATCGACTACGCAATTGCGCGTGGCGACACTACTTATGGTGTTATTGGTATTAAAGTTTGGATCTTTAAGGGTGAAATCATTGGTAAAATGCCTCTACAGGCAGAAGTACCAGCGGCTAAGCCAAAAAGAAAGAACAACCGAAAGCCTAAGTAGGAGCTAAGTAATGTTACAACCAAAACGTACTAAATTCCGTAAGCAACATAAACTGCGCAACCGTGGTCTTGCACATGTTGGTAGTTCAGTCAGCTTCGGTACTTTCGGTCTAAAATCTCTTGAGCGTGGTCGTATGACTGCTCGTCAGATTGAAGCCGCTCGTCGAGCAATGACTCGTCATGTTAAGCGTCAAGGTAAAATCTGGATACGCGTATTCCCTGATAAGCCAATTACTAAAAAACCTCTAGAAGTTCGTATGGGTAAAGGTAAAGGTTCAGTAGAATATTGGGTATGTCAAATTCTTCCTGGTCGTGTTCTTTATGAAATGGACGGTGTTCCGGAAACGGTTGCACGTGAAGCATTTGCTTTAGCAGCAGCTAAACTTCCGTTTAAAACTAGTTTCGTAACTCGGACGGTGATGTAATGAAAGCTAACGAACTTAAAGAAAAAAGCATTGAAGAGTTAAATGCTGAATTACTAGGCTTACTACGCGAGCAGTTTAATTACCGCATGCAGGCAAGTACTGGTCAATTAGCACAAACTCATTTGCTAAGAATAGTACGTCGCAATATAGCACGTGTTAAGACTATCATAACTGAAAAGGCAGGTAAGTAATGAGCGAAGCAAAAATTCGTACACTACAAGGTCGTGTTGTCAGTGATAAAATGGATAAGTCTATCACTGTACTAATTGAACGACGTGTTAAACACCCAATGTACGGTAAGTATCTAACGCGCTCAACTAAGTTGAAAGCGCATGACGAAACTAACCAGTGTAATGAAGGTGATTTAGTAACAATTCGTGAAGTTGCACCAATTTCAAAGTCTAAAAACTGGACTCTAGTTGATGTAATTACTAAAGCTTAATTATCTAGTATAATGAGTTTAACGTAATAGTTACAAAGCCCTTGTCATGAAAATGACAGGGGCTTTCTTCATTTTATATAAACGTAAATAAATACAGAGAATATTTTAAAATTATTGTAAACACCCACCTTAGTAATACCTTTATAAATCGGCCAACCTAAACCCATAACAAAATTTAAGTCTTCCTCGATAGAATTGTCTATTTTTTAACTCAATAGAGTATCTCTTTACATTAAGTGGTGTTATAATCTCGCGCCCGGTCAGTTCAGCTAATGAATTTTTCGGGTTGGAAAGGCAGTGACGGGTCAAATTTCTGGCCTTTAATTTCTATCTTTTGTATGTAGAAAAGATAAATAGCGGAGACATATTAAATGATCCAAATGCAATCACAGCTTAACTGTGCTGATAATAGCGGAGCTAAGCGTGTACAATGTATAAAGGTTCTTGGTGGTTCGCACCGTCGCTACGCACGCATAGGTGACATCATTAAAATTGCTGTGAAGGAATCAAGTCCTCGCGGTAAAGTTAAAAAAGGTGATGTTCTTACTGCAGTAGTGGTGCGCACTAAGAAAGGTGTTCGTCGTTCAGATGGTTCTACTATCCGTTTCGATGAAAATGCGGCTGTAATGTTAAATGCTAACTTACAACCAATTGGTACTCGTATTTTTGGGCCTGTGACACGTGAACTTCGTAATGAAAAATTTATGAAGATCGTTTCATTAGCACCAGAAGTACTTTAAGGAGTCACGATAATGGCATCTAAGATTCGTCGTGATGATGAAATAATAGTACTTGCAGGTAAAGACAAGGGCAAAACTGGTAAAGTGACCAAAGTTCTTGTTGAAGACAGCAAAGTATTTGTTGAAGGTATTAACTTAATCAAGAAGCACACTAAGCCTGTACCACAGTTACAGCAGCCTGGTGGCATTATTGAAAAAGAAGCACCTTTAAATGTATCCAACGTAGCGATTGTTAACCCAGGTACTGGGAAAGCTGATCGTGTTGGTTTTAGAATTGAAGACGGCAAAAAAGTACGTTTTTTCAAATCTAATAACGAATTAATATAATTGGAGTAAACGATGGCGAAACTGCATGATTTTTATAAAGATACAGTTGTTGCAGAACTTCAGACGAAGTTTGAATACAAAAGTGTCATGCAAGTCCCTCGGATTGAAAAGATCACCTTGAATATGGGTGTTGGTGAAGCTATTGCTGATAAAAAAGTATTAGAACACGCCACAAATGATCTTACTGCAATCTCAGGGCAAAAGCCGGTCACGACAGTAGCGCGCAAATCAGTTGCGGGCTTCAAAATTCGTGAAGGCTACCCTATAGGTACAAAAGTAACTCTACGCGGCGAACGCATGTGGGAATTTTTAGAGCGTTTAATCTCTATCTCTATTCCTCGTATCCGTGACTTCCGTGGCTTAAATCCTAAGTCATTTGACGGTCGTGGTAACTACAGCATGGGCATCCGTGAGCAAATCATTTTCCCTGAAATCGATTACGATAAGATCGATAAGATTCGCGGAATGGATATCACTATAACTACGAGCGCGAAAGATAATGATGAAGGACATGCTTTATTGTCTGCCTTCAATTTTCCGTTCATGAAAAAGGTGTAGAGTTATGGCTAAAACGTCAATGAAAGCTCGTGAAGCTAAACGAACTAAACTAGTAGCTCAATACGCTGAAAAGCGTAGTGCACTAAAAGCAATCATCTCTGGTACTGATTCTTCTGAAGAAGAGCGCTGGGATGCTGTATTGAAACTTCAAAGTTTACCTCGTGATTCGAGCAGTAGTCGTCAACGTAATCGTTGTAATATTACTGGCCGTCCACATGGTTACTTGCGTAAATTCGGTTTAAGCCGAATCAAGTTGCGTGAAGCAACTATGCGCGGTGAAGTTCCAGGTCTTAAGAAAGCTAGTTGGTAATTCACGGGAGTAAATGGTTATGATGACTGATCCTATCGCGGACATGTTTACACGCATCCGCAACGGTCAATCTGCAGCAAAAGTTGCAGTTACAATGCCATCTTCAAAGGTTAAAGTTGCTATAGCAAACTTGCTGAAAGAAGAAGGTTACATTTCAGAGTATAACGTTACAACTGATGCTAAACCTCAGTTAGACGTTACTTTGAAATATTTCGAAGGTAAAGAAGTAATTGAAGTGATCAAGCGTGTTTCACGTCCTGGTCTTCGTATATACAAAAGCTGTGATGAACTTCCAAAAGTTCTTGCTGGCATGGGTGTTGCGATTATTTCAACTTCAAAAGGTTTGATGACTGATCGCGCCGCTCGCAATGCGGGTATTGGTGGCGAAATCATCGGTTTCGTAGAGTAAGGAGCAAGTTATGTCTCGTGTTGCAAAAGCACCTGTCGCTGTTCCTGCTGGCGTTACTGTTACGTTATCAGGTCAAGACATTAAAGTTAAAGGTCCAGTAGGTGAATTATCACGTACGATTCATAGTTTTGTAGCGATTTCTCAAGAAGAAAACGTAATCAAAACAACGATCGCATCGGAAGATAAAGGCGCTTGGGCTCAAGCCGGTACTTCACGTGCTTTAATCAGTAATATGATTGAAGGTGTAAGTAAAGGTTTTGAAAAGAAATTGGTTTTACAGGGTGTTGGTTACCGTGCAAAAGCTGCGGGTAAGTCATTAGATTTATCACTAGGTTTTTCACACCCAATCAAACACGAAATTCCTGAAGGAATTACTGTTGAAACTCCTAGCCAAACTGAAATCGTACTGAAAGGTGCTGATAAACAGTTGGTCGGTCAAACCGCAGCGAACATTCGTGCATACCGTAAACCTGAGCCTTATAAAGGTAAAGGTGTTCGTTATGCTGATGAACACGTTCGTCGTAAAGAAGCTAAGAAGAAGTAGGGTAAAACTATGGATAAGAAAACATCTCGTTTGCGCCGCGCTAAACGCGCTCGTGCAAAAATTAGCGAGCTGGGTGCGAATCGTTTAGTCATTCACCGTACTCCTCGCCATATTTACGCGCAATTGATCGCTCCAACTGGTTCTGAAGTAATCGCATCTGCGTCTACTTTAGAAAAAGAAGTTAGTGCTCAGTTAGAAAAAACAGGTAACGTTGCAGCAGCAACAGCCGTCGGTAAAGTTATTGCAGAACGTGCAGTAGCTAAAGGCATCACTAAGATTGCTTTTGACCGTTCTGGTTTCCGTTATCATGGTCGCGTAAAAGCGTTAGCAGATGCAGCTCGTGAAGCTGGTCTTCAGTTTTAGGGGTTGATAATGGCTAATCATAATCAAGAAAACTCACAACAAAGTGATATGGCTGAAAAGCTAATTGCCGTTAATCGCGTTTCAAAAGTGGTTAAAGGTGGTCGCATATTCAGTTTCACTGCACTAACTGTAGTTGGTGATGGTGCTGGTCGCATTGGTTTTGGTTACGGTAAAGCACGTGAAGTGCCTGCTGCAATCCAAAAAGCAATGGAAAAAGCGCGTCGTAACTTAGTAACAGTTGACTTGAAGGGTACAACTCTTCAACACGCCATTAAAGGCCGTCATTCTGGTTCTAAAGTTTACATGCAACCAGCCTCTGAAGGTACAGGTATCATCGCCGGTGGAGCGATGCGTGCTGTATTAGAAGTTGCAGGCGTTCAGAACGTATTGTCAAAAGCATACGGTTCTACTAACCCAATCAACGTAGTTCGCGCTACTGTATCTGCTCTTGCGAATATGCATTCGCCTGAAGCTGTTGCAGCTAAACGTGGCAAAAGCGTTGCTGACATACTGGGGTAATCGAGCATGGCTAAAACAGTTAAAGTAACTCAAATTAAAAGTTCTATCGGTCGTTTACCGAAGCATAGAGCTACGATCAAAGGTCTTGGATTACGTCGTATCCGTCATACAGTAGAGTTAGAAGATACTCCATCTGTACGTGGTATGATCAATACAGTATCTTATATGATTAAGGTGGAGGATTAATTATGCATTTAAATACTTTATCTCCTGCACCTGGTTCTAAAAAAGCTAAGAAACGCTGTGGCCGTGGTATTGGTTCTGGCATAGGTAAAACAGGTGGTCGTGGTCACAAAGGTCAGAAATCTCGTTCTGGCGGTAGTGTGCGTCCTGGTTTTGAAGGCGGTCAAATGCCATTGAAACAACGTTTACCTAAATTTGGTTTCACGTCACGTAAATCTTTAGTTCGCGCTGAAGTACGTTTACATGAACTAAATAACATCACAGGTGATGTTGTCGATATCTTTACTCTTAAAGATGCAAACCTAATTGCACGTAACATCAAAACAGCAAAGATTATGTTGTCTGGTGAAATTAGCCGTCCTATTACGGTTCGTGGTTTAGGTGTTACTAAAGGTGCACGTGCAGCTATTGAAGCTGCTGGTGGCAAGATCGAGGAATAGTACACAATGGCTAAACCAGGTACGGATAGTAAAGCAAAAGGCGGATTGTCTGAGCTTAAACAAAGATTATGGTTTGTATTCGGAGCACTAATAGTTTTCCGTTTAGGATCATTTGTGCCAATTCCTGGTATTGACGCCGCTGTATTAGCTCAGTTGTTTGAACAACAACAGGGCACTATCGTAGAGATGTTTAACATGTTCTCTGGTGGTGCTCTGGAGCGAGCCTCTGTATTGGCGCTTGGTATTATGCCGTACATTTCAGCTTCAATTATTATGCAATTGCTCACGGTAATACACCCAGCAATGGCAGAATTAAAGAAAGAAGGTGAAGCTGGACGTCGTAAAATCAGCCAATACACCCGCTACGGTACTTTAGTACTAGCGACTGTACAATCAATTGCGATAGCAAAAAGCTTACCCGGCATGATGCCAGGTCTAGTGATGAATGCAGGATTTAGTTTTTACTTTGCCGCTGTTGTAAGTTTGGTCACTGGCACCATGTTTTTAATGTGGTTAGGTGAACAAATTACAGAACGTGGTATTGGTAATGGTATTTCTGTATTAATATTTGCAGGTATAGTTGCTGGTATGCCATCAGCTGTTGGTCAAACAGCTGAGGCAGCGCGTCAAGGTGAATTGCACTTATTAGTATTATTGTTGCTTGGCGTAATCGTATTTGCTACGACATTTTTTGTGGTATTTGTTGAACGTGGTCAACGACGTATTGTTGTTAACTATGCGAAGCGGCAGCAAGGTCGTAAAGTTTTTGCTGCACAAAGCACACATTTACCGCTAAAAGTGAATATGGCAGGAGTTATTCCTCCTATATTTGCCTCAAGTATTATCTTGTTTCCAGGCACGCTTGCGAGCTGGTTTGGACAGGGTGAAGGTATGGTTGCTGACTTTTTACAAGAAGTATCTATTGCTATTTCTCCAGGTCAGCCGTTGTACGTTATGTTACTTGCAGCAGCAATCATATTTTTCTGTTTCTTTTACACGGCTCTTGTTTTCAATCCGCGTGAAACGGCAGATAATTTGAAAAAATCAGGTGCGTTTATTCCTGGGATCCGTCCTGGTGAGCAAACGTCTAAATATATAGATAAAGTAATGACACGTTTAACCTTAGCGGGTGCGTTATATATTACCTTTATCTGTTTAGTACCTCAGTTCTTAATTATAGCTTGGGATGTCAATTTTTATTTTGGCGGAACGTCACTCTTAATTGTAGTGGTTGTAATTATGGATTTTATGGCACAAGTACAAACGCATATGATGTCTCATCAATATGACAATGTACTTAAGAAAGCTAATCTTAAAGGCTACGGCCAATAGATAGCTCAAGTTAACTCTCTATTATAGAGAAGCGGAGTAGTAAGATGAAAGTTCGTGCATCCGTAAAAAAGATTTGTCGTAACTGTAAAGTTGTTAAACGCTCAGGCGTGGTTCGCGTAATTTGCGTAGAGCCAAAACACAAGCAGCGTCAAGGCTAGATCTTTTAGAAGTAGCATTATGCAGAATATTCTGTATAATGCCGCTTCGATTTGCAAACAAGTGGTGGGTTGAGTATCCTAACGGGCTTTTCAACCTGCAAATTTTAACCTAAAATAGGAGATGTGATTAGTGGCCCGTATCGCTGGCATTAACATCCCTGATCGTAAGCATGCAGTAATCGCCATTACTGCGGTCTACGGTATCGGAGCAACACGTGCGAAAGCAATTTGTGCAGCTTCTGGTATCGCAGAAACAACTAAGATCAGTGAATTAGACGAAGCTCAAATTGATTTGCTTCGTACTGAAGTGGATAAATACACCGTAGAAGGTGATTTACGCCGTGAAGTTTCAATGAACATTAAACGTCTTATGGATTTAGGCTGTTACCGTGGTATTCGCCACCGTCGCAGTCTTCCTCTACGTGGTCAACGCACTAAAACAAATGCGCGTACCCGTAAAGGTCCTCGTAAGCCAATTAAGAAGTAAGAGGAACTAGATTATGGCTAAAACACCTGTACGTACGCGTAAACGCGTAAAAAAACAAGTTGCTGATGGCATGGCTCATATCCACGCCTCTTTCAACAACACAATCGTAACTCTTACAGACCGTCAAGGTAATGCACTATCTTGGGCAACTGCAGGTGGTTCAGGTTTTCGTGGTTCACGTAAATCTACACCGTTTGCTGCGCAAGTGGCTGCAGATCGCGCTGGCGCTGCTGCAAAAGAGTTTGGTTTGAAGAATATTGAAGTTTTCGTTAAAGGCCCAGGACCAGGACGTGAGTCTGCAATCCGTGCTTTAAATGCTGCTGGTTTTAAAATCACCAACATTACTGACGTTACTCCTATTCCTCATAATGGTTGTCGTCCTCCTAAGAAACGTCGCGTTTAATCGACTCTTTTTAGGAATGTTGGAGAAAGAAAATGGCTAGATATTTAGGTCCTAAGTTAAAACTTAGTCGCCGCGAAGGTACAGATTTGTTCCTTAAAAGCGGTGTTAGAGCAATTGACACTAAATGTAAAATCGAAACTATCCCAGGTCAACATGGTGCCCGTCGCGGTCGCTTGTCTGACTATGGTGTACAGCTTCGTGAAAAACAAAAAGTTCGTCGTATTTATGGCGTACTAGAAAAGCAATTCCGCAACTACTATAAAGAAGCGGCTCGTCTAAAAGGTAATACAGGTGAAAACTTGTTACAACTTTTAGAGAAACGTCTTGATAACGTAGTATACCGTATGGGCTATGCCAGCACTCGTGCTGAAGCTCGTCAACTTGTTAGCCATAAAGCTATAGTTGTCAACGGTATTGTTGTTAATATTCCGTCTTTCACTGTTAAAGCTGAAGATGCTGTTTCAATTCGTGAGAAATCTAAAACTCAAGCACGTATTGTCGCTGCTTTAGAATTAGCTGAACAACGTGAGAAACCACTTTGGGTTGAAGTTGATAATAAGAAATTGGAAGGCGTTTTCAAACGTGTTCCTGATCGTTCTGACCTATCTGCCGAAATTAATGAACAGTTGATTGTTGAACTTTACTCTAAGTAAAGTTGCACTTTAAGAGAGGACATATATGCAGGGTTCTGTAACCGAATTCCTTAGACCACGATTGGTTGGTATTGAAACCATTAGCTCAACGCGATCTAAGGTTACTTTAGAGCCACTAGAACGTGGTTTTGGTCACACTTTAGGTAATGCGTTACGCCGCATTCTTTTATCTTCAATGCCAGGTAGTGCTGTAACTGAAGTTGAAATTGACGGTGTATTACATGAATACAGTAGTAAAGAGGGTGTACAAGAAGACATCATCGAAATATTGTTGAACCTTAAAGGATTAGCGATAAGTTTAGAAGGCAAAGATCAAGCTATTCTTACTTTAACTAAATCTGGTGAAGGCCCTGTAACGGCTGCTGACATTCAACATGATGGTGATGTAGAAATTGCAAATCCTGATCATGTAATCTGTCATTTGACAGGTGATGGTTCAGTGAATATGCGCATTAAAGTTGAAACGGGACGTGGTTACGTTCCTGCGTCGGCTCGCCGTGATGCCGAGGAAGAAGATCGTGCAATTGGACGTTTGTTAGTAGATGCTTCGTTCAGTCCTGTTGTAAGAATTGCCTATGATGTTGACTCTGCTCGTGTAGAACAGCGTACAGACTTAGACAAATTAGTTCTTGATATGGAAACCGATGGTACATTGGATCCAGAAGAGGCTATTCGTCGTGCTTCAACAATTCTAGCCGAACAGTTAGATGCATTTGTTGAATTACGAGACATTACTGAAGTTGAACCAAAAGAGGAAAAACCACTGTTTGATCCTATTTTGCTTCGCCCGGTTGATGATCTTGAGTTAACTGTACGTTCTGCAAACTGCTTAAAAGCAGAAGCAATACAATACATTGGTGATTTAGTACAGCGTGCTGAAGTTGAGCTTCTTAAAACACCTAATTTAGGTAAGAAGTCATTAACCGAAATTAAGGACGTTTTAGCGTCTCGTGGTTTGTCTCTAGGCATGCGCTTAGAAAACTGGCCACCAGAAAGTATCGCTGATAACGACTAGTTCGATCATTCGTTTTTTAATAGTTAGTTGAGATAAGGATTAACTTATGCGTCATCGTAAAAGCGGTCGCCAGTTAAACCGTAATAGCAGTCATCGTAAAGCGATGTTCCGCAATATGGCAAGTTCTTTAGTAAAACATGGTATTATTAAAACTACCGTTGCTAAAGCTAAAGAACTACGTATGGTTGTTGAGCCACTGATTACATTGGCCAAAACCGACAGTGTTGCAAATCGCCGTTTAGCGTTTGCTCGTACACAAGATAAAGAAGTAGTAGGTATTTTATTTAACGAACTTGGTGCACGTTACCAAGAACGCCCAGGTGGATATACTCGCATTTTAAAATGTGGTTTCCGTACTGGTGATAAAGCACCTATGGCTTATGTTGAACTTGTAGACCGCCCAGCAGTTGAAGAAGCTGTTGAAGTAGTTGAAGAAGTTAGCGCAGAAGCATAACTTAGCATTAAGCTAAGTTAGTTCTACGTAATTATAAAGCGGAGCCTAGGCTCCGTTTTTTATTGTCTATTAAATAGTATTTTTGCGAAAAACTTGACCAGCTTCAATATACCTCGTATAACAACTATCCCCTATTTTTATGGTATGTAAGTATGTCGTCACGAAATCCAATCATTGCGGTTACAGGTTCATCAGGTGCTGGAACTTCAACAACAACTGATTCGTTCAAACATATTTTTCGTACATTAGGCATTACTTCTTCTAATGTTGAAGGAGATAGCTTTCATCGCTATTCACGCCAAGAAATGGATCTCGAAAAAAGGAAAGCACGTGAAGATAAACGCAATGTTAGTTATTTCGGTGACGAAGCTAATGATTTTGATTCGTTAGAAAAACTTTTTCGGGATTACTCTGAAACAGGTCGGGGAAAAATGAGGAAGTACTTACATACTTTCGATGAAGCGGTACCTTATAATCAAATGCCGGGCACTTTTACTCCGTGGGAGGAACTGGGAGAAGGAACTGATTTACTTTTCTATGAAGGGCTTCATGGGGGCGTAGTAACTACCAAAAACGATGTAGCTAAGCATGTTGACCTTTTAATTGGTATGGTACCGATTGTTAATTTAGAATGGATTCAAAAAATAGTCAGAGATACTAATTATCGAGGGCATAGTCGAGAGGCGGTAACCGCGAGCATAGTGCGCAGTATGGAAGACTATATATCTTTTATAACACCACAGTTTTCAAGAACTCATATAAACTTCCAACGGGTGCCAACGGTTGATACATCAAACCCGTTTAGCGCTAAAGCGATACCAACACTTGATGAAAGTTTTGTTGTTATACGCTTTAGGGAAGGTACCAGTGTCGATTTTCCTTATTACTTATCAATGATTGACGGTGCTTTTATGTCCCGGATAAATACCTTGGTAGTTCCTGGCGGTAAAATGGGTTTAACCATGGAGTTGTTATTAACACCACTTATTCAAAACCTTATGTATAAAAAAGGTGAGGCTGATAAGCAGTTAGATTGGATGAGCGACCTATAAAAATAGATAAATGTCTTTATAGGTCTATACCCGTACTTATTGAAGATGCAGGTTTTGAACAGTCTAAAAACCTCATCTACTGCGTTGCATTCAATCCTAATAGCACGCTATTACTCAATCATGCATCTTGTAGCTAAAATTTTTAGCCATGCTCAAAATCACGCATCTTCAATGACCACGGGTATATATTATAAACCGCGGTTAATCATTAATAATCGAAAAATCGTGCGTTATGTTAACTGATTTATGAAGCATTAATGCCACAGAACAATATTTGTCGGCAGACAAGCTGACAGCACGCTCTACATGCTTTTTATTAATATCACTACCTCGCACTACAAAATGTAAATGTATGTCCGAAAAAAGCTTAGGGACCGTTTCTACGCGACTTCCTGTTATCTCTACATGGCATGCTGTTAACGTTTGACGTGCTTTTTGCAATATACTAACAACATCAACAGATGAACACCCGCCTAACGATATAAGTACATTTTCTAGAGGGCTAGGAGCAAGTTCTCCACCATTAGCATCTAACATAAGGGTATGACCACTTTCTGATATACCCATAAATAACTCTTGTTCAACCCATTTTACTGTAGCTTTCAATTTAGTACTTCCAAAATTAATGATTTAAACCAATTGAAATAATGAACCGATCTTTGTATAGCGCTATAAATAGCCAATACCCACGTTGCCTTTAATCCTAATAGCCTGCTATTGCTCATTAAAGCGCCTTGTTATTGAATATTTACCCTTGCTTATAATTGATCACTACTTTAATTTAATTGGTATTAGATGTGTTATAGAGTATATCTATTTTTCTGATAAGGAGAGTTCTTATGCGTAAAAAATTAAAAATCGTGAGCACGAATAACGAATGCAGAGATAATCAATCAGATAAAAATGCGTTAGCTGCCTAAGATAAAAACTGATTATGTATTTCGCCATCAAAGAGATTTTTAATAAGTAGCGACAATTCTTTGATAAATGTTAACTGCTCTATATTAATCGGATTATTTACTACACCCGATAGTATTTCCTCTAGGTCATATACGATGGCATCAACTTCTCTGATAATCGTATTTCTTTGGTTAAACGATAAAGCATTGTTTTGTGTACATACAGCAATGATTAGATCGCTAAGTTCTTGTTCAATAACAGCCATAACAGTATCGGCACCATACTCCGCTGTTACCGGCTGCTCAAATAAACTCAAGTGTTCAGTTAAATACTCAATGATGTGAATGTAACCGTCAGTATCTGTAACCATAAAATAATTAATCAATTTTTAAATGTATTCATACTACTCACTCTAGTCATAATTAAGAATCAAGTACAGACAAAAATTGAGTGATGAACTGTATTTATGATGAGATTGATAAAGGATTGAACATAAGTGAATGAATATTAGTTGCTTATAATTTATTGAGCTTTTCTTTGTCGCAGATAGAAAAAATAAAACTACACGAGTTTATATCGGAGCGGTTTCTAATAGGAGTTATTTGAATAACAGGTGCTGATAACATTGAAATGATTTTATTGGTGAATCCTGATATATCAAAAGTTAATTGATCCGACTACCTCTCAAGTTACTAACGCTGTAACTTCAGAGATAGTCGTTATAAAATATAGCTTAAGCAGCGTTTGTACTTTCAAATATTTTATCTGCTGATGCAGCTACAAAACCAGAGTATAGTTCACCATTATCTAAGGGGTAACGTTTAGCAAATTCATAAAAGCAGCTTGGTATCGTCACTGTTTGATCTGAAAATTGTACTGGAAAATGATCGGCTAAGGTTGATGATTGTTCAAGCATAACAAACTGATCACCTTTAATTTCACCACCGGTCGTATTTAAAGTAAAACCGCCAGCCTTTACTGCTTCATTTACCGCTTCGACAGTGTCAAAATTTGCTAAATGATTGATACTTACTGTGAAATGGTTAGCTCTATATCCCCATGCAGAAAGCCATGCGGCATATTCACTTTCTTTTAATAATGTTTGGTATTCATCGTAACTGATTTGCCAATGAGTACCAGAATAAAGGAAGTCGTCACTTGTTATAGCGTCAAGTTCAATGTTATTAACCATTTTATGGATAATTTGTTGTGCTTTGGGCGAGAAGGCTTCAACAAGTAATTCACTGATAAATACTTTAGGTAGTGTCTTATTTTCGTGCTCAAAGTGTTTGGCGTATAAATGTTTAGCTTCAAAATGATATTCACCACATTCATAGTAACCAAACTTAATAAGTTGGGCTGATAACTTATCGATGTTAACTTTACCGATATTAAATGTTCGATAGGCAACATGGTCATTGATCACATCACTACCTGTGCCTAATAATTGATGTACCTTACTAGCTGATGGCGTTACTGCTATGTAGTTATCCCATATATTTGAGAATAATGTTTCCACTTTTTTGCTATTTGTAATCATGAGACGATCCTATAAACTGAATAAATAATTAGAATTTTGTTTAATGAATGGTCATAACGTTTTTGTAAAGAATAGGTGAAATTCAGACAAGTATGTTTGCTAACCATTCGATTGAATAATTAGATTTGATCTATGCTTTTAAAAAAGCTGGGACGGTGCCCAGCAATATTTATTAGGGGGATATTTCGCATTTGTCTACTGTATCAATTAAATTGATAAACCCGGACTTAATGTTGCTGGTAAAGAAACCTTTTCGGCTTCCACTGAAGCAACAGGGTAAGCGCAATAATCAGCAGCATAAAAAGCACTTGCTCTATGGTTACCACTCGCACCAATACCGCCAAATGGAGCAGCGCTACTTGCGCCTGTAATGGGCTTGTTCCAATTAACAATACCCGCTCTAATACGTTTAAAGAAATGGTTATATGATTCTTCACTATCACATAACAAGCCAGCCGATAAACCAAATGAGGTGTTGTTAGCTTCATCAATAGCCGCATCAAAATCAGTATAACGATACACCTTTAATAAAGGTCCAAAATGTTCATCATCAGGCATATCATTGATATTGGTAACATCAATGATACCAGGAGAAATAAATCCCGTACCTTTTTCAAGGTGCTCCATCATGACTAAAGATGTACCACCAAGCGTTAATAGTTCTTGCTGAGCAGCAACTAAACTTAATGCGGCTTTTTCTGAGATCATTGAACCAATAAAAGGCTGTTCTTTATCATCATAATAACCAATTTTTATTGCTTTGGTGGCGCTAATTAACTTGTCGATGATAGCATCGCCTTGTTTACCTACTTCAATAAATAAGCGGCGTGCGCACGTACAACGTTGACCCGTAGTGATAAATGATGATTGAATAATATCATGAACAACAGCATTAATATCGGTAACGTTGTTAACGATAAGTGGGTTGTTACCCCCCATTTCAAGTGCTAGTATTTTTCCCGGTTGACCTGCAAATTGTTCGTGTAGCAAATGGCCAGTTGTTGAACTACCAGTGAAAAACAAACCGTCAATTTGTGGGTGCCTAGCAAGCGCTTTACCGGTATCCACTTCACCTTGTACCATGTTAATCACACCAGCAGGCAAACCTGCTTTTAGCCATAGTTTAAGTGTTTCTTCGGCTACTTTAGGTGTTAATTCACTCGGCTTGAATATAAGGGTATTACCTGCAATAAGTGCGGGTACGATATGGCCATTAGGTAAATGGCCAGGAAAATTATAAGGGCCAAAAACAGCAACAACACCATGAGGTTTATGGCGAATAAAGGCTTTTGCACCAGGCATAGGGTTTTCAACTGTGCCTGTTCTTTCTTCATTTGCCTTTACCGAAATATTGATTTTTCCGACCATAGCACCAACTTCAGTACGTGTTTCCCAAAGTGGTTTACCCGTTTCTTGCGCTATGGTTGTAGCAAATGCTTCTTTGTTTTCAGCTAGTAATTCAGCAAATTTTGTTGCCACTGCAATACGAGTTTCAATGGGCTGGTTTGACCATGATTCAAATGCGTTTCGTGCACTTATAACGGCACTTGCTACTTGCTCAGCTGTTGCTGTATTGCCCCGCCAGATAACTTCGTTTTTGGCTGGATTTAATGAAACAATTTCATGACCTAAACCGACCTGCCATGTACCATTGATAAGCTGAATTGCGTTTGACATATGTTGTTCCTCACTATTCCATAAATATAATGGCGTAGCTAAATAATTGTGTATTGTATTTGTGGTTAGTTTGCGATGAGGCGAACCCAGTCACCTTCACTAACAGCTAATGCCTGTGCAATAGACTCTGTTATAACCACCTGATTGGCTGTTTCACGAAGTAATAATGGTGCTTGTACTGCTCTAAAATCGCTTATTAGGGTATTACAAATAATATATTTTTCTGTGGTGGTAACATCGCCAATAATAACCTGGCATCTTTTACTTTGATTTACTGTTTTAATAGCATTTTTTTGTGCTTCAACCGTTGGTCCACCGTCAAATATATCCACATAACCACGTCTCG
This sequence comes from Alteromonadaceae bacterium, assembly GCA_047621305.1. GTDB lineage: Bacteria > Pseudomonadota > Gammaproteobacteria > Enterobacterales > Alteromonadaceae > Colwellia_A. Next base: position 22,667 of record JBLHNB010000012.1, on the reverse strand, counting down.
AAAAACCTTCGGCTTCTAACAAGCGTAGTGCAGGAACGGTATCTTTGTGTACTTTATTAATTACTTGTTGTGCGGCTGTACTGAGCAAATTAACATAAATAGGATGTTTTGGCATAAGTTCAGCAATAAACACTTTTTTACCTATCCCCGTTAAGTAATCCGCAGTGGGAAAGTCCATAGAAAAAAAGTGCTCTTCTAACCAGTCCCAAAAAGGAGAACGACCACTATCATCAGAAACACCACGCATTTCTGCAATAACCGTTTCCGAAAAACGCTGAACGTGTTCTGCTAAAAATAAAAAACGCATGCGCGATAAGAAACGACCATTACGATTCTTGCGATGGCTTTCACTCAAGAATAAAGTACATATCTCTGTAGCGCCCGTATAGTCATTACACAAAGATAATGTCTCAACGGTATTGTAAATATTAAGTTCACGTGAACTATGAACAACTTTACCTAAGTGATAATGATAAAATGCATCATCCAGGCCTACTGCTGCCTCTATACCACTTGTACCAACAACGTCGCCGGTTTCGGTATCTTCCATCACAAATAAGTAGCTTTCATTTCCTGGCTGAGTAACCGTTTTATTAAACGATTCTTCGGCATGATGAATACGTTTTTTTAGTAACGCTTCATTTACTGGAAGGGACGTAAAGCCGTGTCCTGACTCAATAGCAATTCGATGAAGTGAATCATAATCACTTTTTTGAATAGGGCGTACAATGATCATAGGTGCTTCTCAATGAGTAAAAAAAATTTATACTTAGCTGATTTAGACTAACAAGGCGTTTGCCTACAAATAAACGCCCTTAATATTAGTTGCTTAGCATAAAGTTAGGCTTGTTGATTTAGGGCTTAGCTAACGAGAGTAGCGACAGCCTTTTCAAAGCGTGCTAAACCTTCAATAATATCTTCGTCTGGAATAATTAAAGAGGGTGCAAAACGTATAATACTTGCACCTGCGACTAACGTCATAAGACCTTCAGCCATAGCAGCATTAAGGAAGTCTTTTGCTTTTCCTTGATACGCTTCAGTTAACACAGCACCAATTAATAAGCCTTTACCGCGAATTTCTGAAAAGACATTATATTTTGCATTTATGGCATTTAAGCCGTCATTGTATAGCTTTGCTTTAGATTTTACGCCGTTTAATACTTCCGGTGTATTTACTACGTCAAATGCTGCCTCACCAACGGCACACGCTAATGGATTGCCGCCGTAAGTACTACCGTGCGTGCCAATTTTCAAATGTTTAGCGATGTCAGTTGTTGTGATCATGGCGCCAATAGGGAAGCCGCCACCTAATGCTTTTGCCGTCGTTAAAATATCAGGTACAACACCTAGTCCCATGTAGGCATATAAATCGCCTGTACGACCAACACCTGTTTGGATTTCATCAAAAATAAGTAGCGCATTATGTTCGTTACAAAGCTCACGAACACCTTTAATAAAATCTAGTGTTGGTGAAACAATACCACCCTCACCTTGTAATGGTTCAATCATTACAGCGCAGGTTTTATCTGAGATTAAGGCTTTTAAACTGTCAAGATTATTATATTCAGCGTGATCGATATCACCAGGTTTTGGACCGAAGCCATCCGAGTATGCTGTTTGACCACCAACGGTTACGGTAAAAAAAGTGCGACCATGAAAACCTTGTTTAAAAGCGATAATTTGAGTCTTATCGCTACCGTGAACCTCTAACGCCCAGCGACGAGCGAGTTTAAGCGCTGCTTCGTTTGACTCGGCACCGGAGTTGGCAAAATAGACTTTATCAGCAAAAGTATTATCCACTAATTTTTTGGCAAGGCGTAATGCCGGCTCGTTAGTCATTACATTCGATAAATGCCAAATCTTCTCGCCTTGTTCTTTTAATGCGCCCACTAAAGCGGGGTGACAATGACCTAAACAATTAACGGCAATACCACCTGCAAAATCGATATATTCACGATCTTGTTGATCCCATACTCGAGAGCCTAGACCTCGAACAGGAATAACAGCTGAAGGTGAGTAGTTTGGAACCATTACATCATCAAATAATTCACGATTTACAGGAAACTTGTTAGTCATTATTAACTCCGGTTGAAATATGTTTAAGCATGTAACTATAGCTTTATTATAAGTAGCAAAATAGATAACACGATAAAATTTTATTAAATAGATATTAGTACAAAGTATTAATATTGCTATTTGTAAAAAACAGGGCTCTAGTATGGCAGAATAGTCATGCTCTGTCTTGTCGAATATAGCTATAGACCCTGTAAAACAAGAGCTCCAAGGGTTTTATTCATTTTATGTGCATAACTATATTATAGCTGTTTTTGTCTGGGAATTGACCGATAATAGGAGGTGTAGGGTAGGCATGTAGGAGAACATATCTGTTTTGTATTTCATAAATAATCAAAAATAACTTATTTAAATTGTAGCTTAATATGATCTATATCACTCTTTTTTAACAAAGAGATATTCTTTTTGCTGAGATTAACCGCAGAAAAAAGCGCTAAGGCTTCTTCATTATCGATAAGTTCTTCTTTGGCTAAGCTTCGAAAAGTAACGTATGTTTTAGCTTGTGTGATGATACGCGCAAGAGGACACATTTTTTTTATGTCAGTAGTATGTGCTAAATCAAACATTATTTCAGTGATAGGTAAACGATCAAAACGCATCAGTTCAACCATTTCAGCTGATATGTGGCTGCTACGCATCAGTAGTTGTTCGTGTAATAGTTGTGGTGATGAGTCAAATTCAACCATTATATCATGAAGTCTTTTATCACGAGCTTCGTGGGCTTCACGTAACTCTCTTTTATATATTTCATTGTAAGTATGTACAAAGCAACGTGTAACGGCAATTAAGCCAAAATTACTCAACATACCAGCGGCAAAACCAGAAAAAGCATCTAATCCTTCTTGATTAGCTAATACACTTGATGCTAACGCGATAGATAAGCCTTCATTCCATAACTTACGTTTCATTAAAGGATAAGGAGAAGTACTCGTTGGTAACCAATGTTTAAGGATAAAGGTAGGCACAACCAATTTGAGATTATCTAAACCAATGTAACTGATAGCTAGGCTAGCATCTGTTACTCGTACATCTGCGCGTTTTCTATATTGAGGTTTATTGACTAAAGCAATGAGCTCATCAGCCAGCCAAGGTAACGCTTGAATTAATGGGATGATACGTTTAATTGATGCCGCCTTGACCGATAATAACTCCATTATGGATGCGGCAGCATCTTCAACCTTAAGTATGTTGTTATATAGGTTTTCTTTATTATCAAGCGCTTGATTAACTTCTTTTTGAACTCTGGCATAAAACTGCGCCAACATTTGCTCTTTAAAATGCGATTGGCCGTATTGTTCGATAATTTTAGTTCTATTGGTTTCTTCTTCAACTTCCAATAATTCGCGTCGACGATTATGCTGTTCACCATCTTGTTGAGGTGTTATCTGAAATTTTCCGTTTGTTTGTTCGGCAAAATCTTTACTGATAACCAAGCGCAATGCTCTGTGGTAAATGGGTGAGATAGTAGGATCGTCTTCAAATATTTGCATTCTAGAAATTTATATTCTTATTTTGTTAAAATTAATGGATAAACACTTATCGGCATATACCCTTTAAGTATGAAAAAAGCGGTTACTTAAATGAATTTTTTTGCATTATTAAGTTTACTTAAAACATACAGAGTATCAGCTACGGCGTATCAGTATACAAGGTAATAAAATTATTTAGCAATGCTTGCCCTTGTTCTGTTAACACGGATTCTGGATGAAACTGTACACTGACTATAGGCAATGTTCGATGTTTAAGTGCCATTATTTCATCTTGATTGCCATTTTTATCATAAGACCAAGCAGTCACTTCTAATTCTTTAGGTAAAGAATGTTTATTAACAATCAATGAATGATAACGAGTGACGATAAGAGGGTTGTTAAGTGTTGCAAATAACCCCGTGTTGTTATGGCTTATTTGACTGGTTTTTCCGTGCATTACTTGCCGCGATTTTTCGATGACCGCTCCATAATGTTGGGCAATACATTGATGCCCTAAACAAACCCCCAAAATCGGAATGATACCGGCAAAACGTGCAATGATTGCTAACGATATACCAGCAGAATCGGGATCGCAGGGGCCAGGAGAAATAACTATGTACTGCGGAGCCATCGAGGTTACTTCATCTAAGGTGATCTGATCATTTCGACAAACCTTAACTTCTTGACCCAGCGCACGAAAATAATGTACTAAGTTGAACGTGAAAGAATCATAATTATCGATCATCAATATCAAAAGAATATACCTAGCGAGAAAAACGAGGCTATTCTAATCGCTCATAAACAAATATTCATCAAAAAACTTACAGAGTTCAAAATTTTTCGACAAATACTTCTAATCTTTCCTTAAAAAAGGCTGAACCATTAGCTCAGCCTGAATAGTTGTAATTGAGGCGTTCTAAAACTTAGTGGCAACTTGTAACCACAATTTATTAGTATCTGTGCCTAATTCGTCCGCGTTATAACTAGCAAACTTCACTAAGAAATCATAGCTATTTAGTTTATAAGCGGCAACTAAGTCAACCTCAGTACCATAATCAATACTGCCTTCATTTGAAGATAAATTATGGTAAGTTGCTGTTAGTTTAATACCATTTAATGTTGTTTTTGCGGTAATATAAACATCTTCAACACCATGACTTGGTGTACCTAAAAACTTATCAGCAAAACCTTGGAATTTATGTAAAGTAGCCAGTGGTGTGCCAAAAGCAACATTACCGTTATCACTGCCTAATACCTCTAAACCGCCAAGCACGATGATCTGCCCTAATTTTGTGCCAATTTCAGCATTATAATAGTTAGCAGTAAAATCGTTAGGGTTATCTCCTGTATCACTTTGTGATGCCGCACTTAAATTAACCGTTACAGCACCAAAATCCCCTTGGTATAAAACACCATAGGTATCGTTTGAAGCGGCGGCTGTGTCAAAATCTAACAAGTAGGCGAATGCAGATAAGGTGTGGTTTTTATTTACTTTAAAAGCCGCGTTAGCAAGGTGTAAATTGCCGGATAAATCTGCTTTTTGGCCATCTGGGCCGAAGATACGGTTAACATTATGAATGTAGCTATAGTCAAGACTAAATTTATCTGTTGTTGTAAACTGTACTCGATAACCGTCGTAGGTTTGTTCATTTTGACGCCAGCCAACACCACCAACAAAACGTTGATTATTATGAAGAATACGTTGACGACCAGCCGTCGCTGTTAAGCTTTCTGTTTTATATTGTAAATAAGCTTGGTTAATATCTGTTCCTGCAGGATCGGCAACAACAGGGTAGTTGGTTTTACCATTAGCTGTGCTGTTATAATCATCAATAATTTCAGTAATATCGTCAACTTCTAAAGCCAACGATAAGCCTTTGTAAGTGCCTGTTTTTAATGTTAAACGACTTTTTAAAGTCAGGGCGTTAGCATCATTATTAATGCCATTTTGATCTACTGCTTCATAGCGTGCGCGTAAATTTATGTTAACTTTACTGTCTGCTAAAGCTTTCGTTATATCAGAATTTACAGAGGATTCATCTGCAAATGCCAAAGGTGTTGAAATGATAGCAGCGGCGAGTAAAGAGAGAGAGAATTTAGTGACGTTAATTTTCATAGTAATATCCTAATGTTTCATGTAATAGGCTAGGTACTTCTATTTTTTTTAGTACTTATCAGCGAATGAGACTATTTTGACATTGAGGTTATGAAGAATAATTGATTTGTATCAATTAGTTATTTTAAGTGGTGTTTAGCCGTGTGTTTGTTGATTCAAATCAAGCTTACCTTTACGTAAAGCTTGATTTGATTTACGAAAGGGTGATTACACCTTAAATTGATTAATGACTTTTGTTAGTATTTGAGCGTTTTTTTGTAAATCACTTAAGCTATGTTGCATTTCTGATGCGCCAATGACGGTATCGTCAGTAAGAACTCTGACATTTTCAATGTTTTTAGATACTTCTTCTGCGACCATAGCCTGTCCATTAACCGCTTCGGCTATTTCTTGTGTTTGGCTTTGAATATCAGCAATAACAGCGGTAAGATCTGAAAGTACCGTTTGTACTTGCTGTGTTAATTCAACACTTGATTGGGCATCATTACGACTACTCTCCATCACACTAACTGCATTTATAGCGCTACTTTGTAACTTGTCAATAATCGTCTCAATGCTTTTAGTTGACTCTTGAGTACGAGAAGCTAACGTACGTACTTCATCAGCCACGACGGCAAAACCGCGACCTTGCTCACCCGCTCGAGCGGCTTCAATGGCAGCATTTAGTGCAAGTAAATTAGTTTGATCTGCAATGCCTTTTATCACGCTGAGTACTTCACCAATGCTTTGAGTGCCTTCACGCAACTCACCCACAACAGTTGTAGCAGAAGTTACATTATCAGATAAATGATGGATACCTTGCGTTGCTTTATTAACAACGGCAGCACCTTCTGCTACTTTATGTTCAGCTTTGGTTGCGAGTTCTTTGGAGCGGTTAGCATTACTCGATATTACGCCACTGGTTTGGGCTAACTCATTAGCAGAAGTTGCTACCATATCAATTTCATTTTTTTGTTTTTCAATAATACTGCTTGTTTGTTGGCTAATGTCTGTTGCTGTAGTTGAGGAATAGCCAACATCTTTAGTGATCGCAACCGTTTCTTTTACTAAATTTTGAATTTTATCAACAAAAACATTAAATTCATCTACGAGCATACCGATTTCGTCATGCTTAATGGGTTCAATACGTTGCGTTAAATCACCGTCGCCATCGGCAATATCGTGCATTGCCAGTTGCAAGCGTTTAATACGTTTAATTAACGGTAAGATCATCAGCCACACAAGGATAGCAACAAGAGCAATAATGACCAGTACGGCAAAACTTGACGACCAAATAGCTTGAGTTACCGGATCAGAAATAAGCTTTTTTGGTACCATAAAACCTAGCTTCCAATTCATTTTAGGGTAATCACTACTTACCTCATTAAAGGCAACCAAGTATTCTTGATCATTCCAGAGTACACTACTCATTCCTGATGGATTATTACTAAGTTGCCGTTGTAATTCAGTAAAACCAGTGGCGTGAGCAAACTTACTATCGATCTCTTTCATTAAGTTGCCGGGTAAAAATTTATCATTAAAGCCAGGAAAAAAAACCAACTTTCCAGTATCTGTCATTAAAAAAGCTTCCCCTTCACCTTTATATTTAATGCGGGCGAGTAAGTCTTTGCCTATGGTTGTAATTAATATATCAATGCCACCAATACCCAGTAACCGACCATCAGCTAAATAGTAAGGACCTGTGATGGTTGCTGATATCGTGCCATCATTATTATCTACTGCTGGATCAGTAACATACATACCGCCTTTTTCAATACCTGTTGCCCACCATGGGCGCTGATTGGTGAAATATTTTGCATCAGTGTAGCGGCCATTTAAGTCAAAATATTCATGAGTATTTTCACTGCCAAAAAACACACTTTTAATTGCTGGATCTTTTTCAGAAAAAAAGTGGAAGTATTTAGTCACGTCTTGATAGCTTTTATTGTCGTCAATATCAGAGAGTCGTTGATCATAATGGGTGAACCAATCAACAACTTGCGGACTAGCAAAAACACTGTGATTAATTTGACCTTTAGCTTCAAAAAACCCACGTACTTCGGCAGATTGGAATTTTACGATATTTTCAATAGAAGTGGTAAGTTGCGTTCTTGTTTTATCACTAATATCTGAAAGAATAAAATAAGAGGTGATGATGAGTAACAGCCCAACGGCTGCTGAAATACCAACGACGAGCTGGCGCATTATCGAACGACTAAAAAAATCCATTATTTATGTCCAAAAAGGTATGTCATTTATTATTATGACAAAACTCTATCATGTGAACAAAAAAATGGCTAATGACAATTTTTCAACTTATTAGTATTGATAAAATTGTTAAATAAAGCGCTGATACAAAGCATTAAGTTGTTGCTGCGCATGTATTAATGTCGTTGGTTGCAATATCACTTTTTCGCCAGATTTTAGTTGACTCAAGCGAAACAAATCTGTTTGTATTACATTCCCTAGTACAGGATAGCCACCAATAGTTTGTCGCTCTTTCATCAGTATTATCGGTTCACCACTTTCAGGTAGTTGAATCGTGCCGTAGGTTACGGGCTTGGAAAGTGTCTTGCGATTAGCTATGTGAGCTAAAGTTGATGGTGGTAATTGAGATAGTCGGTAGCCCATACGATTACTTTTCGATGAAATAGTATACTGTTGCTCAAGTACTTTTTGTTGTTGTGCGTTATCTAAATCCAGCCATAATTTTTGGGGAATAAAGCGCAATGTTAGTACGTTATGTTTATAAAAATTATCAGGAGACTGTTGCTTAATATTTTTCGTAGGGGTTATTGGTTGGTATTTTTCATTACAGGTGATTTTACTATCAAGCGTAATTTTTTCTTCATTAAATCCCAAGACCTGTTCGTTTAATGTTTGACTACGACTATCAAGCCATAATTTACTTTTAATGCCGCCGGCAACAGCAATATAAGTAATTAAGCCACGTTTAGGCATTGATAAAGATAATGTATCACCTGCTTGTAATTGGTGAACTTGCCAGTGTGATATTGCTTTTTCATTTATTGTTGCTACGCAGTTGGCACCGGTAATAGCGATAGTGCAATGAGTTTGAGTACGCAAGGTGATTTGCCCAAAGATGACTTCTAAGGCGGCACTATTTAGCTGATTACCTAACATTTGATTTGCCGACAAAAATGCATATTCATCAGCGGCACCGCTGGCGCTAAAACCAAGATGCTGAGCATGTAAACGACCTAAGTCTTGAATACTGCATTGACCCTTTAGTTTTAATACGCTTAAAAAATTCATGTTGTGCGTTCTTTTGTACTTTCACCATTGACAATACCGCCCAAGTCGAGAAAGTGTTGTTGAGAAATAGCTTTGAACCGTACTTGCTGGCCGACATTAATTGTCGGTAAAAAGGTTGTTGTATCGTTACACTCTTTAACGCTAAACATCGGCATCGGGGTTTGACCAATAACATGCCAACCCGCCGGACTCGATATTGGATAAACAGCGGTTTGTTGTTCAGCAATCGCAACGGCTCCTTGTGGTATGGAAAGTCTGGGCGAACTACGACGCGGTAGCTGTAATTTTTTAGGCAGCGAAGCTAAATAACAAAATCCAGGTGTAAACCCTAAGGCATAAGCGTGGTAGGTAGTTTGGCTATGATATTGGATTATTTGCTCAATACTTAATGAGGTTTGCTCTGCGACAAATTCAAGATCCCAGCCACTATCATGTCCATAATAAACGGGAATTTCTATTATTTTCGACTGTTGAGTCGAGGAGATGCTAGGTAGATCTTTTATAAACGCTTTCAGTAATTTATCTAGTTGAGCATTATTGATTTTATCAAAGTGATAATAGAGGATTAAACTTGTGTAACTGGCGACAGAATCGATGATCAGATCAGTTAAGGTTGTTGCTACTTGTTGTTGAAAATACATGATTTGTTGATGCTGTTGGGGGCATATGGTTTCAGGCCATTCAACTAACACTGCGTTTTCACAAAGATAAGATAACGTAATTTTTTTTGTTTCACCCATATTATTCACTTGCTTTCATCACATGATCTCTAAGCATTCTATTTAAGCTCGTCACTAAGGCTATTGCCGCAGGGTTATCACCATGAACACAGAGGCTATCAACATGAATGTTAAGTAATTTACCATTGATGCTGATAAGTTCACCATGTTGAAGTAGATGTTTACATTGAGCGATAACTTGTTCTTCGTTATGAATAACTGCATTGATGTGTTCGCGAGAAACTAATAAACCCTTATCGTCATATCTTCTATCAGCAAAGGCTTCAAACCAAAGTGTGATGCCAAACTTATCGGCGGTTTCCCTAAAAAAAGAAGTATCCGGTAACGCTTGAACCATTAAAGGTAAGTTTGTATCGAGTTGTACCATCGCTGTACACAAGGTTATAAATAATGCTTGGTTTACCATCATGTCGTTATATAAAGCGCCATGCGGCTTAACATAACTTACCCTAGTATCTTGGCAGCTACAAATAGCCTGTAGTGCCCCTATTTGATAATGAAATATTGCCGTTAATTCTTGAGCTGAATATGCCATAGAGCGTCTACCAAAGCCAATAAGATCAGGATAGCTGGGATGAGCGCCAATCGTGACATTGTGCTCAACGGCAAGCTTTACTGTAGTGTGCATGGTCAAAGGGTCTGACGCATGAAAGCCACAGGCAATATTAGCAAGATCAATTAATGGCATTATTTGGCTATCATTACCTTTATGCCAAGAACCAAAGCTCTCACCTAAATCACAGTTTAACTTCATCGTATTTCCTATCGTTTGATAATACTTATTTGCTGCTGAGAATTAACCAGCCGTAATAATAAGGTCTGTTTTTGGGATACAGCTGCAAGCTAAAATATACCCCTGTGTTTTTTCATTATCGGTTAAACCATCATCAGCAAGTTGTTCTACATTGCCTTGCTCCAGTTTTACTTTACAGCAGCCACACATACCACCGCGACACGAATAAGGTAACATAATGCCACTCTCTTCGGCTTGTTCCAATAACGTGTCTTTGTTATTACCTTGATGATTTTTATTCCAAGAATTAAATGAAATGTTGATTTTTTTAGTTACCTCTACTACTTTCTCAGGCGTTATTTCTTCCTGTAATCGTAAACCGTAGCTTTCTTCATGATAGTGATTTTCATCAAGCCCTAAAGTAAGCAATAGTGATTTGGCAAGTTCTCTAAAGGGCTTAGGGCCACAAACATAGACTTGGCGTTGCGTTAAATCTGTTATGTTGGTGAGTATTTGCTTACTTATTCGGCCTTGATAATACTGACTATCAGCTTTTGATGATCGTGTTAACGTATAATGAATTTTACAATGACCATGTTGCTTAGCAAGCGCTGCTACGTCATGCTCTGCAATTAAATCTTTTTCGCTATGGGCGCTGTGAAAAAACACCACATCATTGGCAATGGCTTGATCTGTCATTACTTTGAGCATTGCTAACATAGGGGTAATGCCACTGCCAGCAGAGAGTAATAACACCTTGCTATTTTCTTTATCTTCTAAATGAAAATTTCCACTCGGCTGTTTACACTTCAGTGTATCGCCAACTAAAAAAACATCATGAAAAAAACTTGATGCCGTACCCTGAATATAGCCATTCACAATTTTTTTAACGGTAATAGCAAGTGTATGTGGTCGAGTAGGGCTTGACGATAAGGTGTAACAGCGATTTACCGTTTCATCATCAATTGTTAATGCTAAAGGCAGATGTTGCCCAGCTTTATACGTGATGATTTCATCGCGGGTATTTTTAAAGATAAAGGTTTTTACGTCATGCGTTTCATCAATGATTTTTTCACAAATCAAGGTCAAATTCTCTGCTGTTGAGCGGTTAATTAACGCTAATGATTTATTTATTAAGGTCGATGATTTGTTAAGTTGCTTTACAGCAAAAAAAACAGGTGGCGTTTTCGTTTTAAGTACTTCAACGGTATCACCTTGTTTGATTTTTCCTTGATTTAAAGGGATCAGGTTTTGGCCAAACATGACATCACCACTGGCGATTTGGCGATAGGTTTTTAATGTTTTAAGTGGCTCTTGTTGAGGATGTTTTTCACCGGTTAATGGATTTAACGTTGTAAAAACACATCGAGAACAAGGTTTGCTTAATTCAAATTCTACTTCACCAATACGAATATGCTGCCACGAGTCTTCGGCAAAAGGTAAGCAGTGACCAACAACAATATTTGGTCTAAATCTTGACATCTCAAGCACATCATTTGTTGAACTGCGTTGGTTTAAGTCAGTTAATGAAGCTTGTGAAATAAGTAACAATGGATAACCATCGGCAAAAGAAACACTGTTATTACTCTCTTTAACCAAACGTTGTGATTTTTCGCCAAAATATAATAATTGACACGATTTATTTAAATATTGGCTAAACCAACGATTATGTTCTTTGGCACACTGTTGACCGTCAATGGTATCGTTCCAAACAGTTATCGGTTGATATGCTTTTGAAAAAGTATCGTAATTGATAATAAGCTGCGGCATATTTGGGGCCGTTAATACTAAGCCTGTTGCTGTAATATTCGCTTGAATTAAACAGAGCGTAGGCTCGGTTCGTGCTGTAAAAAATTGTCCCTGATTATCGCTGACAACAAAGCGTCGATCAAAACTTAAGCCTAATGCATCAACCCAGCTAGTTGATAAATGAATACCCGCTGTGGACTTTATTGGATATATAGAAATATTGGTGACAGTACTAGTGGTCATTTTTTCCCCAAGAAATAAGCAACTTCCAAAAATATTTTGGTCAATAACCTGTGATTTTGCAATATGTATTTTACACATTCTAAGGTATATTGCTCGCAAGCATTGTATAGCAGCATCTTTTTTAAGATGAACTTTAAATAATAACGGCTATAGGTCAATCGAAAAATAATATTAAGGTTTTTATGCATATCCATATTTTAGGTATTTGTGGCACATTTATGGGCGGTATTGCCGCTATTGCTAAACAACTCGGTCACCGTGTTTCTGGTTGTGATGCGAATGTTTACCCGCCAATGAGTACTCAACTTGAAGCTCTTGGCATTGAATTAAAGCAAGGATATATCACCGAGCACTTAAACGATGAACCTGATTTAGTGATCATTGGTAATGCAATGTCGCGTGGTAATCCCATGGTGGAGTATGTTTTAAACCGTAATATTGCTTATGTTTCGGGACCGCAATGGTTACTGGAAAATGTACTTAAAGACCGTTGGGTATTAGCTGTGTCAGGTACGCATGGTAAAACAACGACAAGTTCCATGCTGACTTGGATTTTAGAATACGCGGATATGAAACCGGGCTTTCTTATTGGTGGTGTACCACAAAATTTTGATTGTTCAGCGCGGTTAGGTGATGCCCCGTTTTTTGTCATTGAAGCCGATGAATACGATACTGCCTTTTTTGATAAACGTTCCAAGTTCGTTCATTACCGACCACGTACTTTAGTGATTAATAATTTGGAATTTGACCACGCCGATATCTTTGATGACCTAAGTGATATACAAAAGCAATTTCATCATTTAATACGCACAGTACCGAGCAATGGTTTGATCCTTTCACCCAAAAATGAACAAGCAATAACCGAGACTATCGCACAAGGTTGTTGGACGCCCACTGAGGTGAGTGTTGACCACAAAGATAAAAGTGCGGGTTGGTATGCAGAAAAATTACAAGCTGATGGTAGTGAATATATTGTCAGTTTTAAAGGCGAAGTGCAGGGCAAGGTTAACTGGGATTTAATTGGTGATTTTAATATCGACAATGGCTTGATGGCGATTGCAGCAGCGCGTCACGCCGGTGTCCCCGCTCATATTGCTATAGAGGCATTGGCTGAGTTTATTAATACCAAACGTCGTTTAGAGTTAAAAGGCACAGTAAATAATATCCGTGTTTTTGATGATTTTGCTCATCACCCGACAGCAATTGCCAAAACACTTGCTGGTGTACGCGCCAACGTAGGTGATAAAAACCGTATTATCGCTGTACTTGAACCCAGGTCTAATACAATGAAGTCAGGTGTACATAAAGATATGCTGGCTCGTTCATTAGTCGATGCTGATCACGTGTTTATTTTTCAAGGTGAACAAATACAATGGTCAGTTGATGACCTTATTAGTGATTGTCGTCAGCCTTGTACTGTTGGCAACGATCTAGCGAGCTTAATCACTGATATTACCGCGGCAGCAAAATCTGGCGATACCATTGTAGTGATGAGTAATGGTGGGTTTGGTGGCATCCATGACAAATTGCTAAATAGACTGTAAATAAAATGTAAATATTTTGTTACATTTAGTCGATTGTCCATTGTTTTTTTATCCGTTTTTCTAGTGAGTAACTAGTCATTTTCTAAATTCATACGCTATACATATTTCTTGTAGTGTAAATATTCACCTGTAAATTGGCAAAAAAACTGATTTTCAATCAGTTTTTTACTAGCTCAAATTAAGTTCTTTAATTAAGTTCTTTCATACCGAATTAAAAGTCGAATTTAAAGTCGAGTCGTCGAACGTTGCAGAACTGAATACCTATCCTACATCAAAAATTTGGGCATAAATCAAATAATGAGTAAAAGGGATAATTACAATGAATAAAAATATAACTCGATTGTTTTTTATAAATTTAATAAAAAATACCAACCGGCTTTGTTTTTCAGTATGTTTACTGACAAGCACCGCGATTACTGCGGCTGAAAACCAAAGTGATAATTTATCTAAAACAGCGTTGCAGCTTGGTACTCCGGCAAGTTTTCTTCAGCAAATAGGGCTAGACTCAGCTGCGAAAGAAAAATTTATGCAGCTAAGTACTAATAGCTATACACAAACAACGTCAACGAATGAGGTAATGAAGCTCAGTGATAATTTAGGTAACAAACTTAACGTTGTTACCGAAAATTTATCGGTAGAAGCCAATGGCTCGCTTTCAATGAATGGCCATGCAGTTGGATTTCCTAATTCTGAATTTATTCTGCAAGGCAACGACGAGAACATTTACGGCTGGATAATTTATAAAGACCGAGATGTTGCTTATGAGTATACAACAGTAAACGGTGAGTTAGTTGTTGATCAAATTGCAGTAACTGATGTACTTCCTATATGTGATTTTGAAGAGCATAAGCACTTAACGCGCAATGCAGATATAGTATCTGCTCAACAAGTAGACCCATATCCCGGCAGTCATGTAGGACAACTTGAGAGTAAACCGGGGGCAAGTTATGTTATCTTTTTAGATACAGCTGATATTATGAGCAATGGTATACCTCATGATGTTTCTAAAGAGTTTGTTTGGACAACGTGGCAAATAGTTGCAGCAAGTTTGTCAATGTTCGATGTCAATGTTACCACCAATCAAAGTGTGTATAACAACGCCACGCCTAGTCGACGTGGTGGTGGTACGCTTTATCGTCAAACCGGTCGTTCATCTTGTGCATTTGCTTTTGGCACATCAACTTTTTGTACCTTATATAAAGAAACTGACGCTTATGGTCAAGGCCGGACGGCGGCACATGAATTTGGTCACTTATTACACTTACTCCATGATGGCGGTGCACCTGGTGGCGAATATCATCAAGGGATAGCTGACTTTCAGTGGATGCCAATAATGGGTAACTACTGGTTTGCAAATTCATGGGGACAAGCCCTGTATCAATGGAGCAAAGGTGAATACTCAGGCGCATCAAATCGACAAGATGATTTTGCTATTATGCAACGTTATATACCTTTTAGAAGTGACGATATTCCAAGCTCAAAACCTTTAGTTGTTGCTGCAAATGGCGATGTCAGCGCTAAAAATAATACCGGACAAATCGCACGTAATACTGATACCGATAGCTTTACCTTTACTATTGGTGCATCGGGTGGTCACGCTAATTTCACTATCGATAGGAGTGAACATATTGGCGGCGCGATGCTTGATGTTCAGGCGTATATAAAAAACAGTACAGGTGCAACTGTTGCGCAGTCAAATAAAGACGTTAATCGTTCCGCTTCTTTTGAGCGTGATTTATCTGCTGGAAGTTATACCTTGGAAATTATGGGCGGGGCAGAAGGAACACCTAATCATGGTTTTTCAAAGTATTCATCATTAGGTTACTACACTATTTCAGGGCGTATATCAGGCGCTGATGGCGACGATAACATCGCGCCAATTGCCAAGTTTACCGCTACGTGTCAACAAGCAAACTGTGAATTTGATGGCAGTAGTTCTTATGATCCTGATGGCAGCATTGTTTCTTACCAATGGGACTTAGGTGATAACAGTTCAAAAAGTGGTAATAAAGTTAACCACAGTTATTTAGCAAATGGCGATTTTCGGGTGCGTTTGACTGTTGTTGATGACAAAAATAAAGCTGCAACAACAGAGCAAACTATTACTATTAATGTACCCGTTGAAGATATTGTTTTAACAAATAATGTCGCTATTACCGGCTTAAGTGGTGAAGCACAACAGCAATTGTTTTTCCGTATTGCGGTACCAGAGCAAGCTAAAAACCTTACATTTACCAGTGCTGGTGGCACCGGTGACGCAGATTTAGTGGTTAGTTACGGCAGTCACCCGTCAAAAGAGAGCAATGATTGTAAATCAGACAACAGTAACAATAACGAGTTATGTCAGTTTTCATCAACGCAAGCCGGTGATTATTACGCGCTACTCTACGGGTACAGTAATTTTGCAAATGTGTCTATGACGGCAAGTTATGAAGTTGATAGTGGTGGCGTGGACCCCGTTGCCAATTTTTCATACGTAGCAAATAAACTGAGCGTAATCTTTAGTGATTTAAGTACTGATAGTGATGGTAGTGTGAGCCGTTGGCAATGGAGCTTTGGTGATGGAAGTTCGTCACAAGAGCAGCACCCTGTACACAATTACGTTTCGTCAGGAAGCTACTCGGTAAGTTTAACGGTGACAGATAACGAGGGTAGAACTCATAGTCAATCGCAAAATCTGTCAGTCTCCGATGGTAATAGCAGTTGTAATAATTTGAATGTATGGAGTGCCAATGGTATTTACCAAAACGGTGAAAAAGTGAGTTACAATGGTGAAAAATATCAAGCCAATTGGTGGACTCGCGGGCAAGTGCCAACTGAGCACTCAGGGCAATGGCAAGTATGGAGCCATCTAGGAAGCTGTAATTAAAAGAAAAACCTCAAAGACTTGATAGTAAGCCGAGAGTTCATTTTCATGCAAAATGAACTCTTCTTTTTTAATAACAATTCAATTATAAGCTTTGAAAAGTATATACAATGACTATATTTAAAGAAAAAATAACCCTCGCGATAACGGGAGCTTCAGGCTCAGCCTATGCGCTAAGGTTACTGGAATGTTTAGTAGCAGCTAATTATCAAATATATGTGCTGTGCTCTAGTGCAGCCCGTGTGGTATTTGATACGGAAGTTGATTTGAAATTGCCGACATCACCTGACGCGGCCAGTGAATTTTTTAGTCAAAAGTTTAATGCCAAACCTCAACAAATAACGGTGTTTGGTAAAGAGCAATGGTTCTCGCCAGTCGCATCAGGTTCAGCAGCGCCAAAAAAAATGATTGTTTGTCCTTGTTCTACGGGAACCCTTGCCGCTATTAGCCAAGGTATGAGTGATAACTTAATAGAGCGTGCCGCTGATGTAGTGATCAAAGAGCGTGGTCAATTAATTTTAGTGCCTAGAGAAACACCTTTTTCGACCATTCATTTACAAAATATGCTAACGCTTTCACAAATGGGCGTTACCATTATGCCTGCTGCCCCAGGGTTTTATCATAAGCCAGAATCAATCAACGATTTGATTGATTTTATGGTCGGTCGAATGCTTGACCATATAGGTATAGAGCAAAAAATCATGCCACGTTGGGGCTATCAATCTAACAATAATTGATAGTACTTTTATTAAGTAGTGATTTTATTTTCGCCTTTATATTTTGTTTTTTAAGTCGTTTTAGTTCAATATGGCTTTCAAAATAATGATAATAACTCGGTGATAGTTTATGCCCTCTCTAGCTACCCTATTAAAATCTTGTGCATTGCTATTACTTGCTAGTAGCCATGTTGCCTTTGCAGCAGATGAAAAGTCAGAAAAAGAAGACAAACCTAAATGGTCAGTGAATGCACCACAAGGTAAATTCACTAACGCTAATATCGATGTTCGCCAAGGTACCTGGATGAATATCGATTTAAGCCCTGATGGTAAAACAGTCGTTTTTGATTTATTAGGTGATATTTATATTTTGCCTATTTCAGGCGGCGAAGCACAACCGTTAATGACAGATATAGCGTGGCAAATGCAACCACGTTTTAGCCCCGATGGTAAATATATTGCTTTTACCTCTGATGAGGATGGCGGTGATAACCTTTGGATAATGAATGCTGATGGTAGCAACGCTAAAGCGGTTAGTTCAGAGTCTTTTCGGCTGTTAAATAGCCCAGCTTGGTCACCTGACGGTAACTATATTGTCGGCCGTAAACATTTTACCAGTGGACGCTCTTTAGGTGCGGGTGAAGTCTGGATGTACCATAAGACCGGTGGTAAAGGGGTGAAGTTAACCAAACGTCCTAACGATCAAAAAGATCTAGGTGAACCTGCTTATTCAACTGATGGTAAATACATTTATTTTTCACAAGACGCAACGCCAGGTAAAACCTTTCATTACAGTAAGGATTCAGTCAAAGGTATTTATAAAATAAAACGTCTTGAACTGGCAAGTGGTGAAATCACCACACTGATTGAAGGTGAGGGTGGTGCCATAAGGCCCACACCATCACATGATGGCAAACACTTAGCGTATATTGCCCGTGACGATTTTCAAACCAGCTTGTATATTTATGATCTCACTAGTGGAGAAAAAACCAAAGTGTATGATGCACTTGACCGAGATATGCAAGAAACATGGGCGGTACATGGTGTTTATCCAACGATGGCGTGGACACCTAATAATACCGGTTTAGTTTTTTGGGCAAACGGTAAAATTAACAAGCTAGATATTCAATCGAAAAAAGTAAAAAACATTTCTTTCCACGTTAATACCCAAAAGAAAATTCAAACAACGGTACGTTTTCAACAAAATGTTGACCAAGACGAATTTGATGTAAAAATGTTGCGCGACGTTAAAGTTTCACCTGACGGCAAGAGCGTTGTTTTTGAATCTATGGGTTATGTTTATACCCGTCAATTACCTACTGGCAAAGCGAAGCGTTTAACCAAACAAAAAAATCACTATGAGCTCAACCCCAGTTTTTCTCGTGATGGTAAAAAAGTAGTTTATGCCACATGGAACGATAAAAGCTTAGGTGAGATTCGCGTGGTATCTTCGCGTGGCGGTAAAGGAAAAGTGATCACCAAAGAAATGGGCAAATATGTAGAGCCAAGTTTCTCTCCAAACGGCAAACAAGTTGTTTATCGTAAAATTGAAGGCGGTTACATCACTGATCCTAAATGGGGCTTAAACCCAGGGATTTATGTGGTTGGCGCTAAAGGAGGCGAAGCAACACTTATTACTAAAGACGGCTTAACGCCACACTTTGGTAAAGATAATGACACCGTGTATGTACTGCGTGACGGTGAAAAACCCAGTTTAGTTCGTATTGGTATCGATGGACATAACGAAAAGACACTTTATCAAGGTGAATTTACGACTGAATTTAAAGTTTCACCTAATGGGCAGTTCTTAGCGTTTACTGAACGCTTCAAAGTCTTTGTTACCCCTTTTATAGAGCGTGGAGAGGTGATTGATACCGGTCCTAAAGCCAGCAATCTACCTGTTAAGAAGTTATCGACTCGAGCGGGCGAAAATATAAACTGGAATGGTCAATCCAATGAGCTTTATTGGAGTTTAGGGGCAGACTTATATCAAGCACCCTTAACTGACTTATTCGACATTAGTAAAACCGACATTAGTAAAGCGGGTGACGATGAAAGAGAAGATGAAATCACACCTAAAACAACCTATTTAGGCTTTAAAAAGCAAGCCGATAAACCCTCAGGCATTGTGGCTTTTGTTGGCGGTAAAGTCATTACTATGGAAGGTGAACAAGTTATCGATAACGGTGTTGTTATCATTGAGGGTAATAAAATTATTGCTCTTGGTACAAAGGCTAGTACACCTGTTCCAGCAAATGCAGCCGTTGTTGATATTAGTGGGAAAACATTAATGCCAGGTTTGATTGACGCCCATGCCCATGGCGCGCAAGGCACCAATGAAATTATCCCACAACAAAACTGGAAGAACTATGCTGGCTTAACTTTTGGTGTTACTACTATTCATGACCCATCAAACGATACCTCAACATTTTTTGCTGCCAGTGAAATGCAAAAATCAGGACAAATAGTTGCAGCACGATTATTCTCAACAGGCACAATTATATACGGTGCTACGGCTGCAGGTTATACCGCGCATGTTGATAGTTTAGAAGATGCTAAATTTCATCTAGAACGTCAAAAATCTGCGGGAGCGTTCAGTGTTAAAAGTTATAACCAACCTCGCCGTGATCAACGTCAACAAATTATTCAAGCAGCGCGTGAACTTGAAATGATGGTTGTGCCTGAAGGTGGTTCATTGTTACAGCACAATTTAACCATGGTAATTGACGGACACACTACGTTAGAACATTCGATTCCGGTAGCCAAAATATATGATGATGTTAAACAGTTATGGTCGCAATCTAAAATGGCTTATACGCCGACACTGGTCGTAGCTTATGGTGGTATTTGGGGCGAAAACTATTGGTATGACGTGGAAGATGTTTGGCGCCATCCGCGTTTAAGTCAATACGTACCGAGTAATATTTTAAACCCAAGATCAATGCGTAGAATTAAAGCACCAAAACATCACTATAACCATATCAGTATTGCCAAAGTTGCCAAGGAAATGCAGGACTTAGGTATTAATGTCAATGCTGGCGCGCACGGTCAACGAGAAGGTTTAGGTATGCATTGGGAAATGTGGATGCTGGCACAAGGCGGCATGACACCACTACAAGCCATTAAAGCGGCAACTATCTCGCCAGCAAAAACACTGGGGCTTGATACACAGCTCGGGTCATTAAAAGTAGGTAAACTTGCAGATATGATCGTAATTGATGGCGATGTAACGCAAGATATTCGTGTATCAGATAAAGTTATTTACACTATGATTAATGGTCGTTTGTATAATGCAGAAAGCATGAACGAAGTAGGTAATTACGATAATAAACGTGAAAAGTTTTATTTTGAAAAATAAAGTGGTTATCTAACTAGAATTTACTCGTTAAAGCTAAAGAAAGCTCAAATGGTTAAAACCGTTTGAGCTTTTTAATTTACGACTTGAACGATGTAAGAAATCATCTTTAATTTAGATAAAATAGATGACTCAGCATACGGCAAGTTTACTTGGGTTATTGATCCTGAAGGAAATAAGGTTGAATTATGGCAGCCACCTAGGGGGCAATGAAATGGGCCATGTTAACCAATACTAATTAAACCGTTTCCAAAGCAGTTTAGTAGGGTGCAGGTATTAGGATAATACATTATTGTTCTACTAGTAGTTGCTGCTCTATTATAGGCTTGTGGGTATTTGTCTATTTTTTCAAATTTAGTAGTCGAGTTATTTAATGATAGAAGTATTCATTTTAGCTGTAGCATTAAGTATGGATGCTTTTGCTGTATCCATTGGCTTAGGTGCAAAGCACCATAGCAAAATCATACCTTTGGCGTTAATGTCAGCTGTATATTTTGGGCTATTCCAAGGAGTCATGCCGTTAATCGGTTATCTTGGGGGGATAGGTGTTTTAGGTTGGATTGAGTCTTATGCAACATGGGTCGCATTTTTATTACTGGTACTTGTCGGCATTAAAATGATTTACGAGTCCTTTGTTGAGGGCATAGAAGAAGATATTGTTAAAGTAACTCATCGGGTGATGTTAATACTTGCCATAGCGACAAGTATAGACGCTATGGCGGCTGGTTTCACCTTTACTATTTTAGAGGTAAATCCATTTGTTGCTTGTTTTATCATTGGTAGTATCACTTTTTTCTTTAGTTGGTTAGGCGTTTTAATTGGCTCTAAAAGTGGGACATGGTTGGAAAGCAAAGCTGAATTTTTGGGTGGTGTTACTTTGATTTTAATTGGTATGAAAATATTATTAGGGTAGGTTGTGTCAACCACCGTTCACTCTAATGTACTTAGTGCTTTTAGTATTAAAAAATGACCTCGCACCTAATCCAAACCCAACTAGATTTAATCTATTACAAGCATTATGCTAGCAGAACGTTGAATATTCGGTGGTTTTTTGTACCCTATCACGATAATCGACACTTTCGATGCGACGAAGAGAGCAATCGTTTCGGAAATGCCGTATTCTAAATGCTCTAATCTTGAAGTTATGTAGAGGACAATACTAGTGGCTAAGCAAAATTACAGTTTCGAAAAGCGCCAGAAAGAAATAGCAAAAAAGAAAAAGAAGGAAGAGAAACGGTTGAAAAAAACAGCTGTAGACGATACTCAGCCGCAGGACGTTCAACCAATATCTGAAAACGACGATACATAGGTCGTCATCTGCACATAACAGCTAATTTACAAGGATAAAAAACTGCTGACTTTAATTAATATTAAGTGCTAACTTAAGCAATAAATTAAGAAAACAGTTTTTTGTCTATTATTCTTACTCACTATGAGAATATTATGTATATACCCGTACTCATTGAAGATGCAGGTTTTGATCAGTCTAAAAACCTCATCTACTGCGTTGCATTCAATCTTAATAGCCCGCTATGACTCAATCATACATCTTGTAGCTAAAATTTTTAGCCATGCTCAAAATCACGCATCTTCAATGACCACGGGTATAGTCATAGTGGTGAAGTTAGGCTATTACTATTGAATCATCTTGTTGCTTTTAAACTATTCAATTAATGTCTGTAGTTAACCATCCAGCAGATCGTCTATAAAACTGTCATTCCGCACTTAAATCAGCATTAAATAATTCCTTATAAATCAAACTACTAATAATATTATGAAAAAAATACTTGACGCGGATCCCAGATCTT
>JBLHNB010000011.1:0-83621 GCA_047621305.1 Alteromonadaceae bacterium | reverse complement strand
CGCCCATTAGTCTCTTTGGCTATAAGGGATTTAAAATCAATGGATTTAAGTGTGAGCATAGCTACTGATATTGATGCATAAAAAATAAAATCAATTAGATCACAAATTTAATCAAAATGGTATAAAATGCTCTATAGCTTCGGTAGCTGACGTAGTTCAGTCACTGGGAACAAGTCTCGTGGCCTTTGGTGGGCCTTTAACCTAAACTCCTTTGTTATTAAATCGTAGTGGTTAAATATCAACATAAGGCACCTAAAACAGTACTAGATTAATTCGCTGTTGTTTATTACTCACTTATTTTAAAACATCTAATTCATGCATCGTCTTCCTGGAAGATCTGAAAGCATGAAATCTAAGAAAGGATATTAGTATGATAGATAGAGAGTGTGAGGCTTCGCAAATGAGAGCACAAGACCTTTGTAATAAAATGCAAAACCTCCAGCATGCTTTGGCAATGATTGAGCAACTAAAAGGGGGAATGGCCCGTAGATCAAGGTGGAGTGAAATAAGAACACTGGTAGATGCGTTGTTACGTGAAATCCCTTATTCAGGTTTTAAAATAAGTTCTCCATTTTCTCTTGTTAGAGGGAGGGTTGATAATGATAATAAGACTTTCAAATCCCCCCAGGAGTTTAGTTATTGTCCTGTCGAATACTCAAAGACATATGGTCGGTGCCACCGCCCCGGATCTACGATATTTTATGGTGCCAACAACTTAAATACCGTTCTTTCAGAGTTATCTCCAGAGGTCGGGGATACAGTCCATATTGGATTTGCAGATGTATGTGCCGGAATGGAAGTTATGTGTACTTCTATTGGTGAGATAGATCATATACGTAGATTCAATAAACCCTTACTCGGAGATCATGAATCTAAAAAAGTATTGAACAATTTCCTTTTAAATTGTGACAATGATAAAAGAATAAGAACTCTGCTTGTGGATGCGTACTTCTCTGATGCTTTCTCAACCCCTGCTCATAAAGAAAAAGATTATAAGGTTACAAGTGCTCTATCTGATTTAATCTTAGAAGCTAATCATGATGGTATTAAAGTTCTTGATGGGTTTTCTTATCCCAGTGTTACACATCGAGGGGGTCTTAACTTTGCAATCATGCCAGAGTCGTTTGACGAAAAGTTCGTGTGGAGTAAATTCCAAACTTTAGAAATAATTAATAATCTTGGGTTTGGGCTTTATGCCACAAGAGAAATTTCAGTTTCTGAAAATTATAACCAGGATGAAGGTATTGCATGGAATTTATAAGCTACTAAGTCAACAAGTTATCTTTGGTATGTCTTGCCAGCTACTTGTATATTGCGGTGATAGAAGCTCTCGCCGCATTTGCCACTTCTCAGCCCTACCTTCACTCGCTAATGTTAAAGTCCCTTGCCCGTAACGATTATTGATTTGATCAAAGCAGCCCATGATTAATGGGCTCGGTTGTGAAGGCGCGAATAAGTCAGGTTGTTGGTATTGCAGACTTTCGAGATTTATAGCGCCTACACCACAGCGATAGAAGTGAACCCCCATTTGAAATATATCCGGGAGTACCATGCTAATAGCATAAGCTATTTGGCTACTACTATTCGTTGCTACAGGAAACTCATACACGAGTGACTTTTTATAATATTGATTGTCATGTGGGGAGCTTGAAGCAAATATCAGTAAGCGCTTAACTAATGATTGTTGCTGGCGTAACTTCTTACCAACAATTGAACCATGCGTAACTAACGCAAACATCAGTGCTTGGTAATCAGTTATCCTTTGTCCAAAACTACGGGTTGAAAAAATCTCTTGTTTAGGGGCTTTGACTTCATCCCAAGATAAGCAAGCTATGCCGTTAAGTTCGTTAACCGTACGCTCAACGACAACACTAAACTCTCGTCTCATATTTCGTGCTGACTGCTGTGCTAATTGATCAGCAGTTTCAATGCCAAGAAAGTTAAGCTTCTTCCCTAATCTATTCCCAATACCCCAGACGTCCGTTACACTCATGCGCTTGAGTATTGCCATACTTGATTGATTATCATCAATGATAGCAACACCATTAAATCCACTTAATTTCTTTGCTGCATGATTAGCTGCTTTTGCTAGGGTAGGGGTTGTACCAAATCCTACACCTACGGGTAAACGAGTTTCCTTCCAAATAGCCCTACGGATTTCATGTCCGTATTTATGCCAGTCACCGATCAAGCTATCGTAATTCTTAAATTCTAAAAATGATTCATCAATTGAATATACATATTGATTATCGCAATAACGAGCGATGACATTCATCATACGTTCACTCAAGTCAGCGTATAACTCATAGTTAGATGACCGTACAACAACACCATGTTTATCTAAAAAGCTTTTAATCTGAAAGTAAGGCTTGAACTTAGGTACACCTAAACGTCGTGCTATGGGGCATACAGCACAAATACAGCCATCATTATTAGTTAGTACTACAACAGGCTTGTTTCGTATGCTTGGGTCGAATACTTTCTCTGCGCTGGCGTAGAAAGAAACAGCATCTACTAAGGCGTACATAATGATATTTCTGGTGACTTTTGATGTAAGCGTATTGAACGAGTAACTATACCTTCCAGTTGAAATTCGTCCTCAGGCTTAATATGAACAGGAGGGTGTTTACTTGAAGCTGACAGTAAAAGAGCTTGTGTTTTATCTATGAGCTTACATACAAAGCAACCATTATAATTGGCGACGATAATATCGCCATTCTTTGCCGTCAACGACCTATCTACAATTAATAAATCACCATCAAAGATACCAACACCTTGCATTGATTCACCATTTGCTTGGCCGATAAAGGTAGCATTAGGATGTTTGATCAATAGTTGGTCAAGAGATAAGCCTAGCTCTTTGTACTCGGCTGCAGGTGATTCAAACCCACTGATACCAGCTTCTGCAAATATTGGGATAACTTTCATAATAAACCTACACTGTAAATACGTACAGTATATGGTTGTTTATCAATAATAGATAGTGATGGGCTTGAATAGATCAGATCTTAGAAATATTAACTTAGGATTTCTTCTTTGTAATGAAATCAAAACAGTCATGTGGGTTTAACTTTAGCAACTCACAATATTCATAAAACTCTGCAACATCCATTCTTCTAACTTGGGTTTCAACATTCCCAATAATTGAATGGTGCCGTCCAATGATTTCACCAACCTGTCTTAGTGATAACCCTTTACTTTCGCGTTGTTGCTTCAACCAAGCAATAAAGAGTTCATTAGTTTCTGTATATATTTGTTTTTTCATAGTGTCGTGAATATACAGACGAAAGCTCTTGTCTCGATGTTCGAGACGATGTATGTTTGTAGCTTGGTTATTTACAGGTACCTTTGTGAATATCTTGTTAAAATATAAGGAGTAATACATATGGCTAGTGACTTTATAACGATCAGTAACACTCGTATCAAGAGGTCTAACATAAAGAGCTTTGGTGTTTCTAGTGAACGTAAAGAGGGGAGATTAGATCCAATTAGTTTACTTGGCTCAGGCATTCAAAAGAAACGGGCCGGAGGTTCATTTTTTAGTGGGGTGAAAGATTCTATACTACCTTCACCTAGGAAATATTTGTATGTAACAACATACCAAGATGATGATCACCGCTTCTATGGCAATGAAATAGATATCAATGAAGCTTTAAGTGAACTAGAAAATAACCAATAAGGATTTAGTTATGCTGTACGTTGTTGGTATTATTACTTTTAGTAATATTATTTATATTTGTAGTTTTGCCTTTGTTACAAAAGTTGTTGAAGGCTTTAGCTGGTTTAATAGGTAACCTTTTTGCTGTGGCAGTTGCTATTGGCTTACTACTTCTAACCATTTGGCTTTGTGTTATATTCCCATTCCTTTTGATTCCACTTGGGTTATACGGTCTGCATTCAATGTCTAAATCCAAAACATCTAAACATAAAGAATAAGGAATACACGCATTTTGGGCTGCTCAAGTAGCCCTAACAGGTAAGTAAATGCCATTAGTAATCATTAGTATTCGTATTTAAATTAATTAGCCCCTACCACCTTTAATCCAGTTACTCCTGTGGTTGGAAGTTTACCCGAAGCTGAATTTTCTATATGTTCACTCCACCAGTTCATCATCACCGCTCTACGTTCAAGATACTCTGCGCGATTGTAAGCACGTCTAACTTCATTTTTATCCACGTGTGACAATGCTGATTCAATGACATCAGGATCATGGCCCAGTTCGTTTAATGTAGTGCTAGCTAATGCACGTAGACCATGAGCAACTAATCTATTTTTATAACCTATACGTATAAGTGCTTTGTTTGCTGTTTCAACATTACAGTGCTTGTTGTGATCTATATGAGATGGGAATAAATATTTTCTATGCCCTGATATAGGCTTTAAGCGTTCAAGTAATTCAATTGTCTGCTGTGTTAAAGGTACTTTATGCTCTAGCTTCATCTTCATTCGTTCGGCAGGTATTACCCATAGCTTATTATCCAAGTCTATTTCAGACCATTCAGCTTTAGCACTTTCACTTGGCCTAGTCATAGTGTGAAGTTGCCATTCAATCAAGCAGCGTGTTACAAGCTTAATGTTGGCGAAACTAATATCTTTCATTAGCTTCCCTAATTCACTAGGTTTGATGGTTGGCATGTTGGTTACTTTGGGTGCTGAAAATGCACTTCGAATACCTGACAGGGGGTTATGGTGTAATACACCAGTATTTACCGCGTGAGTCATTATATTGTTTAAGTGACCAATGATCTTTCCAGTAGTTTCGAGATTACCTTTAGCTGCTAATGGCTTAAGTGCATCAATAGCTTCAGGAGCTGAGATCTTATCAATAGGCCTATTACCTAGCTTTGGAAACACATGGTTTTCAAACTTACGCCACAAGCTGATAGCTGTCCTTTCAGTAATGGTAGTTTTTTTAATAGCAAACCAATCTTCAGCGACGCTTTTTAAAGTATTGCTAGCAGTGAGTAACTGTTCTCTGTGTATATCGTCACGATGCTGTTTAGGATCTATGTCCTTAGCTATTAATTCTTTTGCATGAGTTCTTTTTTTTCTGGCATCAGATATTGAAACATCAGGGTAGGTACCAAAACTAATACTGGTTCTTTTCTTAGTGTAAGGCTGAACATAATCTAAGACCCAAGACATGGAACTCTTAGACCGAATTCTAAGATGTAAGCCATCACCATCTCTTAATTTATGTATCTTACCTGTACTGAGAGATTCTTTTACTTCATCGTTGGACAAAGCATGCTTAACTGCTGTATTTGTTAATGGGGTAACTTTAGCCATAAAGCGGTACTAACTTTTAGTTTTTGAATCAGTACCGCTTACAGTACCGCTTTTTTATGCGGCTGTCACTAAACGCTATAGACGGTAATGGACATAAAAAAACCCGCAAACCCTTATTACTAAGGTCTTGCGGGTCTCTTTTGGCTCTTAATGAACCCTAATTTGGTGCTCGCTGCGGGACTCGAACCTGCGACACCTTGCATGTCATGCAAGTACTCTAACCAACTGAGCTAAGCGAGCGTTGTTTTGTTATTACTGAATAACTCAACGAGGCGCTATGGTAGCGATCTGTTTTAGTAGTTGCAAGCAGTTTTATTTAATTAAATTTAAATTTGGTCTGTTTGCTTGTTTTTACATCACTGCGGTAATAATTCAACTCTTTTTTGCACGATATTTAATCGCCATGCAAGTAATATTGCGGCAGCAGTGAGCCCAGAAATAAATCCTATCCAGAAACCGTAAGGGCCAATGGCAGGGATAATCCAGTCAGTAACCCCTAAAATAAGACCAATACTTAAACCAACAATCCAATATGAGGTAAAGGTGATGTAGAGGATGGCTTTGGTGTCATTATAACCTCGTAATGCACCGGCAGATATTACTTGAATGGCATCTGAGAATTGAAATAAAGCGGCTAGAAACATTAAACTTGCTGCTAGTTTTACGACGGCAGTATCTGTGGTGTATATACCGGCAATTGTTTCTTTTAAAGCTAGCGTTAATGCTGCGGTAAATACGGCAATAAGTAACCCTAAAATTAACGAATATTTGCATAATTCTTTTGCTTCACGGTAGTTTTTTTCGCCAACAGAAAAACCCACTTTAATCGTTACCGCCATCGCTAAGCTTAGTGGCACCATAAAGACTAACCCAGAAAAGTTAATCGCAACTTGATGACTTGCAACAACCTCTGCGCCAAATGGGGCAAGTATGATAGCAACAACGGCAAATAGACTCACTTCAAATAACAATGACAGTGCAATAGGAACACCAATGGCTAATATCTTTTTAATTTCTGTCCATTGTGGCCAATAAAAATCGTTAAACAACGGGGCCTGTTTTAAATGTTTTGATACGTAAACATAAATGAGCATACTAACAAACATAACCCAATAAACAATAGCGGTTGCAATGCCGCAGCCGGCGCCACCTAAAGCAGGTAGGCCAAACTCTCCATAAATAAAAATATAATTGGCAGGAATATTTATTAAAAGACCAATAATGCTTATGATCATGGTTGGTTTGGTGTGAGATAAGCCTTCTGAGTAATTTCTCAGTACTAAATATAAACAAAAGCCAGGACCTCCCCAAACGACATAGCCCAGGTAGTCAAACATTAATCGTTTAAGATCGGGTTCCAAACTAATTTGTGGCGATATAATTGGAGTTATTATATAAAAAAGCAATATTAATAAGCAGCCTAAAGAGACCGCAATCCAAGCTGTTTGATAAGTTGCTTTAGCAACTTCATCAAATTTTTTTGCGCCAGAAAGCTGAGAGACTATAGTTGCAAGCGCCATGATTAAACCATAAATGGTTAATATCAAGGGGAGCCACACACTACTTGCAACGGCTACTGCTGCCATATCAGTGGCACTGACTCGTCCAGCCATTACCGTATCAGCAAAGCCCATTAAATTTTGAATCAACTGGGCGACTAAAATAGGGTAAGCCAGTTTCATTAAACTTTTAGTATTGTTTAAAAATTTGTTTAAATGCATTGGGGGTTTATTTCTTGGTATTGTTTGATAAATAAAAAACTTTGGTATAATCAAAGCATAGAATAATCCCATGGATAATATATGTTTACAGGCATAGTGCAATCACAAGCTGAAGTTATATCAATAAATATTGTTAAGGAACTTTGTCGTCTCGTTATTTCAGGTGAAAAGTTATTGATCAGTTCATTGCAGTTAGGTGCAAGTATTGCGATTAATGGGGTTTGCTTAACGGTTGTTGAATTTTCTGAGTTGAGTGCAGATAAAGCAAAAATAGCTTTTGATGTGATTGATGAAACGCTCAAGGTGACTAATTTAGGGGCATTGAAATTACAGTCTTTAGTTAATGTTGAGCGCTCTTTAAAAATAGGAGATGAAATTGGCGGACATATGGTTAGTGGCCATGTTCATTGCCAAGCAACTCTTATAGAAAAAAAATCGACAGATACAAACTGCGCGTTATTTTTTCAATGTGATGTTAGGTGGATGAAATATATATTATCAAAAGGTTTTATTACGATTAATGGTACAAGTTTGACCGTGGGTGAAGTGAGTAGTAATCAGTTTAGCGTACACCTAATCCCTGAAACGTTATTACGTACAAACTTGAATTCATTAAAAATAGATCATCGCGTTAATATCGAGTTAGATCAACAAACCATGACCATAGTAGCAACCATTGAAAGAATGAAATTAGACTATGTCAACCAGATTAATTAATGGCTCTAGATGTAAGAAGAGTAAAACACCAACAACAAGGCGCTTGATGTATGAGATGCACGAATAGTGGGCTGCTGGAATTAAAAGCAATAATTAGATTTTTAAACTCTTAAATTAGACCACTTAATTAGCTTTAAGTGGCCTTAGTTTATGGCTAATTGTCGTTTAAAATACTTGTTCGTCATCACTATCAACCGCCAGCTGAATTTTTTGGCGGTACTCATCAATATGCATATTAAAATGGATTTCCTTGCAACAAGAAGGGCATTCATCATAATAATCTTGATCGCCTGCGGAACTATCTAACGTCACATGTAGGTGATGACCACAATGAGGACAACTGATGCGTTTTTCAGTGGTTTTTTGTAAGTTAATATCTTGGGGCATGTCGCCTCCTAGATCATTATTGATAAAAAGAAAATGTATTGTTAATTATGGACGATTTTAAGAAAAGTGCTAACTTACTTATGCCTTTCCTTCATGGAAAAATAGATGAAATGCTTAATCTACGTATTTAATCAGGTGCTTTATCTAGTGTAAACGCATAGACATAATACGCGTTAAAATTGCCTTGGATTGCTCTATATAGTTGCCACCAAACAAGTTTGCGTGATTGAGTACATGGTAAAAATTATAAATGATTTTTCGTTGTTCATAACTATCAGGGAGTGGGAAGATTTCTTGATAACCTCGGTAGAAGTCAAAGGGCAGATGACCAAATAATTCTGTCATTGCAAGGTCTACTTCTCGATCACCATAATAACAAGCAGGATCAAAAAGAATTGAACTTGATTGGGTAAATCCTAAATTACCTTGCCATAAATCACCATGGACTAAACAAGGTTCAACTTGGTGATGCCTTAATGCATCATGACAAACCTGAGTGATGTGATCTATATTACCGATACGTATTGATTTTTCATGTAGTAATTGCAGCTGCCATGCAATGCGCTGCTCTGAAAAAAATGTTTTCCAATTACTACTCCATGTATTGGGCTGTAGGGTATCACCGATAAAATTATCTGTTTGCCAGCCAAACTGTCCATGGCTGGAAGATTTATGCATATTGGCAAGTTGTTGACCTAGAAAATACCACTGTTGATGTGTTGCACCTCCTAAAGGAATGTAATTTAATACTAAGTAACTTTTATCTAGGGTAGTGCCTACGGTTATTACATCGGGGCAAGATATCTGCTTTAATGCGCTAATTTGTTTTAATGCATAGGCTTCAGATTCAAAGTGTTCAAAATGACTTTTGCCATTAATTTTTACAAAATAACGACTATTTTTATCACTCACTCGATACGATAAATTAATGTCACCTCCTGAAAGTGGCGTTTTTTCGCTGATATGAAAATTATCGCCTATTTCATAATTAATAGCTTTTTCAATGGATTGCCACATAGGTTTTACTCTATTCTTTATTTTAATATCTAGAGTATAGTAAAAATGTACAATTATATGATTAAAAACGATTGGAGTAATGAAATTAAAGGTGTAGGTCTATGTTAGAGAGTTAAAATTATGGCGCTTAAATTAGAGAGCTAAAGCTAGATAACTAGAACTAGAGAGTTAAAACTGGTGAGCTAAAATAAAAAATATTTAATGATAGCTCTCCCGTTTGTTATTTTTCATGAGATAACAAGACTAATTTAAGAAGAATCGTCATCAATAATAAGGTGTTGAATTTTATTGGGGATGCCGTCCCATTCTTTTGCATCTTCAGGTGGATCTTTTATCTCAGTAATTCTTGGCCATACTTTTGCAAGTTCGGCGTTAAGTTCAATAAATTGTTGTTGATCTTTAGGCACGTTATCTTCTTGGAATATAGCATCAGCAGGGCACTCAATCGGACATAAGTCACAATCAATACAGTCATCAGGGCTGATCACCAAAAAATTAGGACCTTCAAAAAATGCATCAACTGGGCATACGGCAACACAATCAGTGTATTTACACTTAATGCAGTTATCTGTTACTACAAAAGCCATATATTTCTCTATTCATGTGGGCATATTTTTAGCGTGATCATACCTAGCCTAGAAAGAATTTCAATTGTTGATTTATCTGTGCCTGCTGTTCAGGTAAAATGCCGACAAATTATTACCTTTCTAACTATCTTGGAAAACTATGCTGCGTTTAACTGACATCAAGTTGGCTCTTAATCATCAACCGGAAGAATTAAAACAAACGGTTCTTGATAAATTACAGATTATTGACGAACAACTTGTTGATTTTACTGTTTTTAAACGAGGTTATGACGCGCGTCGAAAAAACAGCATCATTTTAATGTATACCCTTGACGTTGAAACAACCATTAATGATGAGCTTTTAGAAAAATTTTGCGACGATCATCATGTCAAAAAAAGTCCCGATATGCGTTACCACTTTGTTGGTCAGGCACCGAAAGTGTTAGAAAAAAGACCGGTTGTTATCGGTTTTGGCCCTTGTGGTTTATTTACAGGCTTGCTACTAGCGCAAATGGGCTTTAACCCCATTATTTTGGAACGCGGCAAAGAAGTAAGGGAACGTACTAAAGATACCTTTGGTTTTTGGCGTAAAAAGATTTTGAATACTGAATCAAATGTGCAATTTGGCGAAGGTGGAGCGGGAACATTCTCTGATGGTAAATTATATAGTCAAGTGAAAGACTCAAAGCACTATAGTCGTAAAGTATTACATGAGTTTGTGGACGCAGGCGCACCAGAAGAAATTTTGTATGTCAGTAAACCCCATATCGGCACGTTTAAATTGGTTACCATGATTGAAAAAATGCGCGCCAAAATTATTGAGCTTGGCGGTGAAGTACGTTTCTCAGAGCGTGTTGAACAATTTCATTTTGAAGATATAAAAAATGAAAACAGTGACGTTGATAGTACAAATATCGAGAGTACAAGTAAAAGACGGATCACTGGCTTAACATTAGCATCGGGTGAACACATTGAAACCAATCATGTCGCTTTAGCTATTGGTCATAGTGCTCGTGATACCTTTGAAATATTGCACCGCAACAATGTTTACATTAAAGCTAAGCCGTTTTCAGTAGGTTTTAGAATTGAGCATGAACAATCGGTTATCGATGAAGCTCGATTTGGTAAAAACGCAGGAAACCCTATTTTAGGTGCCGCTGATTACAAGTTGGTTCACCACTGTAAAAATGGCCGTTCGGTTTATAGCTTTTGTATGTGCCCCGGTGGAACCGTTGTTGCGGCGGCCTCTGAAGAAGGTCGAGTTGTTACTAATGGTATGAGCCAATATTCACGCCATGAACGTAATGCAAACAGTGCCATTGTCGTTGGTATTGAACCAAAAGATTATGATATAGATGGTAAAACTGACAATGTTCTAGCGGGTATTGAGTTTCAACGCCGTCTTGAAGAAAAAGCGTTTAAAATAGGCGGTGAGTCTTACGATGCACCAGTACAGTTAGTTGGTGACTTTTTAGCAGGTCGTAAAAGTGGCGAACATGGCTGTGTTGAACCTTCTTATAAGCCGGGTGTAAAATATTGTGACTTGAGTGAAATTCTTCCTC
Organism: Alteromonadaceae bacterium; assembly: GCA_047621305.1. Taxonomy (GTDB): domain Bacteria; phylum Pseudomonadota; class Gammaproteobacteria; order Enterobacterales; family Alteromonadaceae; genus Colwellia_A. Next base: position 72,361 of record JBLHNB010000011.1, on the reverse strand, counting down.
AATATGCTATTGATGCCATTAGAGAAGCGTTACCGGCATTCGAAAAGAAAATCAAAGGTTTCTCTATGGATGAAGCAACCTTAACTGCTGTTGAAACAAGAACCTCTTCACCTATTCAAATAACGCGAGATAAAGATACCCTACAAAGTTTAAATGTTGATGGATTATTTCCTGCTGGCGAAGGTGCCGGTTATGCGGGTGGAATTCTATCAGCGGGTATTGATGGCATAAAAGTCGCAGAAGCTATTGCGAAAGATTTGTTAAAATAAAGCATGCTAGCTAAATGAAAATAACATGAAAGTTAAGGTGTAAAAATAATTGTTATTAGCGGTACAGATTTAGAACGTATCGCTATATTGAAGTGATTTAAAAGGCCACCGCACTTGTGTGGTAGCCTGATTCGACTTATGCCCTAGTACGTAGAATCTTATTTTTTAGATTTTTTAGCTGCTTTCTTTTCCTTTGCGGTTAAAAGCGGTTTCTTTTTATCATCCTTTTTACTATCTTGTCCTTTGCTCATTATATTTACCCCTAATCATAAGTACATTAACCTAAAGTCAGTTTGAGCCAACCTAGGTCCTTTTCTAAGCATCAACATCAATGCAAACTACGACACAGATACGCAGTAATAGCAGTATGAACCTAATAGCGAACAACTGGAAGGAATTGTTATTTTTTATAGACGCATTTTTTGAGTAAAACCGCGCTAATATTTTGAGGGGAAAATCGTTATTTAAGCTATTTTATCAATTGCCGTAAATATTAATCCATAGGGCTAAGAGATAGCTCCTGCTTGAGTCGCGATTAAATTATTCTTTAAAGCAACTAAATGCTGAATATGCACTAATGAATCATTTAATTGCTGGATAAGGTTTAAGTAACCTTGTGCTTCGAAGTCGGCTTTTTCTGTTGAACTAAGTGAGTCTTAATTAATCGTACGATTAAGGCAACACTACTATTTAAATGTGTCAGCTAAAACAACAAAAGACTTAGCATTTATATAAATATCATTTAATCGCTTTTATTTATCGGTTATTTTATTTAATATTCTGTACATAAGCGCTAATTTTAGTTAGTCTAGCGACCTGATTTTTCACGTAAAAATATTTTTTGTAGAAAATTTAAATAAATGACTATTAAAAAATATAAATACATTGTGTTATTTTTATTTAAATCAACGATTTAAGCTAGTTAAAAAGATTCATGCGTCGCTTGGTATGTGCCGCCACTGATTAAAGGAAAATTCATGCCCGTAATTACTCTCCCTGATGGTTCACAACGCTCGTTCGAAAATGCCGTATCTGTAATGGATGTTGCTTTTGATATAGGTCCCGGTCTTGCTAAGGCAACTATTGCTGGTCGTATTAATGGTGATCTCGTAGATGCATGTGAATTAATTACCCAAGATGCTTCTTTACAACTTATTACCAGTAAAGATAGTGAAGGTCTGGAAATCATTCGTCACTCTTGTGCACATTTATTAGGGCATGCAATAAAACAGCTATACCCAAATGTTAAAATGGCTATCGGCCCAACCATAGATAATGGTTTTTATTATGACATCGACTTAGAAGAGTCAATTACTGAAGATGATTTAGTTAAACTTGAAAAACGCATGACTGAGTTAGCGCGTACAGGTTATGAAGTTGTTAAAAAAACGGGTACTTGGCAAGACGCTTACGATGCGTTTACTGAACGCGGCGAAACCTACAAATTACAAATTCTTGATGAAAACATCGAGAAAACAGATACACCGGCTTTATATCATCACCAAGAATATATTGATATGTGTCGTGGTCCTCATGTACCTAGCATGCGCCATTGTCATCATTTTAAATTAATGAAGGTTGCGGGTGCTTATTGGCGTGGCAATTCAGATAATAAAATGTTGCAGCGTATTTATGGCACAGCATGGGCGGATAAAAAGCAACTGAAAGCGTATATCGTTCGTTTAGCGGAAGCTGAAAAACGTGATCACCGTAAAATAGGTAAAACATTAGATTTATTTCATTGGCAAGAAGAAGCGCCTGGCATGGTGTTTTGGCACAATGACGGTTGGACTATTTATACGGAGTTAGAAAAATTTATTCGTGAAAAATTACACGAATATGATTATGATGAAGTTAAAGCACCGATGATGATGGACAGAAGTCTTTGGGAAAAATCAGGTCACTGGGATAAATATGCCGACGGTATGTTTACTACTGAGTCTGAAAAGCGTGAATACGCAATAAAACCGATGAATTGTCCAGGTCACGTACAAATATTTAACCAAGGTTTAAAGTCATACCGTGATTTACCACTGCGTATTGCTGAATTTGGCTGTTGTCATCGTAATGAACCGTCAGGCTCTTTACATGGATTAATGCGTGTTCGTGGTTTCACTCAAGATGATGCGCATATTTTCTGTATGGAATCACAAGTTCAAGCAGAAGTGATTAAGTGTATCGAAATGGTCTATGACGTCTATGGTTCATTCGGTTTTGAAGATATCATCGTTAAATTATCAACACGGCCTGAAAATCGTATCGGTAGTGATGAAGTTTGGGACAAGGCTGAAGCAGGTTTAGCACAAGCATTAACCGACAGTGACATTGCATTTGAATATTTACCAGGTGAGGGGGCTTTTTACGGTCCCAAAATTGAATTCACCTTAATGGACTGTTTAGGACGTGCTTGGCAATGTGGTACGGTACAATTAGATTTTTCTTTACCTGAGCGTTTAGGCGCAACTTATGTTGGTGAAGATAACGAAAGATACATCCCAGTGATGATCCATCGTGCAATTTTGGGTTCACTTGAACGTTTTATTGGTATTTTGATCGAAGAGTACTCTGGCAAATTTCCAACGTGGTTATCACCAACTCATGCCGTTTTGATGAACATTACTGACAAACAGAGCGAATATTGTCAAAAAATTGCAAAAAAATTGAAAGAAAGTGGATTTAGAGTAAAACTAGACTTGAGAAATGAGAAAATAGGCTTTAAAATCCGCGAGCACACTTTAAAGCGTATTCCGTATTTGTTAGTTGTTGGTGATAAAGAAATGGAAGCCGGCGAAATTTCAATACGAACACGAAGTGGTGAAGATTTAGGGAAAGTGTCTGTTGATGATTTTATTGCTAAACTCAATGAAGAAGTAAAACAAAGAGTTTAATGTTAAACTAACAGGCATAATATATTTTTTAATCCAAGTATTACATTAACGCTAAAAAGCAATCGTAACTTGGGACAAAGTTCTTTGGAGGAACATGGCTATTAAAGGTGGACAACGAGGCGGACAAAAAGAGCCGGCTCATCGGTTAAACGAGTTGATTACAGGCATTGTAGGTGACGAAGTTCGTCTCATTCAATATGACGGAGAACCCGGTGGTATCGTCACATTAGATGAAGCAATGAATCAAGCTGAAGAAGCTGGCGTAGACCTTGTTGAAATTAGCCCAACAGCTAAACCCCCTGTTCTTCGAGTTATGGATTACGGCAAGTTTCTTTACGAAAAAAGTAAAGAACAAAAAGAACAGCGTAAAAAGCAAAAACAAATACAGGTTAAGGAAATTAAATTCCGACCTGGTACAGATGAAGGCGATTATCAGGTAAAACTACGCAACCTGATACGCTTTTTAGAAGGCGGCGACAAGATCAAGGTAACATTACGTTTCCGTGGTCGTGAAATGGCCCACCAAGAACTTGGTCTTGACTTACTAACTCGTGTTAAAAACGATTTAGCAGAATTGACCGTAGTTGAGTTTTTCCCTCGTAGAGCGGAAGGACGACAAATGGTGATGGTTCTAGCCCCTAAAAATAGATAATATTTGGTTTGACAAGTAGATAGGTTTTTTAAAACTTATCTCACCAATATTGTCTTTAGCTGGTGATCAAGGCTTACAAGTAAAGTTTGGCAACTTAATTATAAATTAAGCTCTCAAAAACTTTCGCCTAGGTTGCTTTATATTTGGCATAACAATGCGGAGTTATTCACATGCCTAAAATGAAAACCAATAAAGGTGCTGCAAAGCGCTTTAAGAAAACAGCTTCTGGCTACAAGTTCAAACAAGCTGGCTTACGTCATATTTTGACTAAACGCCGTACCAAAGTTAAGCGTCATCTACGTGCTAAATGTATGATTTCAGCTGCTGACATTAAGTCAGTTAAAAAACTTTTACGTCACGGTTAATAGGAGAGATAGAAAATGGCAAGAGTAAAACGTGGTGTACAAGCACGCGCACGTCATAAAAAGGTTCTAAAGCAAGCTAAAGGTTACTACGGTGCCCGTAGTCGCGTTTATCGCGTTGCTTTTCAAGCTGTAACTAAAGCTGGTCAATACGCTTACCGTGACCGTCGTCAACGTAAACGTCAATTCCGTCAACTTTGGATTGCTCGTATTAACGCAGCAGCTCGTGTAAATGGTTTATCTTATAGCCGTTTCATTTGTGGTCTTAAAAAGGCTGCTATTGAAATCGATCGTAAGATCCTAGCTGATATTGCAGTATACGACAAAGCAGCATTCACATTCTTAGTTGAGAAAGCGCAAGCTTCTTTAGCTGCATAGAATTGAAAACGCTTTAATAAAAAAGGACGCCATTTGGCGTCCTTTTCTATTTGAAATGATTCTTTTAAATAGAGATTAATTATAGTGAATATTATTTTATTCACAGATGTAAATAATAAAGATAATATTCGCTACAATTAATTTAATAATGAAACTTAAGGTGTAACTCCATGAGTCTTGCAGATCAAATATTAGCAGTAAATAACGACTTACCTATTCGCACTGATGCCCCTGTTCATAGTGGCAAGGTTCGCAGTGTTTATTGGTTAACACAAGCCGATAGCAAACGCTTAATTCAAGAAAAAAACTACGACGTTGCCGCAGATACCCCATTAGCTATTATGGTGATCAGCGACCGTATATCTGCTTTTGATTGTATTTGGCAAGGCGAAGGCGGTATGAAAGGTGTGCCGGGCAAAGGCGCTGCACTTAATGCTATTTCTAACCATTGGTTTAAGTTATTTAAAGATCAAGGTTTAGCCGAAAGCCATATTCTTGATATCCCACATCCATTTGTATGGATTGTACAAAAAGCAAAACCTGTGATGATTGAAGCTATTTGTCGTCAATACATTACGGGCTCTATGTGGCGTTCGTATGTAAAAGGTGAACGTGAATTTTGTGGTATTGAAATAGCAGAAAACCTAACAAAAGACGCTAAATTACCAGAATTATTACAAACACCATCAACAAAAGGTATCTTAGAGGGAATTCCCGGCGTACCTGCGGTTGACGATGTTAATATTACGCGTACAAATATTGAAGATAATTTCGAAGCATTCAATTTTAAATCTCTTGACGATATTACCTTATACGAAAAACTATTGACCGAAGGTTTTAACCTTATTTCAAATTCTTTAGCAAAACTTGATCAAATATTTGTAGATACAAAATTTGAATTTGGTTACGTTAAAGATAAAGCAGGTAATGACAAGTTAATATACATGGATGAAGTAGGCACACCAGACTCGTCGCGTATTTGGGACGGTGAACAATACCGTGCTGGTAACGTCGTCGAGAATTCGAAAGAAGGTTTCCGCCAGTTATTATTAAAGAACTTCCCAGATCCTGATATTCTATTGAATAAAGATCGTATGAGTGAACGTGAAGCACTCGCGCGTGATAATGAATTACCGGAGTCGGTATTAATGGCAGTATCACAAACGTATATTGCTATTGCTGAAAAAATTACTGGTGAAAAAATTATTTTGTCAGAAAATCCTAAAGCTGAAATAATTGCAATACTCAAAGAAGAATATCAGTTAATTGATTAGTTAATTAATTTAGAAAGCGATTAAGTGAAATTACGCTTAGAATAAAAGCCTGTCAATTGACAGGCTTTTTATGTTCCGAGGTTAGTAAAGTCATAACCTCGTCTTTGGTCGATAGATAAAACTATGAATTATCTTTTAAAATCGTCTGCGGACTAGCGACAAAAATATCAAAATTTAAAGGTTCCGCTAATAAAGTTGCATCAACGTTATATTCAATAAAACCTGTCTTAGTAAAAAACGTATGCAATTGAGCTTGAGTGATTTGCTCGTTATTCAAATTAAGTAATTCATAATAAGCTTTGTTATGCTCTTCTGCGCAATGCTCGGGGTCAACAAAATGATGCATTGGCATGCTAAGCACGGTGAATGATTGTGCTTTACTATATTGCTTTGCAATTTCTTGTAATAAGTATTGAGCAATACCTTGTTTTTTATAGTCAGGCAATACACTGATAGCTTCAAGCATGATGTGCGTTTGTGCTTTCTTAATGTTAGGCGTTATATCGAGTGAATCACAAAGTTCAGGAGATAAGTTTGGGCCTTTAAAATACAAGTTTAATGGGATTTCCCAATCAGTATTTTCATCATCGTTGTCGAGTTGTTGGTAACTTGCGAGTGCATCACGATGTTTGTTTAATGTGAGTAACTCGATCTCTGCTTTAGCAATAACATTACCGCCATCGATGCTAACATTAATTTCTTGTGATAATTGCCAATCAAATGACGATGTTTGAACTGGTGTTTTAAATTCAACCGTTAAATTCATTTTTATTCAGCAAGTATGCCATTGTATGTTTGCTACCATTTTAAATGCTCAATTTCAGTCGTTCTGAAATATACATCTTGATTGATAACGCAGATATAATAATGGTGTTATTGCTGCCTCAGTTATGTTTGATATTAATAAGCTAGCAGTATAAGCAAATAAAGCGCTTTGGCTATACGTTTTACTTTTATTTATCGAGAAAGCGCTCAAAACGACCATCTTGCTTCATTTGCGTTAATACGCTGGAGAGTTCATCTGCTAATCCTTGGTGACGTTGATGATTAAGATAAACATGCAATGTGATTTTAATTAATGGTGGTTCAAGTATTTTTATCTTTTTTTCAAACTTTTTATGCTTATTTAATATTCTTTTCGCTGTAGAACTACTGGTAATTGTAATGTCGGCTCGGTCGACATAAATCATGTCGAATGCTTGTTCTGAACTATTCACTAAAATAACGTCTTTAAACCTGTCTTGTTTCTCATCGATAAATTTAGTGCCGCGTTCATAGGCGAGGATATAGCTTTTCATACTGTTCCAGCCATCAACGACAATATTTTGTTTACTTATTACAGACTGGTCAATGGTAAATAAGGGTTCTTTTACCTGCTGTAAATTTGAAAACTCAGTTAAGTTTAAATTGCTAATTCTAAATAAATCACCATCTAATTTTCCTTCATTTGCCCATGATAAACTGCGCTTATTAGGCAGTGTTTTAATTGTTAAGGAGTAATCTAATTCTGCAAAAGCATACGTTAATATACGTTTAGCTTTTTGATAAAGAGGCGTATCAGAGGCGTTGGTCGTTCCTAATGTAATATTTTTTATTTGCTTTGTGATTAACGGCTTGGTGATTGAAGGTGTTTTTATTGAAGGAACAATAAAAGAGTGTACCGGAAAAGGAATAATAAAAGTGATATAGAATGCTATAAACTTGATCATTACAGTCTCTTCAGTTCTGCGCTATATTTGCATTACATCTCAGGTGAAGCTTTAAATGAAATAGGTATGCACGGGCAATAAATAAAAACGCTCAGCAAGCTATCAGGAATAATAGTCGCAATTCCTTCTCCAGACCTGCTGCAAAAACTATTGATGATAGAACTATCAATCTCAGCCCCTGTTACTTAACTTTAATTGACTTGTGGTATTTAATTTTAACTATATTAACATGCTAAAAACCGAGTTTTTATAATCTAGGTGATAACACATATGCCATAACTATCGACTGTAAATGAAAAAACCATTAAATAGATTGATAGAATTTAATGATTGTTTTTATAGTTTAGTTGAACTCTTACATTATGAGCTGTTATTTTGTTAACCAGTTATTTACCACAACACTCAAAGTATCAAGTGGCATAGCGCCATTATTGATAATGACATCATGAAAAGCCGCTAAGTTAAAGTTGTCACCTTTTGTATCTATTGCTTGTTGTCTTAATTCCATAATCTTTAGCATACCTATCATGTATGCTGTCGCTTGACCGACATTGACAGCGTAACGAACTATATGGTTTTCTGCTTCTTCACGCACATACCCAGTAACGTCCATATAATATTGTAATGCTTGTTCAAATGTCCACCCTTTAGCATGTATACCAGTATCAACAACTAATCGTGCAGCGCGCATCGCTTCATACTGCAGTCGGCCTAAATTTCCGTATATATCATTTTCATACCAGCCTTGTTCAAAAGCTAAGCGCTCAGAATATAAAGCCCAGCCTTCGATAAGCCCCGTAAAGTGTAAATTTTTCCTAAAGGAAGGCAGGTTCGCTTCTTGTGCCATGGCTAACTGATAATGATGCCCTGGTACCGCTTCATGATACGTTAATGTAGGAATTAAATAGATCGGTTGTTCTTCGTCAATAGGCGCTAAATAATAAGCTGAGTCTGAACCATCGGTAGGTGCGGGAAGATATCCGCCACCGCCATAAGTTATCTTGAGAGGGGTTGTTGGTAATTTATTGAAAAAATTGAGCGAATCGCTAGTGGCCGTATCTACGTAATGCTGATATAGCGCTAAAGAGTCTTCAGCGCTAACAGTACCACCATCAATTTTCACACGCGCATAACCTTGTTCTAGGCTTTCATCATCAGGGTAACCTAGTTGTATAAATGCTTGTTTAATCTGCTGGTGAATATCTGTTAATCGTTTAATGCCGAGTTGATGTATATCTTCGGCGGTTAATTTTGTGCTGGTATGGTGCGCTAAACGCTGTTGGTAATACTCAGCGCCTTGATAGGTATGACCAACACCAATATCTTTTGGCGCTTGCTCAAGTTGCTGGGCAACGATGAGGGAGAGATTATTAAAAGCGGGTATAACGTTATTGGTCAGAATGTTTTCTAACGTTAGTAACTGTGAATTCCTTTTAACTACCGATATGTCAGGATTTGCTGATAAAGCAGTATTGAAATGCTCATAAAGCGGGTGCTCTTGCGCGGTAGTATTGGCAAAATAGTCAATGTTTTCTTTTCTGTAGGATAACGTTAGCGCATTTTCAATAACGCCTAACTTTGCCGCCGTGTTGAGATTGTTTTCAACTTGTACGAGTTTTTTTTCTAAGTTACGTAGTTGTAATAAAAAGTGATTTGTATCATTTTCATTATTTAACGGAAACTGCATAAAAAAATAATAGCTAGATATTGCTTTTTTTGTAGCAAAATCATGATATCTATATTTATTGTTTTCAATGGAATCAGTGATGTGCCAATGAAAAACGTCATAGGAAATTTTTTCATTAGCCGTTAATTCTGTTATATCAAATGAATTGGCTAATTCAATAATAGTCGTTAACATCTCATTTGTTTCATCAAGATATTTTTCAGAAATATTAGTTAATGTTATTGTTCTTAGTTGATATTCATTTTCACGACCTGAATTTACGATGTATTCAGGATCTCGCAATGCTAATGCTTTTAACGAAAATTCATAAAATTCACTTAAAGATAAACCTGTTAAGTCATTGCTTAATGTTTCGGCTGGAGATATCTCTACAGGAGGTGGAGGAGGTGGCAACACAACAATAGGAGTGACTGTTGTTGTGCTATCTCCTCCACAAGCAGTTATTATGCTTGCCAAGAAAAAAATTAGTATGTTTTTATAAAAAAAATTTAGCATGAGGCTTTCCTTATCATTTTATTATTAAAATATTATATTGATTCAAGGTATAAGTTCATTTCATAGAGTATTTCTTTTTTGATGTAAATGCGATGCTTTTGGTTGTTAATTAATCAATTGTAGACGGATGGGAATTATTCAACAAATGGTTAGAACATCAATGAAAAATTAATAGTACCTTTTGCTTATATTATTCGTGGTTAACTTAATGTGTCTGAACATTCTCGCTATGAAGGTGTTATTGATTTTGATAAGGAAATGATAATTACCATCAATCAATACCTGTGACTAAATCGTTTATCACGGGAAGTAAATCATGCTGTTTGAAGTTGTTTAAGGATAAGGTTAATAATCTGTGTGTAGCCCTACTTTTTACTCAATAATTTGTGTAAACTAGCTCACCATTTTATTAATCAAATTTAGTCTATTCCAAAGTCCTCAAAATGTGGACTTTAGAGCCGCGTAGAGGAACTCATGAATTTAGACGATATTACTGTAGAAGAGATTGTTGAGCAGGCAGAGCAAGCGATAGCTGCTGCAACAGATCCCAATGAACTTGATCAAGTTCGCGTTAACTTTTTAGGTAAAAAAGGATTGTTTACTGATCAAATGAAAGGGTTGAGTAAATTACCAAAAGAAGAAAAACCTAAAGCAGGGCAAGTTATTAATATAGCGAAACAACAAGTACAGAAGTTACTTGTTGAACGTGGTGAATTACTACGTGCTGAAGTTATCAAGCAAAAGCTCGCTTCTGAATCTATTGACGTAACTTTACCGGGTCGTGGTAACGAGTTAGGTGGCTTACATCCAGTAACCCGTACTATTGAGCGTATTGAAAGTTTTTTTGGTGATTTAGGATTTTCTGTTAAAGAAGGCCCTGAGGTTGAAGATGACTTTCATAATTTTGACGCCTTAAATATTCCAGAGCATCATCCTGCTCGCCAAGACCACGATACGTTTTATTTTAATCCTAAACTAGTATTAAGAACTCAAACGTCAGGTGTGCAAATTCGTACGATGGAGAAAGAGCAGCCGCCGCTTCGTATTATTTCTCCGGGCAAAGTTTATCGTAATGATTACGATCAAACGCATACCCCCATGTTTCACCAAGTTGAGGGTTTGATGGTTGATAAAGATGTTAGTTTTACGCATCTTAAAGGCATCTTGCATGACTTTTTGCATCACTTTTTCGAAGAAGAAGTTGAAATTCGTTTCCGCCCGTCTTATTTCCCATTTACAGAACCATCAGCAGAAGTTGATATTATGGGTAAAAATGGTAAATGGTTAGAAGTATTAGGTTGCGGCATGGTTCATCCTAATGTACTTAAGTCGGTAGGTATCGACCCTGAAATTTACACCGGTTTTGCTTTTGGTATGGGTGTTGAGCGTTTAACGATGTTGCGCTATGGGGTCAATGACTTACGTGCATTCTTTGAAAACGATCTTCGCTTCTTAAAACAGTTCAAGTAGGAAACTCATAATGAAATTTAGTGAATCATGGTTACGTGAGTGGGTTAATCCTGCTATTTCTTCTGATGAGTTAACGCATCAAATTACTATGGCAGGTCTAGAAGTAGACGCTGTAGAAGCTGTTGCTGGGGAGTTTACGGGAGTACTTATCGGTGAAGTGGTTGCATGTGGACCTCATCCTGATGCCGACAAATTACAAGTAACTAAAATCCGTATCAGCGGAAAGAGCGGAGCCGACTTTAATGACGGCGAATTAGTTGATATTGTCTGTGGTGCAAAAAATTGCCGTGTAGGTATTAAAGTTGCTGTTGCCACTGTTGGTGCTGTATTACCCGGTGACTTTAAAATTAAAGCCGCTAAATTACGTGGCGTACCTTCTAATGGTATGTTGTGTAGCGAGTCTGAAATTGGTTTATCAGACAGTTCTGACGGCATTATGGAATTAGCAGTTGATGCGCCATTAGGCATGTGTGTTAGAGAATATTTAGATTTAAATGATGTCTCTATTGACGTTGATTTAACGGCAAATCGTGGTGATTGTTTAGGTCTTAAAGGTTTAGCGCGTGAAGTAGGGGTTTTAAATAGCCAAAGTGTTATTGAACCTGAAATTGTCGCGGTTACGCCAAGTATTGACGATACCTTGGAAATTACCTTAACGGCAAGTGAAGCCTGTCCACGTTATTTAGGCCGTGTCATTAAAAATATTGATGTCAATGCAAAAACGCCCTTATGGATGGTAGAAAAATTACGTCGCAGCGGTACTCGCAGCATAGACCCAGTGGTTGATGTAACTAACTACATCTTACTAGAGCAAGGCCATCCTATGCATGCCTTTGATTTAGCAAAAATCGACGGTGGCATTAATGTTCGTCTAGCAACCTCAGGTGAAAAACTTGTCTTGCTAGATGGTAAAGAAGTGACACTGTCAGCTGAAACTTTAGTGATAGCTGATACGGGTAATGATGGTAAAGCACTTGCCATGGCAGGTATCTTTGGTGGTCAAGACTCAGGTGTAAGTTCATCGGCAGAAGCGCCGACGAAAGATATTTTCTTAGAAAGTGCCTTTTTTGCACCCTTAGCTATATTAGGCAAAGCACGCCAATACGGTTTACATACTGATTCATCTCATCGTTATGAACGCGGTATTGACCCTGAGTTACAACTTGATGCTATGGAGCGTGCAACCACATTATTACTTGATATTGTTGGTGGTCAAGCAGGACCTATTGTTGAAGCCGTAAACGAAGATCATTTACCAAAAGAAAAACACGTGACTTTGCGTCGGGAAAAACTCGATGGCCGTATTGGTCATCACATTGAAGATGCTAAAGTAACTGAAATATTAACGCGCTTAGGTTTTGCTACAAAGTTACTTGGCGATAATGATGGTGATATTTGGCACGTAGTTGTTCCAGCTTATCGTTTTGATATAAAAATTGAAGTCGATTTAATTGAAGAAGTCGCACGAATATTTGGTTATAACAATATTCCTAATGTTTCACCTAAAGCCATATTGGCGATGCGTGAGCAAAAAGAAGCCAAACTCAATGTGTCAAAACTTCGTAATACGTTAGTCAATCGTGGTTATCAAGAAGCGATAACCTATAGTTTTGTCGACCCTAAAATTCAGTCGCTTATTCACCCCGAACAAGCCGTAATGACGCTGCCTCATCCAATTTCATCTGAAATGTCAGTAATGCGTTTAAGTTTATGGACTGGACTATTACAATCTGTTGCCTATAATCAAAATCGTCAGCAAGGTCGTATTCGTTTATTTGAAACAGGTTTACGTTTTATTCCAGACGAGTCTGTAGAAAACGGTGTACGACAAGATAATATGATCGCTGGTGTGATTACCGGTCAGCGAAATGAAGAACATTGGAACATGGAAAAGTCAGCGGTTGATTTTTATGACATAAAATCGGATGTTGAAGCATTACTTTCATTAACAGCGGATAGTTCGTCATTTGAATTTTCAAAAGTTGAAATAGACGCATTACATCCAGGACAAACAGCAGCAATATACCGCAACGGAACACTTGTCGGCCATATTGGTGCCTTACATCCTGAATTAGAAAGGAAATTAGGGTTAAATGGTCGAACATTAGTTTTTGAACTATTATTGTCAGAAATTTTAACTCAAAATATCCCGCAAGCGTGCGAAGTCTCTCGCTTCCCGTCAAATAGACGAGACATCGCTGTGGTAGTTAAAGAGGATGTTGACGCAAAAAATGTGTTACAACGTATTGAAAAGGTTGGCGGAAATTATTTAATTGATCTAAACTTGTTTGATGTATATCGTGGCGAAAGCATAGAGCTCGGATTTAAGAGTTTAGCAATAGCGATGATCTTACAAGACAATGAAAAAACACTTGAAGAAAAAGACATTACAGCGGTTGTCGATCGAGTGGTTGATACGTTAAAAACAGAATTAAATGCATCACTGAGGGATTAAGCAATGGCGCTTACCAAAGCAGAAGTAGCAGAACATTTGTATGAAAAAGTTGGGCTTAGTAAGCGCGACGCAAAAGATATGGTTGAAATATTTTTTGAAGAAATACGTGAAACGTTAGAAAGCGGTGAACAGGTTAAGCTTTCTGGGTTCGGTAATTTTGATCTCCGTATCAAAAGCGAACGCCCAGGTAGAAATCCTAAAACCGGTGAAGACATTCCTATTTGTGCTCGTAAGGTTGTAACATTTAGACCTGGGCAAAAACTGAAAAGCCGTGTTGAAGATGGTAATGGTTAATTAGGATCATTTAATTTATTTTAACGTACGCTATATTAAAAGGTTGCTATTGCAGCCTTTTTTGTCAGCGTGATGCTGATTGCTGATTGCTGATTGCTGATTGCTGATTGCTGATTGCTGATTGCAAAGTAAAATGGTAACTCTTATTTTTATAGGGATGACTAATGTACCCATTTATTATGGTTTGATTTCCTATAAAGCCGCCTTGCGAAGGCAGTGATTGATTTATAGGTTAGCAATAATATAAGCGCCACTATTGCGCCTGTACTTAACGCCGGATAATTAAGTGGTATAGCTAATTGAAACTGTTGCACGGTTGCTTGTGCCATTGCAAAATCATATTCAGTGACAAAAGCATAGAGTCTGTTCACTAGATCTTTTTGTGTCATATCGGTTAGGTGTTGCTCTAAAAGTGTGATGCGCTCTTTTGTACTAGCAATTAAATCACCTGTTTCAATTATCGATGCTTCCGTATTTTCCTGATAGCGTTTTATCATCATAGCTAAATCACCCTGAAAGTGATTGTCAGCAATTAATTGAAATTGTTGCAGCTGATAACGAGCTTCGTTGAGATGACCTGATAGTCTTTGTGTATATTGCACAATAAACTCAGGCAGCTGCACGCCCATAATGAAGCTTATCGTAAATAAAAACCGATCAACTAAGGTCGCGAATAATTTTATAATGACCATTAATGTACTTCTTCGCATCGTCTTTATATCAGCATATGTTGCTTGTTAGTATCTGTAAAGGTTAAACAATTGAATAAAGTGATAAAGGATGCTGTTGAACTCAATAGTAAAAGGCTATAGGGTTAACAAACGTACCCTCTAGGTTCTTCTTATACGTCCAAGCTCTTACTCTGATTCGATGTTACCAAGAGTCATTAGCGCGTTATAAAAATGCTACTCTTTAAACATCGTATTGCTTTTTCTTTAAGGTGTTTAATTTTCACTAATTATTCAATCATATTTTTAAGCACCATTATTTTCAAATACTAAACAGGTAACAATCATGCGACCAAGTAGAATTAATGAAGTTGAAGCTGATCACTTTAGTTGGAATATTATTAAAGATATCTTTCCGTACCTGATTGAATATAAAAAGCGGGTACTTTTTGCTGTCGGTTTCATGATATTAGCAAAAGTTGCTAGTGTTGGTTTACCATTTATCCTTAAATATATTGTTGATGGTATCGACACTTCTCAATTTGACCAAGCCTCACTACTGGTTGTGCCTATTGGGCTTGTTTTAGCTTATGGTTTAGTGCGTTTGTCTAATGTGGTTTTTGGTGAGATTAGAGATGTGCTCTTTGGCAGAGTCACCGAGAGGTCTATCCGTAGAATTAGTTTAAATGTTTTTAAACACTTACATAAACTAGATTTAGAATACCATTTGGACCGAAGAACAGGCGGGTTAGCGCGGGATATAGAACGAGGTGCATCAGGTATAAACTTTTTAATGCGCTTCATGGTTTTTAACATCGTACCGACACTTCTTGAAATTACCATGGTAATCGGTGTTTTATTATATAACTACTCAATAGGTTTTGCAGCTATTAGCTTAATAGCCATTGCTGGCTATATTACGTTTTCTGTTAAAACAACCGACTGGCGGGTGAAATTTATAAGAGAGGCAAATAAAGCGGACTCAAGTAGTAATAATCATGCTATTGATTCTTTGCTTAACTATGAAACGACAAAATACTTTTCGAATGAAGATTTTGAAGCGGATCGATATGATAAAGATTTAGAGGATTGGGAAGTCGCAAAACGTAAAAACAGACTGTCTCTTTTTGCTCTAAATGGTGGGCAAGCGTTTATTATTGCCATTGCTATTACTGCTATGATGATGTTAGCGGCTTATAAAGTGACTCAAGGCGATATGACTCTTGGGGACTTTGTACTCATTAATGCGTTTATTATGCAGATATTTTTACCTTTAAATTTTTTAGGCTTTGTTTACCGTGAAATTAAGGGCTCGCTTGCTAACATCGAGCACTTATTTAGCCTGATGTCGATTAAGCCCAAAATAGTTGATGTGGATGACGCTGAAGAGTTAAATGTTGTCAGTGGCAGGATAGACTTTAACAATATTAGTTTTTGTTATAATAAAAAAAGAAAAATAATAAACGATGTTAGTTTTTCTGTTAATGCAGGAGAAAAAGTCGCCATAGTCGGTCCAAGTGGCCACGGAAAATCAACCTTGATGAAGTTGCTATTTAGGTTCTATGATGTAAACGATGGTTCAATCTGTATCGATGGACAAGACATAAAAAAAGTTACATTAAAATCATTACGTCGTGCTATCGGAGTAGTTCCACAAGATACCGTTCTTTTTAATGAATCAATTTTTGAAAATGTTCGTTATGGAAACCCTTCAGCTAGTGATGCTGACGTTTATAAAGCGATTAAACTAGCGCACCTCGATGAGTTTATAAAACTACTCCCTGATGGTGTTGAAACGGTTGTGGGGGAGCGAGGTCTAAAATTAAGTGGAGGTGAAAAACAACGGGTGGCTATTGCTAGAACGATTATTAAGAACCCGCCGATACTCATTTTTGATGAAGCCACGTCATCCCTTGATAGCCATTCAGAACAAGCAATTTTAGCGGCGTTTAGAGAGGTATCACAACATTCGACCAGTTTGGTTATCGCCCATAGATTATCAACCATTGTCGATGCAGACAGAATAATATTTATCGACAAGGGTGCTATTGCTGAAGAAGGAAGCCATTCAACGCTACTAGAAAAAAAGGGGCTGTATGCATCCTTGTGGGAGACTCAATTGAATAATGATAACTCGGTGTAGGAATAAAAATAATCACAGGGTTTTATAATAATTTGTTTTGAGATAATAAATAAACAAGTAATAGATCAAATAAGTTACTTGATTTTTGATGTGTTTTTTATTTGCATTTATCCCTTAACGCTCATATTAAAGAAATAATTAAAAGAGTTATTAAAGGAATTAGCACCTTAAGTGAAATGGATATACATCTTGTGGTCACTAAGGTATATTCTTGTTAATTAAGTTGTTTAGGGTTTATTCATGTGAAAGAAAAAGCAACCTCTTTTGATATTGCATACCGAGCAGGTGTTTCTCAATCAACTGTGTCGAGAGCCCTGCGTAATAGTCCCTTAGTGAATGAAGTAACACGACAAAAAGTACAAGCTATCGCCAGAGAGCTAAATTATAAGGTAGATAAAAATGCCAGTAATTTACGTTCTCAGCAAAGTGATACCATTGCTTTGTTATTATTTGAAGAGCTCACTACCAATAATTCCGCCATTAATCCTTTCTTCTTATCCATGTTAGGCAGCATCACCAGAGCTTGCTCAAAAAGGGGCTATGACTTATTGGTTTCTTTTCAACAAGCAAGCACTGATTGGCATGCCGATTTTGAAAACAGCAATAAAGCCGATGGCCTTATTCTCTTAGGTTATGGCGATTATGTTGACTACGAAATAAAACTAGTACAACTCATTGCACAAAACACTCATTTTGTTCGTTGGGGAGCGGAGGTTAAAAACTTACCTTTAATTTCTGTTGGTTGTGATAATTTTCAAGGGGGAAAAGAAGCAACTGAACATCTGATTAAACAGGGTAAAAATAAACTCGCATTTTTAGGCAGTGCTTCTAGCCATGCACCTGAATTTTTTGATCGTTATAAAGGCCACTGCCAAGCATTGAAAGATAATCACTTAGTTGCAAATCAATCTTTGCAATTCAATGCGCTACATACTGAAGATGCAGGTTATAGTGCCGCATGTGAATTACTGGCTAGCGGTGAAAAATTTGATGGTATTTTCGCGGCTTGTGATTTAATTGCTATTGGCGCAATGCGTGCATTACAAGAGCATAACATTCATATTCCTGAGCAAGTTGCCATCGTAGGTTTTGATGATATTGCCATTGCGCGTTTCACCTTTCCACCATTAACGACAGTAAAGCAAGACACTAAATTAGCGGGGGAATTACTCGTTGATACACTATTAGATCTTATTGCCGGTAAAGAAGCTACAACCTCCTTAATTACACCTGAATTAGTAGTACGAAAATCCAGTGTTATCTAACCACAGGTTAGCGCTTAAATTAACCTTAGTATAAAATAAAAAAGGCGCTTAGATAATAATTTATAGCGCCTTTTATTTTTATTTATTCTCTTCTATTTAACAGATTTAAGTCAAATTATGTGAGCACTTATCTTAATTATTGGTTGGTTGTTCTTCAGCGTCTTTAAGGAAGTACACTGATAGTGCCCCTAAAATCATCGAACCACCTGCTAACATAATGATATAAACTGCATTGTTGTCGAATACATGGTTTAAAATCCAACCGGATACTAAGCCTGACACTATTTGTGGTACGGCAATAGTAAAGTTAAAAATCCCCATATAAACTCCCGTTTTATCTGCAGGTAAAGCTCCTGCAAGTATTGCGTAAGGCATAGATAAAATTGCCGCCCATGCCATACCAATACCTAACATAGACCAAACTAAACCAACCGCGCCTTGAGGCACTTTCACCTCGGTGATTAATAAATTTACATGGGTAATTGTTGGGTCTTGAAATAAAATAAAGCTTAAGTAACCTAAGCCTCCAGCAACTAATGATAATGAATAAACTGTTTTACGGCCAAAGGTATTAGCTAATTTAGTTAATAAAATAGCGAAAAGCACAGCAAACAAAGCTTGTGCCGCATATAAAATACCAACCCAATCGCCAGCTGCACCTTTAGCCGCAGCGACAGTATCAGGTAAACCACCCATCGCAGTAATATAAGCAGGATCAAACCAATCAACGGCTACTCCCCAAGCATGTTGAGTAATCGCTGCGGGTGTATATGCCCACATAATAAATAATGCAAACCATGAAAAAAATTGCACTATCGCTAATTGTTTCATGATTACTGGCATACCTTTAAATAACACCCAAAAACCGGCCAATCGCTCTGAAATGGTTTTTTTAACTGATTGTTCTTGTTTGATTTTTTCAGCATCTAAATTTTGATAAGCGTAATAATCTTCCGGTTTGTATTCTTTTGTTCTAAATACTGTCCACAAGACTGATCCTAGTAACACCGTGGCACCAATATAAAATGCCCAAATGACTGACTGCGCAACTTGACCCTGTACTGATACGTTGTCTAAGCCAATCACGTTAGTTAACACGAAAGGAAGAATTGAGCCAACTACCGCGCCAATATTAATTAATAGTGTTTGTACTGAATAACCTAAGTTATGTTGCTCGGTGGGCACCATATCAGAAACTAGCGAACGAAACGGCTGAAACGTTACATTAAACGCAGCATCTTTAATGGCAAATATTAATAAACCAAAAATAATCGGTGGGATAAAAGCAACAACCATTGACGCGTTTGGAAGTAAAACCATCGCGGCGGCCGCAACTAGTGAACCACCTAAAACAAAGGGTAAGCGCCGACCCATGCGATTCCATGTTCGATCAGAAAAAGCACCAACAATAGGTTGTACCAACAGACCCATAATAGGCGCTGCTAACCAAAAGAGTGATAATGAAGAAAGATCAGCCCCTAAATCAGACAATATACGGCTGACGTTACCATTTTGTAATGAAAAACCAATTTGCACACCAAGGAAGCCAAAACTAACATTCCAAATTTGCCAAAAGCTTAGGCGTGGCTTTTGCTGAGAGGTATTGGTACTTTTATTTGTATCGGTCATGTCGCGGACTCTTATATTAAATTTTTTTGATGTTTAAATAGGAACGTAGATTGGAACGTAAACTTGATCAATAGCTAACTAATATGTGATCAATACAGGGCTATATTTTTACCTATTATTAAACATAATAAGATAATAAATAGCAGAGTACTACGGCCAAAAAGCACTTGGCGAATATCAAACAAGGTGACTATTGAAAAGGTATAGCCAATGCTATAACTCTTTCAATATACAGTCATTATCAATGAACGGCTATTGCTTACATACGTATTCAATAAAGGCTTTTACAATTTCAATAATATAGTTAACACCTGTTTTTTGTTTTATATTCAATTATTTAAAATTTTCAAGTGAATTTTTAAAGCGTAATGAATATCTATTTTACGATCAAGTTAAGTGGTTGATGTTGCCATTTAAAGTGTACGGTCAGTGTGTTTTGATCGCTATTCCAAATACCGGTCTCAATTTTTACATTGTCTATTTGAATGCTGTTTGGCTTAGTTGACCAATTATGGATAACGACTGACATTTCACGTTGTGCGGGCATACTTATATAGCGGGTATCGTTACCTTGTTGGTTAGGTTTAACATTACGCTGAAGATTAATTTTTAGTGTGTTTTGGTGTTGCGATGCAGAAAAGGTTAATAGTTCATAGCGGCCTTTTTCAATTGCTTGATGAGTTTTTCCATCGTCTTCATACATTTCATACGAGGCAGAGGTTACCGAGCTGTCTGCGTAGTAATGCAGGCTCAGTTTTTTATTATCATAGTCTTGCGTTGATTGAATGGCTTCAATCATTGGAATAAAAGCACCCGCGCGCACTAAAACAGGCAGTGTTGTTATGTCTGTTGGTAGTGAGACTGTTTGTCCACCTTGGTATTTTTTACTGGGCTCATTCTCCTTAGTGAAGTAGTTAAACCATATGCCTTTGGGTAAAGCGACTGAGACCGATTTTATGCCAGCATCAACCACGGGCGTTACTAAAAAGGCATCGCCCCAAAGATAGCTAGAAGCATTATCGAACACACTTTCAAGGGATTCACTTTTAATGTTTTCACTCGAGAATTTATCATTTTCAAAAAATAGTGGACGCATTAATGGCATGCCGGTCGTACTATTTTCATAAGCGAGGCTATAGTTGTAAGGCAAGAGTTGATATCTTAGCTTGATGAATTTTCGGAGAATATCTTGTGTTTCACTATCGTGAAAGACAACCTCAGGGGCGATGTTGTCTTGTGCATGAGGGCGGTAAATAGGCTGAAAAACACCGTATTGTAACCAGCGTATATAGAGTTCCTTATCGAAGGTTTCACCACCAGCAAAACCACCTAAATCTGAGTGAGTATAAGCCATGCCTAAACCCCCCATTTGCAAGCTTAGCTCTACTTGAGGTTTTAACCCGCCCCAAGAACGGCTAACATCACCTGTCCACGGGATCATGCCATAACGTTGTGAACCCGCAAAACCAGAGCGCATTAAGATAAAAGGGCGCTTGTTTTTATCTATTGTTAATTGGTTTTCAAAAACCATTTTTGCCCACTGATGTCCATAAACATTATGAATAGCATCGGCATTAACCACCGAGCCATCATCAAGTGTATGTAACGTATCACTTGGGTGAACTTCAGGCTCGCCTAAATCACCCCACCATCCTTCAACGCCTTGTTGAGATAAGTCGGTATAAATAGCATTAAACCAATCACGACCTTGGCGGTTAAATACATCGACTAAACCGGTATTGCCAAAATAAAAATCAAAACGTTTTGCGCTACCGTCGACTGCTTTTGCTAAGGCATTATGATCAACGGCATCAGACCATTTGTTTGAACTAGTTAAAATAAAAGGCTCAGTGATCAAAACGGTATTTACGCCTTGTGCTTTAATATCACTGATCATTTTTGTTGGTGTTGGAAATGTTTCTTTGTGCCACGCTAAATTACCCATGTGACCTTTAATGTCTTTACCAAACCAATAAAGATCTAAAATAAGCGCATCAAGAGGGAAGTCTAATTCGATGAATTTATTCACCGTAGCTCTAACTTCTGCCTCTGAACGATAACCAAAACGTGATGCGTAATTACCTAACGACCAACGAGGTGGTAAAGGCTGCTTACCGGTAACATCCACATAATTTTCAATTAATTCTGCATAAGTATCACCTGAAAAAACAAGATAAGCCAAGCGACCACTGACCGCTTCAAATTGGAGAATGTTTTTTTCTGATTTCGCTATATCCATCCAACCTTTTGCAGAGTTATCAAACAATACAATGTATTTATTGCTCGACATGACGGCAGGTAAACCAAAGTTCATTTGATTTGATTGCGTTTCATAACCGTAATGTGCGCGATTATATAAAGGTAGCCTTTGCCCACGTCTATCCATGCCTAAAACACGTTCACCACCACCAAGCAATTTTTCTTTATCGGTTAATGTAAAACGAAAACCTTGTACATTTATTTTAGCCTGCTGCTTATCTTCGCCTGCGCGTTCATCTTCATTTTTAGTTTCATCTAGCGCTGTGCCAAGGAAAAATCCGGCTTCTTCGGCGAGCAGCAACTTACCTTTTTGATAATAACGGATGTTAAAAGGGGATTTAGATACAATGGCGCTTAGCTTGTTGACAGTAACGGTTAATTGCTGGGAATTTTCTGCTAGGTGAACGCTTTGTTTTATCGCTTGTTCTTTAATAGCAAAAGAAGGTAATTGCTGTGCCGTTGTTTGTTGCTTACTGTTTTTTAGCTGACTGTCATTGCTCAGGCTGTCATTAATTAGCTGTTCATTGACTAGGTAATGCACCTCTATAGCATCATTACCGTAAGCGCTCAGTTGCACTTGACCTAACGAGGTCTTAATAACTACACCGTTATCTATAATAGTATGGCTTATATAATGATGGTTAGTCTTAGCAAAAGCTAATGGCTGGCCAAGAATAAATAGCCCAATGACTATGCAAGCCTGTTTAATATAGGTTAATGATGATTGCAATGTTATGCCCTCAAGAATGATGTTGTATTCACAACGTTCAATTACAAAGTAAGTTCATAATAACCCTACTCAAGCACCAGCAACATCTTACATACGTATGCATTTTTTGTGAAATCCAATACATACGTATGCAAGGGCTTTTACCTGCGTTTTTTATTGAGTATTCTTATTTAAAAGAATAAATAAGTAATTTTCAATTAACCATTAGGGCTCAGTAACCCGTTTAATGGTAACCAGTAATACCAATTTAATTAAATAAGAGGTCTACTTTTTTATGTAGAAAAACGGATAAGTACAAGGCATAAGTTTCATTAACTAGTTATTTTAATTATGAATTTTATAACGCCGTAGTTATTCGTTTTAATCATTAAAAAAAGAGCAGTTAATTAATCAACTTGGTATAAATGTAATGTCAGGAGTTTTAAATGAGTGAACAAATGTGGTGGCGTGGTGCGGTTATTTATCAAATATATCCACGCAGTTTTTATGATGCTAACAACGATGGTATTGGTGACTTACCCGGTATTATTAGTAAATTAGATTATATTGCCAGCTTAGGTGTTGATGCTATTTGGGTTTCTCCTTTTTTTAAATCTCCGATGAAAGACTTTGGTTATGACATTAGTGATTATCGCGATATTGACCCTATTTTTGGGACATTAGCGGATTTTGATGAGCTGGTTGAAAAAGCCCATGCACTAAATATTAAAATCATGATTGACCAAGTATTGAGTCATACCTCTGATCAACATCAATGGTTTATCGACAGTCGTGAAGACCAAAGTAATGATAAAGCTGATTGGTATGTGTGGGCAGATGCTAAGGATGATGGTACGGCACCTAATAACTGGTTATCTATTTTTGGCGGCTCAGGTTGGACATGGAATCCTCGTCGTCAGCAATACTATTTACATAACTTTCTAACGAGTCAGCCAGATCTTAACTTCCATAATACTGACGTACGTAATGCGGTACTTGATAATATTGAGTTTTGGCTAAAACGTGGGGTAGATGGTTTTAGACTTGATGCTATTAATTTTTGTTTCCATGATGCACAATTACGCGATAACCCTGCCAAGCCGAAAGCGTTACGTCAAAGCATAGGTTTTGATGAGAAAAACCCTTACGCCTATCAATACCATTATCATAATAATACCCAAGATGAAAACTTGGGCTTTATGGAAGATATCCGCAGCTTACTTAATAAGTACCCTGGCGCTGTTGCCTTAGGTGAAATATCTTCAGAAGACTCACTTAAAACCATGGCGGAGTATACTCAAGGGAGTAATAGACTGCACATGGGGTACAGCTTTGATTTATTAACAGATAATTTTTCTGCCACCTACATTAAACAAGTTGTAGAAACTCTTGAAGCGCGTGTTTCTGATGGTTGGCCTTGTTGGTCTATCTCAAACCATGACGTACAGCGTGTGGTTAGTCGTTGGGGCGGGTATCAATCAACCGATTTTGCTAAAATGCTTTTTGCGATGATTTCATCACTGCGCGGCAGTGTGTGTAGTTATCAAGGTGAAGAGCTTGGTTTAACAGAAGCAGATATAGCCTTTGAAGATATTCAAGACCCTTACGGCATTACTTTTTGGCCACAATTTAAAGGTCGTGATGGTTGTCGTACACCACATCCGTGGCAATATGATTTACCAAATGCCGGATTTAGTGGCGGAACCCCTTGGTTACCGATGTCAGCTGAACATATTGCGAAATCGGTAAATTTACAAGAAGATGCAATGGACTCGGTGTTAAATAGTTATCGACATTTTAATCGCTGGCGCAAAGAGCAACCTGTTTTATTGTACGGAGATATTAAGTTTATTGGATCACCAGAGTCAATACTGGCTTTTGTTCGTGAGTATCAAGGTGAACGTATTTTAGTATGCTTTAATTTTAGTGAACAAAGCCAAACTTTCTCGCTAGAAAAAACGTTAGCAAACGAGTTATCGCAACCGTTAGTTGGTCATAAGCTCGCTGCTGCAAATCAGGTTGGAGAGCAGTTAGTTTTTCCTGCGTTTGGGTGCTTTTATAGCAAGTTGTAACTTAGATATATTGAAATTAAGAGAATAAATGTATGAAATTTTTTACTAAGTTTTTGCTGTTTTTTAGTTTTAGCACGGTCTTAATAGTGTCGTGTATGGCACAAGAAGATAGTTCGGCTAGTTTACCGGTAATGCAGGCTAAAGCGTCAACACTGACATCGTATAAAGCGCGTCAATTTCAAGACGAAGTATTCTATTTTGTTTTGCCAGACCGATTTAATAACGGTGACAGTAGCAATGATTTAGGTGCAGCCGTTGATGATAAAAAACGCGAGCTTTCTCGTGGTGGTTTTGATCAGGCTGATAAAGGTATGTATCACGGTGGTGATCTCGCAGGTTTAACCCAAAAATTACCTTACCTTGATAACATGGGCATTACGGCTATTTGGTTAACGCCAGTATTACGTAATCAGGCGGTACAAAACGGTAGTGCAGGTTATCACGGTTATTGGATTTTAGACTTTAGCGAAATCGATCCACATTTAGGCACTAATGCAGAATTAAAAAATCTTATCGACCAAGCACATCGACGTAATATAAAAGTGTTTTTCGACATAATCACCAACCATACCGCTGACGTGATCAAGTATAACGAATGTCACAGTAATGATGGTTTAATCGGGTTATTTGAAGATAAAAACTGTCCGTTTAAGTCTATGGTACAAATAGCTAAAGGGGATAAATACACGCCTTTTATACCTAAAGGCAATGAAAATCTCAAAACCCCTAAATGGCTCAATAGTGTCGATGCTTATCATAACCAAGGTGATTCCAACTGGGTGGGTGAAAGTTCAATTCGTGGTGATTTTGCTGGTCTTGATGATATTGATACAAATAACCAAAACGTTGTTAACGGTATGATTGATATCTATAAAGCTATTATCGATGAGTTTAAACCCGATGGTTTTCGTATAGATACGGTAAAACACGTTAATATGGCATTTTGGCAAGATTTTTCACCAGCGTTAATGCAGCATGCAAAAACACAAGGTATCGATAATTTTTTTATGTATGGTGAGGTATATAGCTTTGAACCTGAGTTGTTAAGCCGTTTTACCGTAGAAGGGAAGTTACCATCAGTTTTAGATTTTGCTTTTCAAGGTGCGCTACAACAAGCGTTAGTTGAGCAAAAAGGGACAGATGTTTTAGCCAAATTATTTGCCCAAGACCACTTTTATCAAACCGCTCATAAACGTTCTAAATTTAACAAAATTGCTGATACCGATGCTAATCAACTCGTTAACTTTACGGGTAATCATGACATGGGGCGCTTTGCTTACAGCTTAAGAACAAGTGAATTTAACTACACGGAAGATGAACAAATACAACGTAACTTACTCGCCCATGCAATGATGTTTTTTAGTCGTGGTGTGCCGGTCATTTATTATGGAGACGAACAAGGTTTTGTCGGTGACGGCGGCGACCAAGCTTCGCGTCAAGATATGATGCCATCTAACGTTGCTAGTTATAATGATGATAATTTATTGGCAACAGAGGCTACAACAGCAGATGATAACTTTAATAGCAGCCATTTGTTCTATCAAAGTTTTGCTAAATATGCGCAGTTGTACCAGCAATACCCCGCGTTACGTTTTGGTCAACAAAGCACGTTATATTCCCAAGACAAGCCCGGTATTTTTGCTATTACGCGTACTCATACACTTTCGTTAAATGGACAAGATGAAAAACAAGAATTACTGATTGTTTTTAATACCGCTAACCATGTAGAACCATTGGATATGCTTAGTAGCAATAAAAAAATGAACTTGCTTTATTTATCAGGTGATAGCCAAGGTGCTGATAAAATAGCTCCGCTAAGTTTTGCTATTTATCAGTTAAAGTAAGTTTAAATAAGTTGAAAATTTATGCTGCGAGTGACATGCACTGTGCTTGTACTTTTTGTTGGCAGCGTTTACGCGTTATCATTTTACTGTGAAAAATCAGAGTGCATTATAAGTAAATGTCTGCTCTCTAGCTAAAATTGAATGTATATATTGATGTGAAAAGAAAGTCGCTTTTTGAACATTAAAAAGCCCGTAAAATAGGAAGCCGCTTACGGGTTTATCATAACAAACAGTGTCACGGCTATATATTCAAATAATTATAAGGTTTCTTTTATTAAAGAGAAGCTAAAAATTGTAAGTAGGTTTTAGTCGTTGCCATGTTTTTAAACATATTGCCATGGTCTGCACCTTCAACAACAATAAGTTTTTTGTTTTTTGATTGACTGGCATTAAAAAGCTGTTTTGATAGTGCTACAGGTACTTGCTGGTCTTCTTCACCAGCGATAATCAGTAAAGGTCTGTCATATTGTTCAGCAACTACAACCTGGTTGTCGGCCGTATGGAAAGCAGGGTCAATATTAACGGTTAAGAAAGGATAGATATACCAAGGCGTTTTTGCTTTGATCCAATCATCAACATTAGTTGCTGAACCCTGTAATACTAGAGCATCTATTGGTTGAACTTTTGCTAAATTTGTCGCAATAAAGCTACCTAATGAGTAGCCGTGAACAATAATTTTATCTGTTTTAAATTCGGCCTTTATGAATTTGTATTGCTCATTTGCATCTGATGCTAGGTTTTTAATTGTTGCTTGACCTGAACTAGCACCCAAGCCACGTCGATCAAAAATGACTATGTCTAAACCTAAAGGCGCAAGGCTGTGTAGCATCTCTATACCTCCCTCTTTAACTTGCATGCCGTTGCCTTGAATAACAAATATCAGTTGTTCACTATGGGGGTTATCTAAGTATAGGCCCTCTAGTTGCGCATCTTGGTTGGCGGTTAGTAATGAAAGTGTTTTGAGTTGATGATCTGGAAATTGTTGTCGCCAGTTATCAATAGTCACAGCGTCATATAGGTTCACTTGTTTACTTTGTGTAATGAACTTGTTTTCTTTTAGGGTCGCTGTACAAGAAATAATAAAAGGTACTAGGCTAATAAGTATTAATTTTTTTAACATGTTTTTCTCTATCATATAAAGGAATGAGTGTTACGGTATTTCTGGGGCTAAATAAAAATCGACCTATTGCTCATCACCGCCTTAGAATGATCGGTTCATTATTTCAATTGGTATGAGACAAGGCTAAGCAAATTTATATTTATTCATTATCATCGTCCTTATATTGATAAATTAAAATGTCGCCAGGTGAGCAAGATAATGCTTGGCAGATTGCATCTAGGGTAGAAAACCTTATTGCCTTGGCACGGCCACTCTTTAATACGGATAAGTTTTGTGGGGTAATGCCAACCGTTTGTGCTAGATCATTTAATTTCATTTTTCGTTTTGCTAACATCACGTCAAGTTCAATAATAATAGCCATTAGACAACAAGTTCCTGTTCCTGCTTTAACTCAATAGCCATTGTCATTATCCAAGCCATGACATATATCACTAACCCTGAAACTAAATAAAAAAACTCACTACTGCCTATATTAATGTACATTGCAAATTTTTCAGATAAACCCGTAAATCGAATGATCAAGGTGACTAACAGCGGATAAAAAATATTTAAACCAATCCACGCTAGAAGGGTTTTACCAATATTTTTAAAACAAGCGATATTGGCGACAGTAAAGATCTCCCCTTGTTGATAATATTTGAATAATTTAAATAAGAAAAAATAAATCAGTAAATTGGGCAATAATGACATACTGCCTAAAATGGCTAATGAATTAAAGTTTTCAGCCTCTAACGCTTGGGAAATATCAAGCCACCCATAAGTGAATTGATGAGATATATGGCTCGAAAAAAAATGAAAGTCTATGCTGAATTGATGAACACCTATTGTGGTTTGCTCACCAAAGCATAACAGTAAAATATGTGATAGTACTTGGAAGGTTGCCATGGTGATTAGTAAGGCACAAATGTACTTACTGACTTTAGTTATTTTCGTCATACGGGCTATTTAAAAGAGATGTTATGATATCAATGTAACAGTTTTAGTATTTTAATCAATAAAAAGTTATCGTTTATCGGTAATTAAGTATTGTTTAATGTTTTTTATCAAAAAAACAATATAAGAAAGAGCATAATGCCGTAGAGAATTATAGTAGGTGCCCATAAACGAATAGTGAGTATGATGGTGCTATCTGAGAACTCATCTATACCTACCTGGAGTTTTTATTAGCAGTAATAATATCAAGTTGCGCTTGATAAATTTCTAATTCCAACTAATCAATATCATCCTTATGCCGAGAATCTCGCAATGAAGATTTTTTGCCGTAACAATACGCCTACAAATGAAAAATATGGTATCCGACATAGCTATAATTGATTGAATTTTATACGATGAATACGAATGCATAAGCTATACATTCCATTTTTGTTACCTTAATATATTTATAGTCTAACTTGTGTTAGGGAGAGAACTAACCTACTTAAAACAAGTTTAACTATCATTAGAACGTAAACTTTTTAATTCGTGAAGGTAAAATAAAAATGATATTAATCAATGGTGTACTTAAAGAGGTAAGGCGTTTTTTTCATAAGACCATCGTGTTTTCTATTTTGTTGTTTTCTGCTTTTTTGATTCAGGCCAACGAGGCCGCTAGTACTAATGTTATGGCGCCACTTGTGGTTTCTGATTGGGTCACATTTGATCAACAGCTTGTTACTGCTAAAGCTATGGGGGTTGATGCTGTTTCCGTTGATGTTTGGTGGGGGAAAGTTGAACGGGCAGGCGATGAGGTTTTTGATTGGTCTTATTATGATACTTTAGTACAGCATATAGAAAATGCAGAACTGAATTGGGTGCCAATTATGTCATTTCACCAATGTGGTGGTAATGTTGGTGATGACTGTAATATTCCTATTCCTAGTTGGATATGGAGTCATTACAATGGTACATCAGCAGATGATATGAAATATCTTAGTGAACAAAATAATACATCAATAGAAACTGTTTCTCTGTGGAAAGATACGTTAGTGGTTAGTCAATATACAGAGTTTATGAACGCTTTTGAAAATCACTTTGCAAATAAAGCATTTATGACTGATGAAATTAATATCTCTATGGGCCCCGCTGGAGAGTTACGTTACCCTTCATATAATAGTCATGATACAGGCAGTGGCTATCCTACTCGTGGCGCGTTTCAGTCTTACAGTACGCCAGCTAAAGCTGATTTCCGCTTATGGACATCAGCTAAATATGGTTCAATTGGAGCTATAAATAGTGCATGGGGTACGGCTTTACCTAATACTGCTGCTATTAATCCACCTAGCAATGCTGATTTTTTTATATCTAATGGTGACCAATATAACTCTCAATATGGTCGAGACTTTATCCGTTGGTATCATGAATCATTAAAAAGTCATGGTATAAGAATGATGGACGCTGCCATGGTTGCTTTTAATGATGCTTTTGCGAGTAAAGAATTAGGCTATAAAATTCCGGGAGTTCATTGGCAAATGGGCACGCCTAGCAATTATAGTCGTTCTGCTGAAATGGCGGCAGGTTTGATCCCCTCTGATATTGATTTAAATAGTGATAATACCGCGCACGGTTATAGCAATATTATTAATGTGGCTGCTAATTATCAAAATAGTAGCCATAAAGTAGTTTTGCACTTTACTGCGCTTGAAATGAACAATGAAAATTTTTCCCCTCAATACAGCAAAGCTAAAGATTTAGTTTTTTGGGTAGCAAATGGTGCTGCAGCACAAGGTGTAACCATTAAAGGTGAAAATGCATTATCTGGAGGAGTAAGCTCTAATGTTGGTTGGGATAATATCGAAAATTCTTTTAGTTTTGCTAGTTATTCAGGGTTAACCGTATTAAGAGTCGGCGATGTTACTAATGGCACAGGCAAAAGTCGATATTCTTCGTTTATTAAAGATTTTCACAGTCAATGGTATTTTAGTGGTACACCCAATTCATGGGGTACTTGGAATATGGTAAACGTAGGGGGCTCTTTATGGGAAATGACTCAGTGGTTTCGTGCTGATGGTGCTTTTCGTATTCGTCATTCAGATGTTAATTGGGATGAGGCTTACCCTTCGGTTAATTGGGATATATGGCAAGGAGCGGGTAATTATACAATTACTTTCGATGCAAGCGATCATACTATAGTGGTACTTAAATTATAATATTTCTCTGCGCTTGAATACCAATGTATAAATACAGCACTTAGGTGGACATACTAAGTGCTTTTTTTTGTACTGAAAAACAGGAAATAACAATAGGGTCTGAATGTAGTGACCTGTTGTACTTGACCAATACAGAAGGATTCGATAGGAAGATAGATGTACACAACTAACCGTAGTTCTCTGCACCGAAAGTAATCACAATAAATTCAACAAGATTTTAATGATTGTATTTGACCATTCTTTATTAGTTATTTAAGTTATTTGAGTGTGATGAAAAATTTAACGCACAACCTTGTAAAAATTGTTGAATAGATTGCTCTTGATACAAATCTCCCGTACCTGGTTGATTATCAGCAAGCGGAGGAAAAGCACCATAACCTGATAATAAGCAATGCCAAGACATTGAATTAAAGTGAATACCTATGCGTTGTCGATCAATTTCTTTAGTTAAATCGTCTCGCTTATACCAAGTCGTTAGTAATTGAGATAAAGAATTTGAAAGGTGATTATTATCTCTATTGGCACGCCAGTAGTCACTGTCGTCACGGGTGTTTAGCTTATAATGAGCAACAATATAATCTCTCACATGCTCAAATCGTAAACCGACTTCATTATTATATTTATCCTTATATTTATCTGTGAAGTTGCCTTCTTCAAATCGTTCAATAAACATTTCAATACATATTTGCACTAAGTGCAGAGCGGTGGCTTCAAGTGGTTCTATAAAGCCTTGTGATAAGCCCAAGCCAATACAATTGTGTGACCATTGAGACTCTAATCGCCCCACCTTCATTTTTAAATGACGTGCTTCTTGGTCACTATCAAGACAATTCAGGTGTGCACGAAGTTCCGTTTCTGCACTGTCAGCATTAATAAAGTCTGAGCTATAAACATAACCATTACCAAACCGATTGCGCAGTGGTATTTGCCAACACCAACCAGCAGACAAAGCGGTTGATACTGTTTCTACCGGTATTTTTTCACTTATAGGAGAGGGTATGACGAGGGCTGAATCATTAAATAGATTTTCTTTGTAGCTATGGAACTTAACCCCTAAGGTTTTTTTCATTAATAAGGCTGCAAATCCTGAGCAATCAACAAAAAAGTCGCCTTTAATGGTTTTTCCACTTTTAGTTTTGATGTTAGCTATATCACCATTAGCTTTACGTTCAACACCGACAACATGCTCACTGATATGTTTTACTCCCATACTTGTGGCAAGTTCAGTTAAAAATTTACCTAATAAATGAGAATCGAAATGATAGCCATATTCCATTTGAAAGGGAAAATTATCAGGTGTTAGTGGTCCTTTACCTTGTTTCGCCAATACACCATTAAGAATAAAGTCCTCCGGTTGAGTATGAGTGTCCAATCCTAAACATCGAGTGCGGCTATTAATAAAAAAAGCTCTGGAAGTAAAAGTATCAACTTGCGAAGTAAAGGGATGACTATAACTATTAATACCCGATTTAGGGCTCCAGCCATCAAAACGAACATTCAATTTGTAAGTTGCATTACACCGTGGCATCCAATCAGATTCGGGTACATTAAGTATTTGAAAAAAACGTTTGAGAGTGGGGGTTGAACCTTCGCCAACCCCTACTATTGATACATCGGGTGATTCTACTAAAGTAATGTTTATGGCGTGGGTCAAACCGTTTTTTCCAAGCCATTTATTGGCAAACAAACTCGCTGCCATCCAACCTGAGGTACCGCCACCTAATATAACTATTTTTAATGGTTGATGACTCATACTATCCCTTCAATATTATATTTAAGAATTCGTCATGGCTCGGTAAAGCTCCAATAGGCTCGTGCTTACTCGCCTTAACTTTAGCGAGCATTTCATTTAAAGCGCTAGCAGACACACTATTAGCAATGGGATGGTAATCTTTAGGGATAATGCCTTGACCAACGAGAACTTGAAGCCATGAACTATCAAGAAAAAGGTCATCTTGCTCTCTAAATAATCGACCGTTTTCAGAAAAAAGTTCTATTTTATGAGCTAAACTATCGGGAATGCTCATGTTACGCATATCATTCCAAAAAGGGCTGTCGGTACGCTGGTTAGCATGGTAATGCAAAATAAGAAAATCTCGAATTTGCTCAAATTCTTTTTTAGACTGTTGATTATATTCGGTAACTAAAGCGTCATTGACGCCATTATGGGGAAATAAATGAATAAGTCGTATAATAGCCGATTGAATTAAATGAATACTGGTTGACTCTAACGGTTCTAGAAATCCGCTAGATAAACCTATTGCTACAACATTTTTATGCCATTGTTTGTATCGACGGCCTGTTTTAAAACGAAACATTTTAGGCTCGGCAATCGCTTTTGTATCCAAATTATTGAGCAAGAGTCTTTGCGCCTGTTCATCAGTGTAATAAGCACTACTATATACCAAGCCATTACCATTACGATGTTGTAATGGAATACGCCATTGCCAACCCGCTTCATGAGCGATAGAACGAGTGTAAGGTAGTGTTCTTTCTAATCTTTGTGTAGGCACTGCGATTGCGCGATCACACTGTAACCAATGACTCCAGTCTTCGTAACCCGTCGCTAACTTCTCTTGAATAAGTAAGCCTTTAAAGCCGGAGCAATCTATAAATAAATCACCTGATATAACATTGCCATTAGCTAATGTTAATGATTCTATATGGCCCGTTGTTTTGTTTTGTTGAACATTTTTAACTATGCCTTCGGTACGTTTTACACCAATTTTCTCACTGAATTTTCTTAGGAATAATGCATATAAACCAGCATCAAAGTGATAGGCATAAGGCATATCATAGATAGGGTCTTTACTATTTATGGGCGAAAACTTACCGGCTTCAGCACAAAGGTAATTAAGGTCATATTGCCAAAGATTTTGATCGTTTTCCAGTTGCCCGGCTCGTTTTAATAAGTGATGGAATTGACAAAAAGCTAAACTTCGCCCAGCAGCGCCAAAAGTATGATAATAACTTTCTCCCTGTTTCTTCCAATTTTCAAATTTAATCGCGAGTTTAACGGTGGCTTTGGTTTCTCGTAAAAAGTCAGCTTCATCAATACCTAAAACACTATTGAATAACTTAATGGGTGGAATCGTCGCTTCACCAACCCCCACAGTACCAATATCTTCAGACTCAACTAATTCAATATCAATTGCAGTACCTAAAAGTTTTTTCATCATGGCAGCAGACATCCAACCTGCTGTACCACCACCTAAAATAATAACTTTTTTGATTTTATTATTCATGTTTTATTACTCACAATATTTGTTGTTTTTGATTGTATAACCTAGTGATTAACCTTAATCAAATACCTAAATCTCTACAAAGGGTTATATATACCCGTCACACTTCAAGATGCAGATTTCAGCAAGTCGAATAAGGGGTAGCTCCAAGGCATTGATTGCAGAGAATAGTTATTCTCGATAATTGCTCCTGCATTATCCTACTGTCTCACATCCGTGTGGGAATATTGTCTAAATCAATAACGCCGGAGATGACCCTTTATCGCCTTGCCCGTAGGGAGCTAAGCTAGAAAACCAGTTCAGCGTTACGATACTTGATAAGGGAATGACCATTCTCATCGTATCGTGCCTTGCTCTGATTTCCTAGCTTAGCTCTGAAACTGCATCTTGAAGTGTGATGGGTATAGTATTTAATAATTAACATCAGCTGTATTAATTCTATTGAACCTTTTAAAATATAAAAAAAAACCTCAAGCCATTCGACTATGAGGTCTTTGAGAATATCTACTTATTTAGAATGAATAGTTTAAGTTCATCAAGTAAGTAGGTCCAAACTGACGACGAGATGAAACAATACCTGTATTATCATCTATTGTCTCTTCATCTTCATCGGTTAAATTAGTACCTGATAACGATACGGTCAACCCCTCAAGTGAACTTATACCTGAATCCTTAAAGTTATAACTAACTTGTGCATCAACTAGGCTAATTTCATCGCGTGTGGCATCAATTATTTTGTTTGAACCACTACGCTCATAAGTAAGATAGCCTGAACGTTGGGTAGTCGCAACACGGAACTCAAAACCATTCACTTGATAATAAGCGGTCACAGAGTACGAATGATCAGATTGACCAGGGATAGCAGTGCCATCTTCTAATGTGGCCTCGACATAGGTTTTAGACGCGGCAATACCAAAACCATCTAATGCATCAGCCAAAATGTTAAAAGGGATATTAGCGGTTAGCTCATAACCTTTCACCGTACCTTTAAGTCCATCTTCAAAGAAGGTAAATGTGCCAGAGTCTGGCGGTGAAATTGTATCTCCGGCTGAAAAAGGCACATCGGCAGGTCCAAAAAGGCCATCTTCAGATGCTACGCGATCATGGAAGCCCGGAATAAAGTAATCTGCTCCTCCATTCGTTTCATCATTACGAAAATTAATGGTTTGATCACCATCACGTGTCCAGTTAGTTATATCTTTATAGAAAAATGTAAGTGCAAAATAACCTTCATCACTAAAATAATTTTCATAAGAAATATCTACATTATTAGATTCTAATGGGCGTAATTCAGGATTACCTGAAGACTTTGACCATGGCGAGCCAAACGTATCGACCGCCTCTAAAGTATTTGGTATCGAAATTAAGTCAATATTTTGGGAAAACTTAATAAAACCAGCTGCTTTCATTTGGTCAATACGTGGACGACTAATGCTTTTATTAGCCGTAAAACGAACGTATTGACTGTCAGCTACTTCTAAACTTAAGTTTAAGCTGGGTAATACATGGCTATATTTAGCGCCGCCGTCAACAAAACAAGCGTCATCCACTACGTTATCATTATTATCGTCACACACTTTAAAATTAGCACCAACAACACCAATAGTCCCCGTAGATGATTGATCAGTATCTATATACTGCAAACCAACATTACCAGTTAGCAGCATACCGGCCAATTCAGTTTCAAAATCAGCTTTTGCATATAAGGTGAGAACTTTCTCTTTTACTTTATAGGTATCACCAACACGATCAGGTTCAAGTAAACCCGCATCGTTTAGGGTATAAGTACCATCGTTAAAAGGGGAAAGTCCATCATAAGCTACTACATTCCCAAGCCCAAGCCAGGTTAAATCAGCGCTACCTATAACATATTCAGATGGAATACTTGTCGATAAAGGGTATGAAGGTGATGTTGCAAAAAAACCTTTATTTACTTTTTCTTTAGTGCGGTCAGAATAATTAAAACCAAAAGTAACATCAGTTACAAAATCAAAAGCTAAGCGACCGACTACTTCAAACTTAACTGTGGTGAGTTCTTCATTGAAATCAGCAAAATTCAAAAAGCCATCTTGAGCATTCTCATAATTAAAGGGTGTACCATCAGCTCTTAATATGCCGCTTTCAAATTGATCGGCTAAACTTTTCATTCCCCCACCCCATGCTTGAGGGCCAGACAATTGTAATAAACTAGGATCTTCTAAAGCTTCTAGTCCGCTGGAACCAGTGAAGAATATACCGCTATCACTCATAATAAATTCACGAGAGCCTAATTGATCATTAGTTAACGCACCTGAACGAGCTAAGCCAGAATAAGACTCAGCACGTAAATCACGTTTATCTGATGTACTGTTCGCGAGATCAACTTCAATAGACCAAGCATCAGTTAATGCGTACTCAACATTTAAACCTATAGCTTGTAATGCACCTTCTTTCTGTCTTGGATCAGTACGGAATACCGGATTCGAGTTGATTTCAGTACCCGTTGAGTTCACTCCAGAGCCGGTTACATTAGAGGCTGTGAATGGCTGAATGATCCCACGCGATATACCTGAATCTGCATAATCTATATCTAAAAAATCAAAAACAACGTTTAAGTCATCGTTTGGTTGGTATTGAATGATGGCAGATATAGTATCACGTTCAAGTTTAGTACTTACTGAATGTGAATCAAGACCAACGGGTAAAGTTTGGCCATCGTCATTAGTGCCATATCCCCACACACCATATTTACGTTGATTGTTTGGTGATTCTGTAGTTGCTAATGATAATGCTAAGCCAATCGTATCATCTGCAAATTTTTCAACAAAAGTAAGTGCTACACGATGACCTTTATTATCAAAATCAGGGTTGTCTGATCCTTGTTCACCAAGTTCATAGCTACCAGTAAGGGTAATGGTTTCTTCTGCGTTTAAAGGACGAACAGTTTGTAAATCTACCGTACCACCGATCCCCTGAACCATTAAGTCAGCTTCGGTAGATTTATAAACCGTCGCACCCGTCATGATTTCAGAAGGATATAAGTCGTATTCCACACCACGGTTATCGCCAATACCAATTATTTCACGGCCATTTAAAGAAGTACCAACAAAGTCTTCTTTAAAACCACGGATAGAGACACCGGATGTACGACCGTTGCTACGCTCACCCGCTAAGCCAGGTAAACGCGATAATGACTCAGCAATAGAAGAGTCAGGCAATTTACCAATATCTTCAGCAGTTATAGATTCAACAATGGTTGAACTACTCATTTTTATTGCTTGTGATTTAATTAAGCTGCCGCGAATACCGGTTACTTGAATGACTTCTACTTCTTTTTCAGCATTTTTATTGGTTGTTTTAGCTGTTTCTGCCGCGAAAGCTGGTGTGCTTAGTGCGATTAAACCACTTGAAAGTAGCGCTAATGTCATTTTACTTGGTTTAAAATGTAGCATTGAAAATTCTCCCCCGAGCCATCCGTGATTAATTTTTATTGGCTAACTTCCTTTTAGCCTAATAGTAATATGTTTTGAGTGGTTCACTTAGTAATGTTTTATTTAGTTATGTTTTGTGAACAACTTAATATAAAGGGGCAAATTACAGATGAATAGAGGCTGCATACGTATTCAAAGGCTAGCTATGTACTCAGATTTCATTGAATACGTATGCAATAGCTGTTTTAAAAATAAACACGTCATTGAGTTGGAAGAGAAATAAATAACAGTTGAAGAAAAGTGTTTTGATTTTACGAATTTGATTATTACTCTTGGCTCTGGATATTTATTTATTGGTGTAGACCATAGTTTAAAATAGTTCTTAATGAAATAGGGATAATACCGCGTTAGCAGAAGAGTAATTCCAACATCGCAATATTGAATACGTATGTAATAGCGGGAAACCGGTATTTATATAATCTGTGAACGGTTAAGTTAATAGCTATAACAATTTTAACGACTTATTTATTATGAAGATGTCTTCTGCTCTTATTGTCTTAAACCCTAATCGCGCAATAAAAATTGCGCTTTCTGCTTTTTTGTTAGTAAGTGCATGCGCTGAAACAAGTAAACCTAGTCTACCTTCCACCTTAAGTCAGCAGGGCGTTAATGTCTTAACTAATACAAATATTAAGGCAGATTCTGAGGTAAATGTGATTGAAGAAAGTGTCTTTGAAAATAATGTTTTTAAAAAGAGTCCCTTTAAAGTAAAAGACCTAGTTAATTTACCCAGTGATAGCTCAGCACATTGGTTAACAGCAGAGTTATTGGTACGACCAAAGTCGGTTAACAACTATCAATACCAGCTACTTAACAAAAAATTAGACGGCTTTAACAGCATTGATTTACTGCCGGTTAGTTTCCCTGAGAAATTGGCAAAAAAGTTTCCTCACTTAGCTGATTTTCAAGCCTTTAACGTGCAATTAACGCCTGTTCAAAGTAAACGTTGGTTGAAGCAACAAGTTATAGTACTCGCCATCGAATCTTCCCCGAATGGAATTAAACAAGCCAAAGAAATCGCTTATGTACAAACTGGGGCGGTAATCGATGCCTTTTATACTCAAGGCGATAATGATGCTGATGAAGTGACTGATTTAGGCGCAACAATTATCAAAAATCAAGAAACTAAGGGCGTTAGCACTGCTGTTAGCTTTAAGTTATGGGCGCCAACAGCACAAGCCGTTTCTGTACAGCTTTTTGATGATAATTTAGAGGCCGTCTCAGGTGGCAAACTTGAGATGGTAGAAGATACCAACACAGGTGTTTGGCAGGTATTATCAGATAGCACAGCGAGTTACGCTTATTATAAATATCAAGTGAATGTTTATCATCCGGTATCAAAAAAAATTGAATCGTTATCCGTTACCGACCCATACTCTTTAAGCTTATCTGTTAATAGTTTGTTCTCACAGGTTGTTGATTTAAATGACGCAGCGACGCAACCAGAAAACTGGCTTATTCAGCAAATACCTACCGTAAAAAATATCGAGGATAATGTTTTTTATGAAACGCATATTCGTGATTTTAGTGCTAACGAACAACACCTCAGTGATCCTAACTTTAAGGGTAAATATAAAGCGTTTGGTGAGAAAAATTCTGATGGCATGCAACATTTAAAAACGCTGCAGGCGGCTGGGCTAAATAATATTCACTTATTACCTACTTTTGATATTGCAACGGTCAATGAAGATGACAGTAAGCACTTGGATATAGATGATAACCTCGCTAAAGTTTGCGCGATTACAGTGAATATCAGTATTTGTCAGCAAGCTTATGATGGGCAACAGTCGATAAAATCACTTTTAATGAGTTATGAGGTTGAGGGCGAGCAAGCACAACAATTGGTTAGCGAATTACGCGCAATTGATAACTACAACTGGGGTTATGACCCTTTTCATTACACCGTACCAGAAGGAAGTTATGCTGTAGATGCCAAAGGTGTGTCACGTTTAGTTGAATTTAGAGAAATGGTTCAAAACTTACATGCTCTGGGATTTCGTGTGATTATGGATGTGGTTTATAACCATACTCACCAAGCAGGATTAGCGCCTAATGCCGTATTAGATAAAATAGTGCCTACGTATTACCACCGTTTGCACCCATTAACAGGCGCTATTGAACAATCGACTTGCTGTGATAATACCGCCACTGAACGGGTGATGATGGCAAAGTTAATGACAGACTCGTTAGTTGTTTGGGCTCGCGATTATAAAATTGATGGCTTTCGTTTTGACTTAATGGGACATCAACCTAAAAACGTGATGTTGGCTGCAAGGGATGCTGTGCGTCAAGTCGATAGTGATACTTACTTTTATGGCGAAGGTTGGAACTTTGGTGAAGTGGCAAATAATAGCCAATTTATGCAAGCCAGCCAGTTAGAACTCGGAGGCAGCGAAATAGGGACTTTTTCAGATAGATTACGTGATGCCGTTCGCGGTGGTGTTAATAATACGCGAGACTCTCAGGGCGTAGGTAATGGCCTACTAACTTTTCCTAATGAAAAGCAGCTACAAGATAAACAGTTCAAAGGTGAACGCTATAAAGGTAAGCAGCTTACAAAAAACAAAGCAAAAATCCATAGAGATTATTTGCTACGCATGGATCAACTGCGTATTGGCTTGGCAGGAAATTTAATCAACTTCCCCTTAAGGGCGAGTAATGGCAAAGAAATACTGGGCAAACATATCCCTTATGGTGACCAGCCCACAGGCTATGCGCTAGATCCCGCCGATACCATTAACTATGTTTCTAAGCATGATAATCAAACGCTTTGGGATAACAGCCAATACCGTTTACCGTTCGACGTTTCAACAGAGGATAGGGTGAGAATGCATGTGCAAAGCTTGTCTTTTGTCTTATTCGCTCAAGGTATCCCTTTTATTCACATGGGCTCAGAGTTTATGCGGTCTAAGTCATTTCTTCGCGACAGTTATGACTACGGCGACTGGTTTAATCGTGTTGATTTTTCCAAGAGCGATAACTTTTATAACGTAGGTTTGCCACCTGCGGAAAAAGATCGAGAAAATTGGCCGTTAATTAAAAAAGTATTAAAAGGGCATGCTGGTCGAGATCAGGTGAGTGGTGAGCACATTAAATTTAGCAGTGATGTATTTATAGAGATGTTAGCCATACGGATGAGTTCACCATTATTTAGATTAACCAACGAACAAGATATTATTGAAAAAGTGAGTTTTTTAAATAGCGATAAAGCCAATAACAATCAAGATGAGCAGATAGGACTTTTAGTGATGAAACTTGACGATAGGTTAGGTAATAAAGTTGATGACCATTATCAAAGTATCATTGTGCTCTTTAATACCAGTAGCAAAATGCAGGTTTTTGATTATGCAGAAGCTCAACAGTATCAAATCCACTCAATACAAGGTAATGGTGTTGATAAAAAAGCCCTCAAAGCAAGCGCAACGGCTGAAGGGTTTTCTATACCTGCGTTGAGTAGTGTGGTCTTTGTTATGGCAGAACAGAGTAAAATAGTAGAGTAACATAGCAGAGTAAATTAGTTGATCACGGGCAAGGGTGCTCTACTGTGTTATTGATGTAGACAATATACTTGCAGGGATGGAGGATATTAAGATAATGCCGTAGTGATTAATCTTAACCATTAAAAATGAGCAGATAGTTAATCAAGGTGCTATTGGGTATAATCGTTGTAATATTTACTACTTATACCTTTTGTTATGTCAAAACCTATCGAAGTAATGCAAACTCAGCAATGGCTTGAAGAAATTATTGTTGGTTTGAATTTTTGTCCCTTTGCTAAAAAAGAATTAGTAAATGAGAGTATTCATTATCATTTATCTGCGTTTAATAAAGTTAAAAAGGCGATGTTTGAATTAATTGAGCAATGTCATTATTTACAGAATAATCCTGAAATAGAAACGAGTTTGATTATTTACCCATCAGCTTTTCGTCATTTTGAACGATATCTTGAACTAGTTGATGTTGCTAATGATGTACTTGCTTCGTCTGGTTTTGAAGGGATTTTTCAATTAGCCAGTTTTCACCCAGAATATGTATTTGCCGGAGATGATTTTGATGACGCAGCTAATTTTACCAATCGTTCTCCCTATCCAACGATTCATATTATTAGAGAAGTGAGTTTAGCCAGAGTTTTAGCCGTTTATAAAAATCCTGAACAAATCCCCGTTAATAATATCGAACTTGCTCGACAAAAAGGTCGCCAGTTTTTTGAACAAGCATTGAAGCGTATTCATGAACAACATGAATAATGCTAGAAAGTTAGGTATAATCAGCCGAATTTTTTTCTTTATGTATTATTTAGGTAACGAATGTCTGATGAAAAAGAGCCAGTAATCAGTGTTGGCGGCAGTATTGAAAAAGCATTAAAAGGTGAATACGTTATCGACGTATC
This sequence comes from Alteromonadaceae bacterium, assembly GCA_047621305.1. GTDB lineage: Bacteria > Pseudomonadota > Gammaproteobacteria > Enterobacterales > Alteromonadaceae > Colwellia_A. Next base: position 30,492 of record JBLHNB010000011.1, on the reverse strand, counting down.
ATCAGTAATTAAAGAAGCTTGGCAATATACTTTACAATCAAGAGTCTCAATTAACTTAGGTCTTTTACTTTCTTTATTGATTGGTATGACGGTTGTTTTAATTGCGAGTAATTTTATGGGCGGTATTGAACATATTATTAGTGATCCGCAATCGAGTTCTTTAATGAATATCATTGTTACCTTGGCGATATCCCCATTTTTGGCCGGTGTTGAAATGATGGGCGTCTTTCACTCTATTCGTGTAAATACACATGCTAAGCTTATATTTTCTTTCTTAAAGAGAGGTAGTTGGGTTGCTGTATGTGCCATTTTATCGTCAATGTTGATCACGTTAGGTCTAACAATGCTTTATTTACCGGGTATATTTCTGCTAGTTGCTTTGTCATTAACGATTCCTTTAGTGGTAGAGAAAGAAATGTCACCACTCAAAGCCATCGTCCTATGTATTAAAGCGACACGGTTCCAATGGTTTAAACTTTTTACCCTTTATTCTATACTCACGTTAGTTTTAGCCGTGTCATTAATACCTTTGTTTATTTTAATTTTAACAAAAAGCTCATTTGTATTTATTGGTATTGTGATATTTTTATTTTCTATTACGTATTTAGCGCCATTATTTTACAATGTGAAGGGAATTTTATATCGTGAGATTTTTGGTTTAAAACTTCATACCGAAGAAGCTATCGCAGCACAACAAAATGATAGTTTCTCTGCTTAATAACAGCTGGGAAATACGACTATGATTAAACAACGGTATATAACGTTATCACTGGCTTTTCGTATGTTACTTTCTCTGTTGTTTATCGTTTCATTAATTGCTCCATTTTATCAGTCAAAAGTAACGGATAAGTTACAACCACTAGACACAAAAGTTAATTTTTCTACAAAACAACACATTATTAAAACGGCTAAAGTCATTAAATTAGCTGAAGCTCCCTTGCACAAAGTGGTGTTACCTGACTTTGCTAATATAGGTGATGTAAAAGAAAAGAAGCGACAATTTTTCAATTATATGAAACCTGCCATCACATCAGAAAATAATAAGATCACGCTAATTCGAGCGGAGATATTAGCGCTGAAAGCAAAGCTACTGCTTGAACAAGGTTTGAGTCAGGAAGATAAAGCGTTATTCAAAAAGCGTCTCAAGCAATATAAAATAAAAAACAAAATAAAAACGAAAACTAAAATTCAAAGTGCAAATAAAAACAAAAAAAAACAGGCACAGCTAAGTAAAATTGACGAATTACTTGCTCGAGTTGATATCGTGCCAAGCTCATTAGTTTTAGTACAAGCAGCCAATGAGTCAGCATGGGGAACATCTAGATTTGCGCGTGTTGGTTTAAATTTTTTTGGTATTTGGTGTTATAAAAAAGGTTGCGGTATGGTGCCGAATAGCCGTGATATAGATGGTAAACATGAGGTTGAAAAATTTGCCAGTGTTGACGACGCTGTACGTCGTTATTTACATAATATAAATACCAATCAGGCGTATCGTGTATTGCGAACTATTCGTGCACAATTAAGAGCACAAAAACATCCGCTTACCCCCAAAATATTAGCGACAGGTTTGTTGCCATACTCTGAGCGTGGCTCTGATTATGTACTAGAAATTACCAGTATGATCCGTCATAACCAAGTTTATTTTGATTCTCCCAGTAAACTATAAGTTATATAATGAGCCTAGTTGTTGTAAATTAACGTTTAAGTCGTCAGTTTAAGTATTATTTACTCTCCATTATTTTTGTCCCACTCTCAAATTAATCAACAATCACTTCAATAAAAAGTCATTCCAATAGCAATTCATTTCAGTAAATAATTTATTTTTAATTATTTACTTCTACGCTTAATCTAAAAGTAAAGCGTATTTATATTTTTATTTAATTTTAGTGGTATGACCAGTTGACTTGGTCATACCAGTCATGTTTTACTATATTCATAAAAATGAACAATACAAAATTTTGGAGTACATGAATGCTGACTTATAAAGCGCCAATCACTGACATTAAATTTCTCTTGGAAGATGTATTTGATTACTACAAACATTATGAAAAATACCCCGAGTTTGCAGAAGCCACACCTGATTTGGTTGATGCGATTATGCAAGAGTGTGCTAAGTTTTGTGAAAACGAATTATTGCCATTAAATCAAAGTGGCGATAAAGAAGGTTGTACGTTCGATAATGGTAAAGTAACCACACCCAAAGGTTTCAAAGAAGCTTACAATAAATATGTTGAAGGCGGATGGCAGAGCTTATCACATCCTATTGAACATGGTGGACAAGGTTTACCACCTTCATTAGGCATGGTGAAATCAGAAATGATGGGCACAGCTAATTGGTCATGGGCAATGTATCCAGGTCTTAGTCACGGCGCGATGAATACTATTCAGGAACACGGCACCCAAGAGCAAAAAGAATGCTACTTAACTAAACTTACTGAAGGTACATGGACCGGTACTATGTGTTTAACTGAGCCTCAGTGTGGTACTGATTTAGGGCAAGTTAAAACCAAGGCTGTACCAAATGATGACGGTACCTATAATTTGAGTGGTACTAAAATATTTATTTCAGCAGGTGAACATGACCTTGCTGAAAATATTATTCATATCGTATTAGCGAGGTTACCTGATGCACCTAAAGGTACACGTGGTATATCGTTATTTATTGTGCCGAAAATGCAAGTGGACACACAAGGTAATGTTGGCGAGTTTAACAACGTAAACTGTGGTTCTATTGAAGATAAAATGGGTATCAAAGCTTCTGTTACCGCAGTATTAAACTTTGATAACGCAAAAGGTGTCTTAATTGGCCCAGAAAATAAAGGTTTAGAATGTATGTTCACCTTTATGAATACAGCACGCGTTGGTACAGCATTACAGGGCGTTTGTGCATCTGAATTGTCTTATCAAAATGCGTTGATTTACGCGAAAGAGCGGCTATCAATGCGCTCGTTAACCGGAACTAAATTTCCTGATCAAGTTGCCGATCCTATTATTGTTCACCCTGATGTGCGCCGCATGCTAATGACACAAAAAGCGATATCTGAAGGTGGTCGTGCGATGATCTATTATACTGCAAAAATTGTAGATGATATTGAAATGGCAAAAACGGAAAAAGAACGTAAATATGCTGATTTTAAACTCGGATTTATTACGCCTATTCTTAAAGCCTTTTTAACAGAATTAGGCTCTGAAAGTGCTAACCATGGTATGCAAATTTTTGGTGGTCATGGTTATATTAAAGAATGGGGCATGGAGCAGATTGTTAGAGATAATAGAATATCTACCTTATATGAGGGCACAACGGGTATTCAGGCGTTAGATTTACTGGGACGAAAAATATTACTAACACGCGGAAAATCTCTTAAAGCTTTTACTATGGAGATACTGGGATTTTGTAAAAACAAAAGTCTAATTTCAAGTAATCCTCATAAAAGACAAATGAATAAATTTATTTGGCCATTAAGTAAAGCGGTTGCAAATTGGCAACAATACTCAGTACGTATTGCGATAAAAGCTAAAAAAGATAGAGATGTCGTAGGCTCAGCATCGGTCGATTATTTGATGTATTCCGGTTACATCGTAATGGCATATTTTTGGGCTCAAATGGCGCAAGCTGCTTATGAAAAACTTGCGACTGATGTGGAAAATAGAGACTTTTATCGCGCAAAAATTAAAACAGCAGAGTTTTATTATGAGCGTTTATTACCAAGAACTAAGTCTTTAGCAGCGACTATGATGGCAGACCCTAAAACACTGATGCAGCTTGATAAAGAGTTATTGTCTTTTGTGTAAATAAAAAAAAGAACCATAACGTTCATTAAGTGAACGTTATGGTTAGTCTCTATATGTAGCTTCGATTATCTGGCGTTTCCTGGGGAATATTTATGAAATCCACGAGGCGCTATTATTATTTCAAATTCATCGCAAGACCAATCGTTCTTTTGGTGATCGCTTTAATTTCATCAATATCAATAAATTCTTTATCAACTGATAGGTTTCTGTATTCAAGTTGTGTGAACATAGTGAGCATGATGTCGGCATCAATTTGTGGGGTATTTTTATTAAAATATTTACACCATTGAATAAAAGGCTGCAATAGCGCTTGTCGGTGCGAATTAGCCAATTGTCTCAATGTCGGAGATATTTGTACCTCAGTAAATAATAACTGCTCAACAGCGATATCTATGGGCTGTTTTACGATTTTTTTATAAATGTGTTGTGTTGATAGCTCAGCCAAATTATCTCGAAGTTCTTCTTTAACTGTTACTTTTCTCAAACTTGTTTTATCGTAAGATTCAATAAGATCAAAAGCTATTTGCCATACATTTTCAATTCTAAACAAGGTTTGTGAAGAGCTTAATTGAAAAGCTTGGTGCACTAACTCTTGTATATCTTTAAAATAATAGGTTGTTAATGAAAGCTGAATATCGGCTTTTAGTGCTATCGCTCTGTGTGTAGCACCTTTAATGCCTTGTTGAGCAAGTACTTCTATTGCCGCATTTAGAATTTGCATTCTAGTTTGCTCACCTTTAGAACGGCGTTTAATTGGGAGTTTTTCCTGTAATAGTGACATTGTCTTGTTATCGCTTATTAGGAGTATAATCTGTTAAAGTATCGTTTATTTTTTGTTAATTCAATAAACGGTTAAAATGACGTTGGTTAATTTTACGGTAATATCGTCTTATATAGTTTACATATTTTTAACAATTAATGTAAGTGAATAACAATAATACTTTAAAGAGTCTTTTTGTGGTTATCAAAGATTAAAGGTAGGAGCTTTAGCGTTGAGCAGGAATAAGCGTATAGCCTTCGGCATTTTACCATTGCATACTCGCTTGTCGACAAGTTGTACTGAACAATAAAGGCAGAAACACTGAGAACTAGAATTTTGAAGTTACTTTTTGAACAATATTTTTATGGTTCTTTATTATATGAGAATTTGTTTTGCCATTTTTCCCAAATTTTTTGATAAGTACCATCTAAATAAAGAGATTCCATTTTTTCAGATAAGTGTTTGATAACATTATCGTCCGTTTGTAAACTACAAGCGAAGTAAAAATCTAAAGATAGCTCTTTAATCTCAAATACTCGTTGCAGTTCGTCGCTTTTCATACCGGCAAGCTCTGCTCGATAATCTATAGTGATGTCATCGGAAATAATTAAATCGATTTCAGGACGGGAAGCGAGTAAAGAGACGAGTGACTTTGCATCATCAAGCACGTACAAGTTCTTACCTTCAACGAAACCCCGCTCAAGTAAACCAAGATGTGAAATATTGTTACGTATTACTACAATAATGTATTTTTTAGCATCGTCGAGTGTTTGTATATCAAAGTTTCTTTTTTTTAAGCCATATATCACAGCGTTACTAATTTTTGATAGCGGCCCCACCCATTTAAATGACTTTTCTCTTACAGCTAATCTTGCTATAGAAAAAATACAGTGGTTCTTTTTTTGTAATGCCAGATTATATGATCTCGCCCAGGGATATAAATGTAACGAAGAAGTATAGTGACTTCTTTCCATGGTTTGCCTAATGACATCGGTTGCAAATCCGGTGATCTTTTTATCTTTAGATAACATCTGATAGGGTGGTAAGCTTTCAGTGAGCAGCGTTATTTTTTCAGTAAACGCAAAACTCGGCCTCGATAACATAAGAAGAGCATAAATACATACTGATAAATAACAGTTAATGTACATATACTCTGTTCTTGGGGGCTGATGTTTTTTGGTTACTATTTTCGACAATATGAATAAATCCCTATTATTACTCCACCCAGTGCACCCCATAAATGTGCGTTGATGGCGACACTGGCAGATATTAGCTGAGCAACATCTTCGCTAGCGCCATAAAATTGTTCATGTAAAATTTTTAGAAACACGCCAACTAAAAGGATGTATCCTGTTTTATCCTTAGTCTTTATGTCCATAACAGCGCCCCAAATAAAAACACCATGTAATACTCCTGAAAGACCAACATAACGTTGTATATCTAAAGAGAAAAAATGGATACCAATGGAACTTGTTAATGCACTAATGATTAATACTAGTAGATATATTCGGGAATTGTAAAATTGTCCGTGTAAAGCCCACAACATAATTAGGGCTAAAACATTCAGTAAGAGGTGATAACCATTGGTATGAAAAATATGTCCCGTAAAAATACGCCATATTTCACCCTGCGATACGAGATCACGTTGATAAATAAAGATAGCATGTAAACTATCATCAAATATAAAAGCAAGGCATGACAATAAAATGATGATAAGGGGTAAGGTTATTTTTTCTGGTTGCAGCGGTAACGATTTCAGTTGGATCATTTATTTATTACTTATCATTTTTATATGGGTTAAATTTTAAGTGAAAAAGAACTAGGTAACTTTTTAATAAAATTATTTAGCATCAAGACTGATATTGTTACTTAAATTAACGGGTTAAAATTGTTAAACTATCAATCTCATTAAATTGTTTGGTTGTACTACTTCACTATGGCTCGAGATTATTGCGGCGAATGTCAACGTCCGCTACCTACGTGTATTTGTACTTTCATTAGTAATATTGATAATGATATACATGTCATCGTTTTACAACATCCTTTAGAAGTTAAGCAAGCTAAGGGAACCGTAACCATGTTAGCAAAGTCACTGAATAAATGTTCAGTATTTATTGGTGAAGACTTTACTGAAAATATAGAATTACATCAATTGCTTAATCTTTATCAACAACATACTTTTTTATTGTATCCTAGCGAACAGGCTAACGTTATCGGTACATACAATAAAGGTAATGAACAAGGAAAATGTTTAATTTTACTAGATGGTACGTGGAAGAAAGCGTATCGGATGTTCATGTTAAATACTTTTTTACATGAATTTCCTCACTTGTCCTTGCCTTTAGGTATTGAAGGAGGCTATCAAATACGTAAAACAACGAAAAACGGTGCACTTTCATCCTTAGAAGCCTGTAGCCATGCGTTAATGTTATTAGAGGGGACAAGTGGAAAGTATCAAAAGCTGTTAAATAACTTTGTTAAGTTTAATGAATTTCAGTTATCGTTTAGCCAAAAGAAAAATCAATAATGATTAAATTTAAAGTAAGAGTGTCTATGTCCAAAAAAATTCAAGGTATTTGTCTGAGCATATTATATGTTATCTGCTCATTTGATGTATTGTCAGCGCCAATAGCTAAAATAAAACAAGAAGACAGAGAGCCTGAAGCTGCAACTGGGCTTATTCATAAAAAATCAGTCTTTGCTCAACAGCATATGGTTGTTGCGGCTAATCCCTATGCGAGCCAAGCGGGGTATGATGTTTTGCAAAAAGGCGGTAGCGCCATTGACGCTGCAATTGCGGTGCAATTGGTATTAACGCTTGTTGAACCGCAGTCCTCAGGTATCGGTGGTGGTGCATTTATTCTACATTGGGATAATAAAAAAAATAAACTAACAACCTTCGATGGACGTGAAACTGCACCTAAAAAAGCACATTCTGAACTGTTTCTTGATGATAAGGGGAATAAAATACCGTGGATAAAAGCGGTTGTTGGTGGGCGCTCAGTTGGTGCTCCGGGCGTATTAGCTGCCTTACAAAAAGCGCATCAGCAATATGGAAAACTTGCCTGGTCTGTTTTATTTGATGATGCTATTACCTTAGCTGAAAATGGCTTTGTGGTATCACCGCGATTAGCGAGTTTAGTTTCCCTCGAATTTAATCCGGGTATAAGGTTACTGCCAGAAATTAATAACTACTTCTTTCCTAACGGTATCGCGATTAAAGCGGGCGATGTTTTAAAAAATAAAAAACTTGCTAGTGTTTATCGTAGTTTAGCGAAAGAGGGTATTACACCATTTTATCATGGCTGGTTGGCTAAAAAGATCGTACACGCCGTGCAGCATTCAAAAATTGCACCGGGCTTGCTTAGCCTTGAAGATTTAGCAAACTATCAACCCAAACAACGCGATGCAGTTTGTGGTTCTTATCATCAATATAGTGTGTGTGGTATGGCGCCACCAAGCTCTGGCGGAATTGCTATTATTCAAATGTTAGCGATGTTAGAAAAATTTAATTTAAGTCAGTATCACCCCAACGATGTTGAAGCGGTACACCTGTTTACACAAAGCTCACGTCTTGCTTTTGCCGACAGAAATAAATACATTGCAGATGATGATTTTGTGAGTGTTCCTGTTTCTGGTTTATTAAACAAAGCGTATTTGGCGCAGCGAGCAAAACTGATTAAGCAACAAACCGATCTTGGCAAAGCAACGGCTGGTCATCCTGAAGGTGCTTTAGCGCAAGCTGATGACACTGCTTTTGAGCTACCTTCTACCAGCCATATGTCGATTATTGATCGTGATGGTAATGCAATATCAATGACTACCAGTGTCGAGATGGGTTTTGGCTCAACCGTTATGGTAGAAGGCTTTATTTTAAATAATCAATTAACCGATTTCTCTTTAACGCCAGAAGTTAACGGCGAATTGATTGCAAATCGTTTAGAACCCTTAAAGCGTCCTCGAAGTTCTATGGCTCCGATGATGGTTTTTAACCAAGATAATAGCTTAAAACTTGTTGTTGGTTCGCCGGGTGGCAGTCGGATCATTAACTATGTTGCACAAACAATTATTGGTGTACTCGATTGGAATTTAGAGCCACAAGCGGCAATTAACTTACCCAATGTTACTAACCGCAACCATATCACTACGCTTGAAAATGGTACCGCTATTGTCGGTTTAAAGGAGGCTCTTGAACGTAAAGGGCATCAAGTGGTCGTCAGAGACTTAAATAGTGGCATACATGCAATAGAAGTTACCAATAAAGGCTTAATTGGCGGCGCTGACCCTCGCCGAGAAGGAAAAGTGCTTGGTAACTAACAAGATGCAACTGTAATATCAGATTGAAGTTCTAAATTTAATGTATCAACGGCACCTATTCGGTGCCGTTTTAATTTTCTATTTACAAAAGTGAAGTGATTAGAGTGATTTTATTATTAAACGTTAATCAATAGTTATGGCTTTAGAATATATGAACGACTAAGTAAAAACAGGGAAATATAATTTGATAAATTTTATAAGACTATAGAGCAGACAATTTAATATTAATTTTTATTAAATAGAGGGGCTTTTATCATAATATATAATGTTGGTATTTTTACCTAGATATAAATGATGGTGGACGATACTGGGCTTGAACCAGTGACCCCCGCCTTGTAAGGGCGGTGCTCTCCCAACTGAGCTAATCGTCCATATATAGATATGGATGTAAAACAAATCATGGTGGGCGATACTGGGCTTGAACCAGTGACCCCCGCCTTGTAAGGGCGGTGCTCTCCCAACTGAGCTAATCGCCCATGATTGTTTTACTTTAGAATTGGTGGGCGATACTGGGCTTGAACCAGTGACCCCCGCCTTGTAAGGGCGGTGCTCTCCCAACTGAGCTAATCGCCCAATTCTAAGTGAAGCGTTTACCGCGAAGCAGTATGCGTTTCAGTGGGGCGTATTATAGGGAGATCGAAAAAGCTGTCAACCAAAAACAATGCTTTTTTTAGTGTTTTATCACTATTTCGGTTTAACTGCTTTAAATTTAAACATCATGGTTGATTTATCATCTTTTCAAGGTGGCATTCAGACAATAGGTGTAATAAATTCATTTGCCTGATAAAATATCGTCAATTTTTAGAACCTATCTTTGGCTAGAATCGTACACTTTATTTTTCTAGCCTACATAATGAGACTTTTATGACCTTAACAACTCGTTTTGCTCCAAGCCCAACTGGCTACTTACATGTTGGTGGCGCTCGTACTGCTTTATATAGTTGGCTTTATGCTAAAAAAAATGGCGGTGACTTTATTCTTCGCATTGAAGACACTGACTTAGAACGTTCAACCCAAGCTTCCGTTGATGCCATCATGGATGGTATGAGTTGGTTAAACTTAGCATGGACCCATGGGCCTTATTATCAAACAAAACGATTTGACCGCTATAAAGAAGTGATTGACCAATTACTTGCTTCAGGAAATGCTTATCGCTGTTACAGCACTAGCGAAGAAGTTGATGTAATGCGCGAAGAAGCAAAAGCTAAGGGTGAAATAGAGAAATATAATGGTCTTTGGCGCGAACGTACCGATCATCCCGCCGATAAGCCTTTTGCAATTCGTTTTAAAAACCCAATAGGTGGTGATGTTGTTATTAAAGATATGGTCAAAGGCGATATCACTATTAGTAACGAACAACTTGATGATCTTATTATCGCTCGCTCTGACGGCACTCCAACCTATAACTTAACGGTTGTTGTTGATGATTGGGATATGAAGGTTAGTCATGTTGTACGTGGTGATGATCATATCAGCAATACCCCTAAGCAAATTAATATACTGGCTGCATTAGGCGCAACCATTCCTGAATATGCACATATTCCGATGATCTTAGGTGAAGATGGTAAGCGCTTATCTAAACGTCATGGCGCGGTTAGTGTAATGCAGTATCGTGATGATGGTTATTTGCCAGAAGCGTTACTTAACTATTTAGTACGCTTGGGTTGGTCACACGGAGATAAAGAAATTTTTTCACGTGAAGAAATGATCGAATTATTTGATTTAAAAGACTGTAATCGTGCGCCATCAGGTTTTAATACCGATAAACTTATTTGGGTTAATCAGCATTACATGAAAACAATGGATGCAAGTTATGTTGCATCACACCTTGCTTGGCACATGGCTGATCAAGGCATAAATACGGAAAATGGACCTGAATTAGCTGAAATTGTTAAAATTCAAGCTGATCGTGTCAAAACATTGAAAGAAATGGCAGAAATTAGCCGTTATTTTTATGAAGACTTTGATGAATTAGATGCTAAAGCAGTTAAAAAGCACTTACGCCCGGTAGTTAAAGAGCCTTTACTTTTAGTTAAAGCCAAACTTGCGGCATTAAGTGAATGGTCGCCAGCGTTAATTCATGCTGCCATTAATGATACCGCTGAAGAGTTAGAAGTTGGTATGGGTAAAGTCGGTATGCCATTACGTGTTGCTGCTACCGGTGGTGGTAATTCACCATCTTTAGATTTAACACTGGCATTACTTGATAAAGATAAGGTCTTAGCGCGTATTGATGCTGCTATTATTGTTGTTGAAGAACGAATCGCAAACAGCTAACACTTTATCGATTGTCGTTGTAAATGATATTGTAAATGATTTTGTAAAAAAGCCGTTGTTAAAAACGGCTTTTTTGTATCCTAGATACAGATAATAGATGTGTGCTGGTATGCATAAATGCTGCTTTACATAAGTTATTTAAAACCGGATCGTATATACACCTTTCAATGCTATTTCTTGGCTTTGGGTATGAAAACGACTTAATTCAGCTTCAACTTCAAAAGCACGAGAAATAATTAATTGGTATAGTTCCCCTGCTTGTGGTTCATACTTTAAACGGCTAAATAACCCAGCACTGTCAGAAACATTGTCATATTGAATGTTATTTGTCCACGCCCAAAAAGCGTTCACGGCTAAGTTTACATCTAAGCTGATAGTTTTTGTATCAAAGGACTTACCATTGAAATTCATTTCATTAATTTCATATTCAACATCAAAATAAATATGTTTACTAGGTTTTATGGTAAAACCAATTTGATAGTCATCACGAGTACCATTGAAGTAATCGCCTGTTTCGTACCAAAAACGACCAGAAAAGGCTCTTGAATCATTGCTTTCATAATAAATACTGTAACGATCAAAACGATAATCACCGGGAACAATATCAACTTCTCCGGCCAAAGAAAAAGTCTGTTGAACACGCTCAAAACGACTAATGTAAGCCACGTTGGCGTAGTCATTGTTAGCAAAGCTAAATTCAATCGGTCGGAATTTTTTAAATTCAGATAATTTTAGCCCGTCAATATCTGCGGTGTAATTATAAACTATCCTACTTTTTAAACTATTAAAGTATGTATTATTGACGCGGTTTCTATAGAGAAACTCTGATTCAAAGGTTTTTATGTTTTTACGGTTAACAAAACCAAGAGAAGGATTAAAATTCTTTTCGATGATCATGTAGTTAACCTTTGCCCAAAGTTTGTCATTAGGCAAAGTAAAGTTGACACCATAAGCACTATTGTTTTTATTTTCTTCATTAACATTATCAACGGTTTGCCACCATGCATTACCTTCTACAAGTAAACCATTTTCGAGAGTGTAATTTTGCCTAGCATCTAAGCCAACTAATAAATCTTGTTGATCTTTGGTAGGGTTGCCACTGGTGACGATAGCACCAATGTAGCCGTTATCATTAATACTGTACCGACTACGAGCAACGGCGACATAGGTTGCACCATCTTCAGCGTTTTCTGCATCTTGTTGCACAGTGAGTAAACCTAAATTTAATTTACCGACTTTACCGGTAAGTTTAGCGCCAGCATCAATATCAAGCGGATTACCCGTTGAAGAAAGTCCGATTTGACGAGAGAAAAAGGGCCGGCCATTTTCACTTAAACCACCAAATTCAAAAATGCCTGCATCTTGTAAGAAAAAATCACGTTTTTCAGGTAAAAATAAAGAAAAACGGCCCAAATTAACTTGTTGTTCATCAACATCGGTTCCTGAAAAGTCAGTATTAAAGGTCAAGGCTGCAGTTAAGGAGGGGGTTAATTTATAAAAAACATCGAGTGCGGGTTGAAACGTTTTAAAGTCTTCTGGTGTTGCTGAAAACGCGTGGTCTTTAAGTGATAAAGAAGGTTTTAATTCTAAACCGACACCCGTATTTAAATTTGACACCCCATGCATAGTACCGCTTTGATTGGCATACCAACCCCAACCTTGAGTATCGTTTAGGTTCCAAAAATAATTGTGACCTAAACCACTGATCTTGCGACGAAACTGTACGCCCCAACTTGAAATATCTTTATCAAACGACATCGTTTGGATAGGAATCGCCATTTCAGCGACCCAGTTATCTTCATTAATTGCTGAGCGAGCATGCCAAATACCTTGCCATTCATCAATATATTCTCTGTTTTCAACTAAACCGTCTTCGCGAATGCTGTTGGGGGTAACGTGAAAATAATAAGCGTCTGACTTATCATTGGTAGGGTCGAGCACCATACCAAAATAATCATCTTGCCATGCGTTTTTACCTTGTACTAGTTGGTTTGCGACCGAAACACTTTTCGGTTGCGTGAGAATGGCAGCAACATAAATATTTTGACTATCGTACTTTATGTAAATTTTAGTTGGATATTGTGGCGTTCGACCGACCACAGGTGAACGTTCAATTAAATCTTCAATTAATGTGGCATCATGCCATTCAGCTTGATTAAAAACACCATCAATTATTGGTGTATTTTCACTGAGTTTAATATTGAGTTGTTTATTGGCAAAGTTACCTTGTGCATAAGCTGAGGATACTGCAAGAAATAAACAACCGATCCCTAATTTTTTTAACATTTTTAATTTTCTTATATAAATTATTTAAAGACTTGTTACGGTAATGATAACCGAATACCTTCGTAGTTTTACCCGAATGAGTTTATCAGTCGATAATTCACGATAAAAAATTCAAATGTAACATTTCTTTGCTAACGGCATGTCATTCATATTTTTGCTGTTGTTTTTTAGTTTTATGACATAAAACCAAAGTACGCTTTGGTAAGCATTGTTAATTTAAAAGGGGATGTTCCAATAGCCGTACTTTTATCAATTTAATGATATTTACACTACAACCGCTAAGTTCTACATCAAGCTAAAATTCATAAGGTGCTAATGCATTTACTACGTTGTTTTTAATGATTATGTAAAATACTTGCTCTTTATATACGTTAGTAGAACTTACAATAGAGATAATAGAATCATTAATGTTTGACGGTCGTGTGTTCACATTAGCTTGAGGAAATTATTAATTACGGTAACGCACTATGTTACTCACTAATTTATTACTTTAAATACGGATAATTCGTAAGAAAAGTAGGGGGATTAGCAGAAAGTTGGAAATAGTTTTCATTATGTCGACCTAAGTGATTATTATTTTTAAGATACACGTTATAATGATGCGGTATTTTTTAATTTTATTTTTTGGAGTTTAGTTTGCAGTTTAGCGATTTTGGTTTGGATACACGTTTAATGTCAATGGTAGAACATTTGGGTTTTGAGCAACCAACAGAAATTCAACAACAAGCCATTCCCGCCGCTATGGCAGGACATGACTTAATTGCCTCTTCTAAAACAGGCTCCGGAAAAACCTTGGCATTTATCATTCCTGCGATGCAAAGGCTCAGCAAGAACAGAGCATTAAGTAAACGTGATCCTCGGGTTGTTATTCTTACCCCTACTAGGGAATTGGCTAAACAGGTTTTTACGCAATTACGTTTATTTACAGCAGGATCTCAGTTTAAAGCTGTGCTTATCTTAGGTGGTGAAAATTTTAATGACCAAGTTAAATCACTCGAAAAAGACCCTCATTTTATTGTTGCGACACCGGGCCGCTTAGCAGATCATTTAAGCCAAGGGCATTTTCATTTAAACGGTCTTGAGTTACTTATTTTAGATGAAGCTGACCGAATGCTTGATTTAGGCTTTTCTAAACAGCTAGAACAAATTAACAAAGCGGCAGACCACCGTAAAAGACAAACCTTAATGTTTTCGGCCACGCTTGATCATGCGCAAGTGAATGACTTTGCTTTGGCGTTATTAAAAAAACCTAAGCGCATTGCTATCGGTTCAGCTCATACTGAACACAAAGATATTACCAAACGCTTTTATTTATGTGATCACTTAGACCATAAACAAGCACTGCTCGAACACTTTTTACAAACAGAAACGTATCTACAAGTTATTATTTTTACAGCGACACGCAGTGATACCGAACGGTTATCTACAATATTAACGGAACAAGGCTTAAGTACGATTGCATTGAGTGGCGATTTAAACCAAGGTCAACGTAATCAAATTATGGATGCTTTTAGTAAAGGGCAACATAAAATATTAGTGACTACTGATTTAGCCTCTCGTGGTTTAGATTTGGTTAATGTCTCTCATGTCATTAACTTTGATATGCCAAAACATACGGAAGAATATGTGCATCGTATTGGCCGAACAGGACGTGCAGGTAGCACTGGCGATGCTATCTCATTAGTTGGTCCTAAAGATTGGTTAAGCTTTAAAAATATTGAAGCTTTTTTACAACAAAAGATTGAATTTGCTGTTGTTAATGAATTAAAAGCTAAATTTACCGGATTAAAACCTAAAAAAGCTAAAATCAATAAAAACAATGATAAAACGTCGCCTATCAAGGCAACCAAGCAGCCCAAGAAAAATCAAAAAGCAACAAAGAAAACCTTCCTCACAGCACAAGATGTGGGTGATTTACCTGTTTTACGTAGAAAGGCTGTTTTAACACCAGATAAAATTGAACAAGATAATATTGAAGAGGTTGATTAAGTATTACTGCAACGGGCGCACAACTACGTTACGCCCGTTGCCTAATCTTACACATGATTTACTTAGCATCTAGCTAGAACTTTATTTAGAAATTAAGTTGAAAACCTACTTTAAATAACAACTATGTGATGTTAATACTGAGCATTGGTTCCCCCTAGCTTGCTGTAACCTTTAGTATTTATTTTTCACTCAGCACTGTTAAGATGTAAACTGCGCAAGTATTTCATCCTGCTTATTAATCGTAGCTACTTGATGTTGAATTGTTTGATGCACGCAATCAGCGTCATTCGCTACTTGGTGAGATATATCTTTAATATTAAAAGCACTTTTATTAATTCCTTCAACAACAATACATTGTTCATCTGCTGACGTTGAAATTTGTAAATTAAGCGTAACGATTGTTTCAATATAGGTTCTGATGTTTGATAGCGCTTCGTTGGCTTCTTTCGCTTGTACGACAGTGTTGCCAGCGACTTGCTTACTTTGTGTCATTTCACTTACCGCTGATTTTGCGCCGGTTTGTAGTTGTTCTATCATGCTTTTAATTTCAGTAGTTGCCTCTTGAGTACGTTGTGCTAATGACCTTACTTCATCGGCAACTACGGCAAAACCACGACCAGACTCCCCTGCGCGGGCAGCTTCTATCGCAGCATTTAGGGCAAGGAGATTGGTTTGCTCTGCAATACCATTAATAACAGAAAGAATGTTTTCAATGCCATTACTTGCTGTCTCTAAGTTATTGACCACATCAACGGCACTATCAATTTGCTGAGATAAATTTGTAATAGCTGTTGTTGTGGATTCAACAATTTTTCTACCTTGTACAGCAGCATCATCAGCAGATTTTACTGCTTGAGCAGCTTGTTTAGCTGTATTTGCTACTTCCATTGAGGTAGCAGCCATTTCATTCGTTGCAGTGGCGAGAGCATCTATTTCAATTAGCTGTGTACGAATAGCTTTATTTGCATTATTTGCACCACCGGCTGAACTTTGTGCATCTTTATGAATGTCATTACCCAATACTTTAATGTCACCAATAAGCTTTTGTAGCCGCTGAGTAAATAAGTTGAAATTGTTAGCGAGCGAGGAAAATTCTTCGTCGTTAGTGGCTTGTAATCTAACGGTTAAATCGGCATTACCTTTTGCTACATTGGCCATTGCTTGGTTAATATAACTTAAAGGCTTCATCAGATAATTAATAATGAAAAGTAGCGCAATAATACCGATAACTAAAAATAGCAAGGAATAAAACCAAGATGCACTTCTTAACTCATCAACCGCAGATAGCGCTTTATTATCATCTAAGACAACGCCAATATACCAATCAAACCCTGGAACTTTCATAAAGGTTACTGTGTTCTCTACACCATTGATTTCAGTGTGTTGCACTGAATTAATTATAGAGATGTCATTTAGAAATGAACTAAGAGGCTTACCGTTAAGTTTGGTATTGGGGTGAGAGATGATAATACCGCCTTTACTAACCATAAAGGCATAACCTGCATCAAATAAATTAACTTTATTGATCATTGTTGCCAGCCCGGCCAAACTAACATCAAAAAATATAGCGCCTGAAAAACTGCCTTGTTGAATAACGGGTGTACCGATCGAGACGAGTATTTCTTTAGAAACCGCATCAGCATAGGGTTCGGTAACGATTAACGTTTGTGCAGCTTTTGCATCTACATACCAAGGTCGTTGGCGTGGTTCCCAGCCTTCTCCTGGATTCCAGCTTGAATCGCTAGCAATATATTGCCCGTCTGCTTCATAACCCAAACCAATAAGTACAAAACTTTTTTGTAAGGTAGGGGAACGTAATATTATAGCCGCACGGTCTTGGGAAATATCATTAGCAATAATTGTCGTCGTCATACTAGCAAGATTTGATTTTCCGGCCATGTCAGCTTCAACAGAATTGCTAATACCGACAATGATCTCATTAACACTATCATTGACTTGCTTTTCTAATGTAGATTTTATAAGTAAATATTGGTTTAGTGATAATAAAGAAAGTGCGAGTAATAATATTATTGATGATGCTAGTACTATTTTATGATTAAACTTCAAGGTAAAGCTCCAAAACGGGGTATCGTGGAAACTAAGATATGATGAGTATAGTAAAAATATTGTGGACTGTGGATTTAAAATGCTTGCTGCTCGTCACGAAGTCGAGGTCCTTGTTTTCCGGCAGTGATTTGTAGATCCGCAGCCTAACTTGATTAGACCTGTTTTATAGCTTTTGCATTTAGGACGAAATTTTAATGTAAACTATGATGTGTGCTTACTTCTATTCTATTGCGGCCATTCTTTTTCGCTTGATACATTGCTTTATCAGCATCATTAATGAGCTGTTCCAAATTATGATGCTTCTCGTTAAGTACACTAATACCAATGCTTAATGTTGCACAAATTTCTTTTCCCTCGATAATTTTAGGGTGCTTAGCCAAAGACTGCTGAATACGAGTCGCTATTTCTACACCACCACTTAAGTCACAATTGGGTAAAATAATAATAAATTCTTCACCGCCGTAACGCCCTAAAAAATCAATGTCTCGTATTTCTTTAGAGCAAATATCACAAATATGTATCAATAATTTATCGCCAACTAAGTGGCCAAATTGATCGTTAATATTTTTAAATAAATCACAATCTAATAACAAAAGAGCTAGCTCATTATGGTTTCTTGTTGCCCGTGAAAACTCCATATTTCCCCGTTCAAACAGCGCGCGACGATTTGCTACTTTTGTTAAAGGGTCTGTATTTGAAATTTCTTCTAAAACATGAGTACGCTCTGCCACCATTTTCTTCATTACCTCTAACGACACCGTTGTTTCACTTAACTTCTGATTCATTGAATTGAAAGCGTTGGCTATACTTTCAAACTCTTGAGACTTAATGGAAAGCTGTATTTTTTGAAAGTGCCCACTACGATTTGTTTCAAAAGCCTTTTTGACTTCATTCATCGATGTTCTAAATGTTCTATTTAGCTTAAATGCACCATGTAATAAAACAGCAATACTGATAACAAAGAGGAACGCAGTATAAACGACGGCTCGTTTTATCGTCTCGTGAATATTTTTATCGGCGGTAGCTGAAAGCTGAAAAGAATCTGATCTGATGGCCTCTAACTGCGTTATCAGCCTTGCTTTTAGGTGTTCTTTAATTGTGACACTGGCATTTATTAATTTATTTTCTGTTATTTTATTAAATAAGCGCTTTACACTTTTATTTTGACTGTAAATACTATTTTGAATGGTTTGTAGCCGCGGCGTTAAAATAGGGGAAAGCTCAAGTAAGTGACTCAAGCTTTGCTGTGAATTCAACCATTTCGTCGTATTGTAATTACGGGCATAAATATCATCACTGACAACAAGCAGCTGCAAGTTATTTGTTTGATTGTTAACTTGTTGTGCGTAGTTATCACGACTTAATGCAAGTTCTACTGTTTGTGATGTCCACAGCACGCTCATTACAATAGCAGCAAATAAAAAACAACAACTTGCCGTAAAAATATAGATCTGCTGTGATAGGCTTATATTCATAAGTAAAAGTTCATAAGTAAAAGTTCATAAGTAAAAGTTCATAAGTAAAAGTTCATAAGTAAAGCTGCTTCATAAGTAAGGGGATCATAAATAAATATTCACAGCGGTAGGGTCCACTTGTAGCATCGCTCGACTATCAATAAAGTGTTCAACATTTGGTGTTGTATTAAACTCACTCATTTTCGTTGCTATCGCCCAAGTTACTTGGGATTTAATACTTAATATTAATGATTGGTTTAATGCCAGTTTAAATAAATAATCGGGCCAAACCCATTCGATAAATTCAGGAGAAATAGAAAGTTTATCGATAACTATTTTTTTGGAATGTTCAGGATGAGCAGCCATATAATCTGTTGCTATTTCTAATCCTTGAAGAATACATTTTGCTTTTTCAACGAGTAAATTATCTGCTGTTTGAGAAATCAGATGAAAACTTAGCGTATTTAAATTTTTAGTATCATGAATCTTTATTTGTTGCTTTAGCTGTTGCTGACTTTTAAATGCAAAAGGTTCCCAAGGAACAATAGCATCTGCTTTATTGCTCATAAATTTGTTAATCATTTGTTCAGGTTTATAATTTAAAAGCGTTATATTATCAACGGTTAAACCCTCTAAGGCTAAAAGTATACTTAAAAAGTATTCACTTGCTGTTCCTTTAGTCACACCAACCCGTTTGCCTTTTAGGTCAATAACTGAATTTATGTTGTCAGAGAGATGTGTTATTAGCTTTACATCATTATCAGACTGCACAAACATCGCATGAGTAACAAAGTTTTTTTGCGCTAAACTTTGAAAAGCAATAACAGAATCTGAGCTAGTACCAAAATCTACATCTCCTGCCATGACTTTTTCAAACGCCCTTTGTCCACCAATAACCTCCTGAAACTGAACACTGACACAAGTATTATCAAAAGCTCTTATGGCTTGTGCAACATAAAGAGGGCTAGATAATGGCGTTTTAGAAACAGCGATGCTAACTTGATACTGGGGCTCTGACCAAAGAAATTGAAATTTATAATAAAACAGCACAATGCCGACAAGTATAAGCACTGTCAAAAAATAAAATAGCAACGATTTTTTAATCACAATAAGCAGACCAATAGAACGTTTTTATTGAGTATAGGAAAGTTTAGATAAATTGGCTTACTGAAATGAAGTTTTTATATCGATCACCAATAAAAATGTACCTTTGTTCAATGCCTGATCAGTTTCAACAGAAAGTGCCTGTAAAGTAACAGTGGGTTAAGTACACGATTATTATGCAATTTAATAACAATAGACGTTTGATATTATGAAAGTAGAGTCACTAATGAATAAAGAGCATTTTTTTAAAGAAGAAGCTTTGCCTTTTATTGAATGTCGTTATAGCCAAAACAGTGGACGTCATTATAAAGCACACATGCATTCAACCTTTAGTATTGGTGCTATTGATAACGGCGAGGTGCTCTATAATGTATCGGGACAAGAAGCGTTATTAAAAAAAAATGCTTTAGCCATTATAAACCCTGATACGCTACATTATTGTAATCCGTTGCAAGAAACGCCACGTAGCTATTATATGCTTTATTTAGATACCGATTGGTGTATGCAGATACAAGCGTCACTATTTCCAACGACAACTTTTATACCTGCGGATTTAGTTCTGCTTAAAAATAAAGGGCTATATGAAGCGTATATCAACATGATGCAATCTTATATGCAGGACTTGTTTTTGCTAGAAAAAGAGCAAATGGTGGTTTCATTTCTCCATAAATTATTTGGCATGATGATTAAAAATAACAGCCAAATAACTAAGCTGTTAACTAAAAGAGCAGTTAAACAACTAACAAAACAAACAGGAAAAAGCGTTAATACCCTGAAAACCCTATTATCTTCTCGTTTAAATGAGGATATAACTCTTAATAGCTTTGCACAAAATTATTTAATAAATCCATATACCTTATTGAGACGTTTTAAAGCGGAAGTAGGGGTTACACCGCATGTTTATCGGATGAATTACCGCATAGAAAAAGCAAAAATATTGTTACAGCAACAAGCATCAATTGCTGATGTCGTATTTGAATGTGGTTTTTTTGATCAAAGCCACTTTCATCGCTATTTTAAATCCTTCACAACAGTGACCCCTAAAGAATACCAACTCAATTTTATACAATAAACGCTCGCGTATATTCCCGATAATACTTTCTTTGACTACTGAGAAACCATCATGGAATTTTTATTATTAGCGTCGGCCCATTTTCTAGCTTTACTTAGTCCTGGGCCTGATTTTTTTATTGTGGTACAAACCGCATTAAAAAAGCCACTTCGCCATGCTATTTTTGTTTGCCTAGGTATTACTTGTGCTAACGCGATTTATTTAGTGATTGCAGTTTTAGGCTTGGAAGTGATTAAATCATTTCAAGGCTTACTACTCTTCTTAAAATATACTGGTGGGGCTTACTTGGTGTTTCTTGGTTATCGTTTAATAAAAGCACCTAAAATAGTGCTTGAAGTAGAACAAAAGAAGAATGAATATGTTGGTGAATTAAGTGTGCTTACTGATTTTATTAAAGGTTTTTTGTCCGGATTTTTAAACCCAAAAAATGTCATTTTTTACTTGTCTTTATTTACGGTTATGGTTTCTGTACAGACAACGTTATTTACAAAAAGTTGGTATGCGCTGTGGATGTGTTCGATGGTTTTATTATGGGATATTTTACTTTCACTACTTGTCGGTCAAAAGCGTATAAAACAACATTTGTCAAAGTGGATCTATGTCATCGAAAAAATCTCTGGTGTTGTACTTGCTACCTTTGGCATATTACTGGTGTGGTGATAGGTTTGTTATTCTATACCCATCAATGCAAACGTAATACAAGCGGGTATAGAATAGACCTTTTATTTATTCATCAACAAGTTGTGTTAATGAATAACTTGAATGTTCTTGACCTAGTTTTGCTTTTAAATACGGTAAGATACTCTCTAGTTGCTGAGTCAGTTGCCATGGTGGATTAACAACAAACAACCCTGTGCCTGTCATTCCATATTCCTCACTATCTGGGCTTTGACAAAATTCAACTTGTAGGACGTTTTTTATATCGCTACGGGTAAAATCATCCGCCATCTTAATAACGAGTTCACGCTTTACCACAGGGTACCAAAGAATATAGGTACCCGTTGCAAATTTTTTGTACGCTTGAACAATCGTTTTAACCGCTTTTTGATAATCTTCTTTTAACTCATAAGGAGGATCGATTAAAACTATGGCGCGACGAGAAGGAGGAGGCACTAAACTTAATACGCCCTGATAACCATCTGATTGTTTTACGTGTGACTTATGCCAGCGCTGACAAAAAGTGGTTAAATGTTCAATATCGGTTGAATGTAACTCAAATAAATGAGAACTGTCCTGCCGGCGAACAATTGCTTTAGCTATGCCAGGTGAACCAGGGTATAGGCTTAATTCATTCGGGGTGTTTAATGATTTTATCAGGTCAACATAAGGTGCAAGGGCTGCTGGAAGATCAGTAGCTGTAATAATTTTGGCAATACCGTCTTTGTATTCACCTGTTTTTTGCGCGTACTCTTCTTCTAGTGAATACATGCCAGCGCCTGAATGACTGTCTATATAATAAAAGCCTTTCTCTTTACGTACCATATATTCAAGCGTTAAAGTTAATACTGAATGCTTTAAAACATCGGCGAAGTTTCCAGCATGGAAGGCGTGACGATAACTGAGCAAAGGAATTCCCTCATTGTTAATAAATGGACAAGTAAATAAATGGATGAGTAAATTATCGAATAGATTATCCGAATAACTTGATAAAGACTTACGGTAGTTTCAATATTTATCTCCTCAAAATTAGCCTGACAGTTAGGCTGTTTTTGAGGAGTGGCATTCTCTATATCTTAACCGCTAAACAAGGTTATACTTGGCTTGCTAAGTATTCATCATAGGTACCAGCAAAGTCAGTATAACCGTCTTTTGTTATTTCAATAATGCGCGTGGCAATGGTTGAAACAAATTCGCGGTCATGACTGACAAAAAATAAAGTCCCTTCATATTGCTCTAATGCCATGTTTAACGACTCAATTGATTCCATATCCATGTGGTTGGTTGGTTCGTCAAGTAATAAAGTATTTGGGTTGTGCATCATTAATTTACCAAATAACATCCGGCCTTTTTCACCACCAGATAATACTTTAACTGACTTTTTAATGTCATCGGCAGAGAAAAGTAGACGTCCTAAATAACCGCGAACCGCTTGTTCATCATCTGTTGGTTGACGCCATTGGCTCATCCATTCAAATAAGTTCATATCGGTTTCAAATTCGTATTCGTGGTCTTGAGCGTAATACCCAATATTAACGTTTTCAGACCAAGTATATTCACCAGAGGTAGGTTCATAACCTACTTCATTCATTAATGTACGCAAGAAAGTGGTTTTACCAATACCATTTTCACCAATAATAGCGATACGTTCGCCCACTTCAGCTAACAATGAAATGTCTTTTAGGATGTGTGCCTCACCAAAGCTTTTATTTAATTGGTCAATAACTAAAGCATTACGGAACAATTTTTTCTCTTGGGTAAAGCGAATAAATGGGTTAGTACGACTTGATGCTTTTACTTCTTCAAGCTGAATTTTATCGATACGTTTCGCTCGAGATGTTGCTTGTTTTGCTTTTGAGGCGTTTGCTGAAAAGCGGGCAACAAAAGCTTGAAGTTCACCAATCTGTGTTTTCTTTTTGGCGTTATCAGCCATTAAACGGGCACGTGCTTGTGTAGCAGCTAACATATATTCGTCATAATTACCGGGATAAACACGTAATTCACCGTAATCTAAATCAGCCATATGACTACAAACACTGTTGAGAAAATGTCTATCATGGGAAATGATGATCATCGTTGATTCGCGGGCATTAAGTATTTCTTCAAGCCATTGAATGGTGTGAATATCCAAGTTGTTGGTTGGCTCATCAAGTAATAAAATATCTGGATTTGAGAAAAGTGCTTGTGCAAGTAAAATACGAAGTTTAAAACCAGGCGCTATTTCACTCATTAAACCGTAGTGCTGTTCAACAGCAATACCGACACCCATTAATAACTCACCAGCACGAGACTCTGCGCTGTAACCGTCCATTTCAGCATATTCAGACTCTAAATCACCAACTTTCATGCCATCGGCTTCACTCATTTCAGGCAGAGCATAAATACGGTCACGCTCTTCTTTTATTGCCCATAGCTCGGTATGACCCATGATCACGGTATCAATAACGCTGTAATGCTCAAAAGCAAATTGATCTTGGCGCAATTTACCTAAGCGTTCACCTGTATCAAGGCTAACATTGCCTGAGGTTTGCTCTAAGTCGCCACCTAAAATTTTCATTAGCGTAGATTTGCCACAGCCATTGGCTCCGATCAAACCATAACGGTTACCACCGCCAAATTTTTGTGAAATATTTTCAAAAAGAGGTTTAGCACCAAACTGTTGGGTAATGTTATTCGCTGTTAGCATAGGAATTTAAAGTGTAGATAAATAATGGTGCATATTATAGCGAGATTTTAAACCATGTGACAGAGAAGATGTAAGATAAGAACAGAGTTATTGGTTAATGATTAACGAATGCTCGGTTAATGCTTAGCCTTGTAGCAAATTTAGTATTTTATACAATAAATAAAGATCTGAATTAATTGAAAGTGATTAAATATCACTTTCAATTAATATATTACTTTAAATATATCTCCCATTGAAAAGATATATCTTAGTGGTTCGGCTCGATATTATTTAGGTTTTCTGCCAAAAGGCTTTTTTGGTTTACGGTCATTAAACTGATCATCAGAAAAACGTGTTAAGCCCTGTTTTCCCCTGTCAGCAGCTTTAGGTGAAGAGCCAAATACGGGTTTTTTACCATAAGGCTTTTTAGCTTCAGCTGTTTTTTGTCCAGGTGAGGTTTTATTGCCTTTGGCATTATTTTTACCTTTACCGTCTTTTTTGTAGTGTTGTTGTTCCTTTTCGCTACGGGTCTCGTGAGGTACTAAACACTCGGGCTTTGAACCAATTAATTTACGTGCTAAACCCATTTTAGTTAGCGCTTCACGAATAATGCCCCAGTTAGCAGGATCGTGATAACGTAATATCGCCTTATGTAAGCGACGTTGAATGGTGCCTTTAGGAACTTCAACACGGGCACTGTCTTTTTTAACATTACGTAAAGAATCAATTTCAGTATGATAAAGAGTGGTCGCATTCGCTAAAGGCGACGGATAAAAGTTCTGTACTTGATCAAGCTTAAAATCATTCTCTTTTAGCCACAGCGCTAAGTTAACCATGTCTAAATCGGTTGTGCCCGGATGCGCTGAAATAAAATAAGGGATAAGATATTGCTTTTTACCGGCAAGCTTTGAGTAATGGTTAAACATTTCTTTAAACTTGTTGTAACTACCCATTCCCGGCTTCATCATTTTATTAAGTGGGCCTTCTTCGGTATGTTCAGGCGCTATTTTTAAATAACCTCCAACATGATGAGTAGCTAATTCTTTAACATATTCAGGATCTTGTATCGCTAAATCGTAACGTACACCGGAAGCGATCAGTACTTTTTTAATCCCCGGTAATTTACGAGCAGCGCGATAAAGCTCGATTGTGGGCGTATGGTCGGTATCTAAATGACCACAAATTGTTGGCCATACACAAGAAGGTTTACGACAGGTTGCTTCCGCTTTTGCGCTTTTACAACGCAGCTGATACATGTTGGCGGTAGGACCACCTAAATCTGAGATCACTCCGGTAAATCCAGGCACTTTTAGTTGAATATCTTTAATTTCATCTAAAATTGATTGCTGTGAACGACTTTGGATAATCCGGCCTTCATGTTCAGTAATCGAGCAAAAAGTACAACCTCCAAAACAGCCACGCATAATATTAACCGACGTTTTAATCATGTCATAAGCAGGTATTTTTGCTGTGCCATAACTTGGGTGAGGTACACGTTGATAAGGTAAACCAAAAACACCGTCCATTTCACTTTCTGTTAGTGGTATCGCTGGTGGGTTTAACCAAATAAGTCGGTTGCCATGGCGTTGTACTAAGGGTTTAGCTGAGGTTGGATTTACCTCTTGATGAAAAATACGCGAAGCATGTGCATATAGTACTTTGTTATCACGTACTTGCTCAAATGTGGGCAAATTAATATAAGTGGTTTCCCATGGCTTCTTTTTTTCGGCCCACGATTTATTTCTAAGGCTTTCGACTTTTGAACCACTGGCAGGTAATAATTCTATAACTTGTGCGGTTTTAGTGATGTCTTTTGTGGCATCAATGAAATTGTCATTATCGCCATCATTTTCACTTTTAGCACAGTCTGAAGATGTTATTTCTTGATAGGGGCTGATAATAGCGTCAATTTTCCCCGGTCTATCAATAGAACGTGAATCTATGCCTTTCCAGTTTGGCAGCACTTGGCTGGCTAAAAAGGCACTACCGCGGACATCCGTTATATTTTTAACATCTTCGCCATTGGCAATTCGATGGGCAATTTCAATTAATGGACGTTCAGCATTACCGTAAACTAAAAGGTCGGCTTTGGAATCAAATAAAACCGATTGACGTACTTTGTCAGACCAATAGTCGTAGTGGGCAATACGGCGTAAACTGGCTTCAATACCACCAATAATAATAGGAACACCTTTATAGGCTTCTTTACAGCGTTGAGTATAAGCTGTTACTGCGCGATCAGGACGCTTGCCACCTTCGTCGTTAGGCGTATAAGCATCATCATGACGCATTCTTCGCTCTGCCGTATAACGATTGATCATTGAGTCCATATTACCGGCGGTCACGCCAAAAAATAAATTGGGTTGACCTAATGCCATAAAAGCATCTTTATTTTGCCATGGTGGTTGGGAAATAATACCGACACGAAAGCCTTGTGACTCGAGCATACGACCAATAATTGCCATACCAAAGCTGGGATGGTCAACATAAGCATCACCGGTCACTAAAATAATATCGCAACTATCCCAACCTAGTTCGTCCATTTCGGTACGAGACATAGGTAAAAAGGGCGCTGTTCCATAACATTCAGCCCAGTATTTAGGGTGTTCGAACAACTGCTTTTCGATGGATAGATTCATAATATACTCAAGTGATAACTAAAATGGCTCCCACAGTTTTAAATGGTTCTAAAAACTGTGGCGCGAGATTATAGCAGTTTATCTATTAAATGTTTATTTTAATGATCGTATTGCAAGTTTGTTAATGGTTCAGTATAACTTCTACTCTCTAAAAAAATGATAACAATAAGCCTTTATCCCCATGAAAATAAATTTATTAGCTGTCGCGATTAGTTTTTCTTTAGCGGCCTGTGTTAGTACAACAGGTGAGCAAACAGCGAAGTCTATTCTAGATAATAACTATGCAAATAATATTGCTCCTATTATTGTGCAAGAAAAGCATACGGCTGTAGTTGAAAAAGTATCCCCAAAACAAAATTTTAGTGTCAATGGTGATGTGAAAATAACCTTAGAACAAATCATGTCAGATCCTGACTGGATGGGGCGTTCTGCACAAGCTTGGTATTGGGGAGATGATAGTCAGAGTATTTTCTATCAGCAAAAACGTGAAGGTAGTCCGGTTAGCGATTTATACCGTCAAACACTTACTGAAAAAAGTGCCGCTAAAGTGAATCTAGCAGAGTTACATACGGTAAGTGATAATGGCGCGCAACTTAATAATGCAGGCAGCCAGGAAGCTTATAGTTTTAAAGGTAATGTTTTTGTTAAAAATGTTAAAACAGGACAAGTGCAACAATTAACTAATACCTCGGCTGATGAAAATTCAGTGATGTTTTTAAACAATGGCAATGTTGCTTACCGTGTCGCTAATAAATTTTTTGAACATAATTTATCTAACAACCAAATTAAAGAGTTAGCTAACCTAAAATTAGTTGATGAAGTGGCTGAAATAGCGAAAAGTTATATTGCGAATGAGCAAGAGCAACTGATCAACTATGTAGCGCTACAAGCAAGAAATAAAACCTTACGAAAAGATCAAAAAGAAAAGCTTAAAGCGCACAACTCCAGCATTACCCAAAGTGAATTTATTTTAGGGGCGGATAAAGAAATTGTGCACGCAAGTTTATCACCTAATGGAGATAAACTAATTGTTAGTCTTGCCAGTAATAAGTCAAACCGTCAAGACAGCGATATTATGCCGAACTATATTGCTAAAGATGGTCATGTTAAAGCACAAGAAGTACGAGCGCGAGTAGCAAATAATCGCCAATATAGTGAAGAATTGATCTTGCTCGATTTAAAATCAGGCCAACAATTCCCGTTAACTTATGAAACCTTACCCGGGTTTGACGAAGATGTACTGGCGAGCGTTAAAAAAGAAAATCACGAGCGTGATGGTAAGTCATACCAGTCTAAAAAATCACCACGTAATATTCATGTAATGCAAGCTAATGACTCTATTCAATGGCATGAAAATGGTAAGCAAGTTGCCGTATTATTAGAAGCATGGGATAACAAAGACCGCTGGTTAACGACGGTTAACTTATTGGAAAATAAATTACAGACACAACACCGTTTACATGATGATGCATGGATCAACTGGAGTTTTAATGAATTTGGTTGGTTAGATGGTGGTAACTCAAGTGACAACTCTAATAGTAATGAACTTTATTACCTTTCTGAAGAAACCGGCTATTCACACCTTTATGTGAAAAGTTTAACAGGGAAAGCTAAACAACTAACCCATGGTCAATTTGAGATTAGCGATGTCACGTTAACAAAAGACAAGTCGCGCTTTGTTTTTAAGGCCAATAAAAAACACCCAGGTATTTTTGAAATTTATCAAGCAAATGTTATGTCTGGAAATATCACCGCGTTAACGGATTTAGGTGGCATGAATGACTATTCATTAAGCCCTGATGAGTCAAAACTGCTGATTGAACATTCAACAGTCACTATGCCGCCAGAACTTTATGTAAAAAACCTTGAAGATAGTGCTACTGCCTTGCGCCTTACCCATACAGTATCTGACAAGTTTTTAAGTATGCCTTGGGTCGCACCGAGTGTTGTTGCTATCCCCTCGTCATATCAAGATGATCCTGTTTATTCTCGTGTTTACCTACCGAAAAATTTCGATAAAACAACAGAGAAAAATCGAGCGGTAATGTTTACGCATGGCGCAGGTTATTTACAAAATTCTCATTTAGGTTGGTCAGGGTATTTTCGCGAATATATGTTTCATAGCATGTTAGTACAACAAGGCTATGTGGTTATTGATATGGATTACCGTGCATCTGCGGGTTATGGGCGCGATTGGCGAACCGCTATTTATCGTCACATGGGTAAACCCGAAGTGGAAGATATGGGCGATGGTGTTAATTGGTTAGTTGAAAATGCCAATGTAGACCGTGACCGCGTGGGCACTTACGGCGGTTCGTATGGCGGATTTTTAACCTTGATGTCAATGTTCACTCAACCTGATTTATTCCAATCAGGCTCGGCAATTCGTTTGGTATCAGACTGGGCATATTACAATCATGGTTATACCTCAAACATATTAAATACGCCTGCAGATGATGCTATTGCTTACGAGCGCAGTTCACCTATTTATTTTGCTGAAGGGTTAGCAAAACCCTTATTAATTAACGCGCCTATGGTGGATGATAATGTCTTTTTTCAAGACACGGTACGCTTAGTACAGCGTTTAATTGAACTTGAGAAACAAGACTTTGAAACTGCTATTTATCCCGTAGAACCTCATGGTTTTGTCCAACCAAGTTCATGGTTAAATGAATATCGACGTATTTATAAGTTATTTGAAAAAACCTTGTAATTAACAATAATCACTTAATAGTAAACAACAAACGATACAAACGGCTCTCAGGAGCCGTTTTCCTGTTTTTAAGTAGGTAAAAAGAAAATATTCTCGCTTTCATGTAATACGAATTAGCATTTGATGCTAATTTATGTAAGTTAATGAATAATTTAAGTATTTTTATAAAAATAAGCAATTGAAAGATATTATTGCTGTTTATCATAAAGAACTTCGCAAAGGCGATATACTTGTTGCGTATAACGAGTTAGTTAAATTTGTGATGAATACCAGAACAGAACTTGTAAAAAAGTTAGACCATCAATATTCATTGCAAAACTCTCCATTATCGTTCGAGTGTAAATATCAAAAAAGTAAAAGAAGTTAATTATACAGCCTCGTTAGTTATCATAATTAATCAGCATCATTGGCTATACACTTCAATCTAGCTATATGCTGTAATATTTATATCCCTTAATGGGAGTGGTAAAAGGAACTCATCATGTCGATAGATATGAAGTACAGCATGAATAACTAAGCAGCAAAGACGCTGTGATAGAGGTGAGTTATATTATGCTGAATGTTAGATAAATGGTGAACGTCTCGCTAAACACACCTAGCCCAGTTTTACATTCCAAGGTAGCATAGCTTCTATCGTATTTTCATCGACCTCACCGCTAAGCTTTTCAAGACAATGAGCGATGTAATCAAAGGGAGTTAA